>JAZNBI010000115.1:0-4502 GCA_045586995.1 Eubacteriales bacterium | reverse complement strand
CTGTCAGCTACATCCTCTTCATCGGCAGTGGCAACAGATTCCTTTTTGGTCTCTGTTGTCTTTTTCACTACCTTGGGCTTATCATCTTTTTTCTGCTTTTGAACAACAGTTTTCGGCTTTGCCTTATTCTCGGGGGCAGATCGGACAGATTTGCGGCCCTCCGCCGAAATTTCGGTTTCACCGGCATCCGCTGTGTCAGTCTGCTTTTTCTTAAACGAGATGTTAAAGCACTTGACGATTACCAACAGAATAGCCGCAATCAGCAGAATGATGATCAGTGTGCTTTTCAGACCACTGAAGAACATTCTCTGCTTTGCCATAGCTTCCATTGTGCTGTTGTTACCGGCATAAGAACTTTTTATGTTCTGACCGTAATTGTCGTTGACCTCCGTCACTCTGTCCTTTGTAGCTTCAAAGCTGTTATCGACAGTGTCAGATAAGTATTTCCAAGAGGTCATGGAGAACGCTGGAATCGAAGATTGTAATTTCCACACACTCCGACATACCTTTGCTACGAGATGTATAGAAAACGGCGCAGACATTCTGATGGTATCGCGTACACTCGGTCACTCCAACATTTCAACGACGCTCAACAAATATTCTCACCTTTTGCCCAAGCACCAAAAAGAATGCATGGAAAAACTGGAATCTATTTATCATCCCGCAGACACCTATAACAAAAGCCCTTACAACCTGTCACCAGATAGGAAGTAAGGGTTCAATTTTATACCTATATTGACGCAAACTTTGACTTAAAATCTGACACACTTTTTGACACAGATTGACACATTTTTAGAGCAAAAAAATGCGTCAGCAAAAATGTCAAAAGCATTGAAACAGCTTGGTATTTAAGCGATTTTTCAAATAGTTTTTCCATCATGCGTCAAACCATGCGTCAAGCAGATTTTTGCTCTTAAAAAACTACCATGATTTTCAGAAGATATAAATGCGATCACATAACAGGTCCAACCGCAGCGTTTTGACACACATTTTTCGGTTGACGCATTTTTTGAAAAATCATGCGTCAGTAAAAACAGAGTACAAGAATTATAAAACAAGAAAAAGCCTCGAAAACACTAGGTTTTCAAGGCTTGCTTTGGCTCCCCGTGCTGGGCTCGAACCAGCGACAACTCGGTTAACAGTTAAGTTTAGATTTATCCATTCCAGAACCGCCGTCCAAAACCGCCTATTTTCAAGCTTTTTGCGTACCTTCTTTCCAACATGGACTTGTTTCAAATCCACCTCGGAACAATCGTCCACAGCAATTCAAGTCAGCTTTTCGGTCAAGATTTTAAGTCAAAATCTTCTTCAAACCAATAACAATTTGTATTTCACATAAATGCTCTA
Source organism: Eubacteriales bacterium (assembly GCA_045586995.1). Taxonomy (GTDB): domain Bacteria; phylum Bacillota; class Clostridia; order Oscillospirales; family CAG-272; genus JAZNBI01. The sequence continues at coordinate 3,155 of JAZNBI010000115.1, read as the reverse complement.
TTATTTTAGAAGCGTTTTTGTCTAATCAGTTCTTAATTCTCTTCTCATATTAGAGTAAGCATTGTATCACTCAGATGACATTTCTGTTAATAACTGTTATCAAAGATTTTTTAGTCAAACATAACGCCGGGATTGAGCATAGCGGGAGAACTCCACCGAATACCGCGTTCCTCAAGGTAATCGGTTTTCAAGTTCCAATACTCAAAGCAGACATTTACCTTCTTGTTCTTTTCTACAAGCTCTTCGACTTCGTCAATTACAGCAAGATATTCGTCGCTGAGTTCTATAGGATCGTTTTTCGGGAGTCCCTTGCGAGAATCCACGGCCTTTTGGTACAGCTCATCCATCTTTTTGTCGGAGATAGCGTCACTGATGATTTCCTTTAGATCAGCACAGTCATCCGGCACATACCAGTTGCGAGCTTTTACAGCGTTATAAAAGGCTTCTTCAAAATGCTTCTTTTCATCCTTTGAGAGCTTCTGCAGCTTTGAAAGCTTCACATAGCTCTCCAAAAGCATTTTATAATACTTTACCGACATACCGGCACGGCACATCTCGTCATAGCATTTGCTCAGATAAGTGAGTACCGTGATTTTTTCGGGCAGAACCTCGGCTGTATCTTCGGTACAGCCAAGGATAATCTCTGCCATCTCTTTGAGGGCAGGGCTATCCTTATAGGTCGGTGCCGCATATTCGTGTTCCTTGTTTCCTTCAATTCCATTGAAGAGTTCTACAATTCGGTCCAGTTCTTTTTGTGTGTACATGGTTTTTCCTCCTATTCTATCATAGCGTGAACAAAATGGATGATATTTTGTGCTGCATTATACCGTTTTTCCCCGATACCAAGAGGAAGATATTGCAGCTTTTCGGGCGAGTACGGGAACAGTAATTTAATTGAAAAGTACGGCTTGTTACCAACCCTTGCGAGAATTTCGTCTAACTGTTCTTCATCCGAAGCGATAAGCCCGTTTTTGTAAAAATAATTGATGGTGTTGGGTTCACACTTCGGATACACATCGGGATCAAAGGAATGATCAGCAGCAATATCTGCATCGCAGAGGTTGAAATAATCGTAGCTGGATACACCGAACTGTGCATCCCAACAGGCATCCACATGAGCGGTAACGCCGTTTATGCGAGTGATATTCCAAGCATGAGGTTCTTTTGTTCCGTCCGGTTTGATTCCATCACCCAGCACCACAATGGATGCGATGCCGAGCCGATCGCAAAACAGCTTATACGCCTTAGCATAACCCTCACAAACGCATCGACCTCTTATGAGTGCTCCGATAACCGAGAAATCCTCTTTATCATACGGAGGATTGGAGGCACTGATGAGTCCCATGTGACGGTGAATGGCAATTTGCTTTGCAAGCGGACTCATATCGGGCTTTATGTTATACTGAATGAACTTGGCAATCTTTTCTTCCACCTGAGTCCAAAGCTGCTCGGCTTCTTCCTTTTCGTGGGTGTATTGGAAATTGAATTGAATATACATCGGCGTTTGCTTGATAACTATGCGGTTTCGGTTTACATAGAAGAATACCGGATTGTCAAACAGCACCGCCTCGATGATTTTCTTTGTGTTTACTGTAAAAGCCTTACCCATACCGGCATGGAGCGACAACGCCGGTTCAAAACGGAGCAAAGCACCGCACATTTTATCGTATATGTTTTTCTCTCCGTCCGATAAACGGGAGTAATAAAATTTTGAACCTTTATCGGTCATAATGTCCTCCTTTACAGTAAAGTAATTTTTGTGGTATCTGATGCCTCATGCCACGGGCCGTCATAGGTGGCCTGCCGTTCGCTTGAATAGAATTTTAGCTGCTCGTCTGCTGTGAGCAGATGTTCCTCGCCTCGAAAACTGAGTCGAACTTCCTTGTCGTCTGCAGACAGGATTTCCAATGTACACGAGCCACTTCTACCTATCGGAACCGAGTAGGATCCTACTTCTACCGGAATGACAGTCATGTGTTGATAAAAGCGGGGGCCGTCATCATCATTATCCATGTCGCCGGAGTTATCAACAAGGATTCGCCGTCCGGTGCCCTCCCAACGCTTCACATCCCATCTGATGTTATTGGGGTTAAACAGAATACCAAAGGAGATGTCATCTTTACTGCCCTGTGCAGACAGGGTGGGCAAATACTCACCGAGTTCAGTAAGCGGTTGCATCGTCTTGGATTCGGCAAGATTCTTGATAATCAGTCGGTAGAAATCATGGAGTTTTTCGTCACCGGCAAAGGAATCGTCAATTCCATCACTGCCCAAGAACACCGCAGCGGGGAAATCCTTATTCAGACTTTGCTCATACCAATAACGGAATTCCTCATAGGCATTTTCATCCGACAGCGAGGTAGTGACATTAAGGAAACATTTATCATCCCAGGGAATGGGCTGAATCATTTGTCCCCATTTGTTGGCAACAACACACTTGCCGTCACCGATTTGAATACCAAAGCACCAATATTTTCCGCATACAAAGCCTATCAGCGTTGTGCCGTAAATGGCAGGCAGTTTTTCTCCGGCAAGATAACGGCTACGGGCTTTGTCAGATACCTCTTGCATCTCGTCCTCGGTGATAGGATCAGCCTTCAAATCTTCTTCCACTGCCGTATTCCAACGCAGTATAATGCTCTTTATCAGTTGACTGATTAAGTCCGGCAGTTCGGATGCAAATTCGATTTTATCAAAGCGCTTTATAAAAGATTTGTCCGTTAAACAGGAACAGAAGGCATCGACCGCCATTTTGCTTCCTCTGTCGGAGCGAAAGTAATCCTCGCCACCGTGACCGTCACAAACCACTGCCAAGCTGTAATGCTTGGTATTCATGGAAGCAGAAGCGTCCTGGCATACGGTATTGTTTTTTATATGGCTCGCACCTGTGCAAGTGTAATGAAAACTATTGAAATCGCATTCCGTATCAAAGAAATCCTTATCTCTTACCATTCGAGATCACCGTCATCCACATCGGTTGCCTGGACAGCACCCAGCTTTTGCACCATTTCGTCCTGCTTGTTGGCTGCTTCGTCTACACCGCCTTTGCCGACACCGGTAGATTTGGAGCCGATCTGAGAAGCCGTAACCGATACGAAGCGAATCATTTTTGCGAGTGCTTCGGGCGTATGCACAGTCAGCACCGCTTCCTTGTT
>JAZNBI010000114.1:0-2730 GCA_045586995.1 Eubacteriales bacterium | reverse complement strand
TTGTATATAGATGATAAATATATTCCGGGGACTATTTTAAAAAAATCCGATATGGGAAACGTTACGGGAAAGGATTTTTTGTCAAAAATATTTTATATAAGCAGTGGCGTTATGATGAGCCAGATCAAAGAAATTTCAGGTATTGAAACTTCAACCTTACAGAATTGGGTGAAGCGCGGCTGGGTATCCAATGCCAAGCAAAAGAAATACGACATTAATCAGCTTGCAAATATACTTATTATAAATATGTTGCGTTCATGTATGCAGCTCGAAAAGATCTCCTTTATAATGAAATATATAAACGGGGAAGCGAATAAAGAAGATGATAATATAGTTTCATATTCGGATCTGTATCACTATATTTGTAAAACATTAGAGCATTTGTCATACGAAAGCGAAGAAAACGGGCTTTCGATTCGTGATTATATCGCGGAGGAAATAAGCGATTACGAAGAAAAGTTCAGCGGCTCGCGAAAGCGCCTTTCAAATGCGATTGAAATTATCGTAATATCATATTATGCTAATATGTTAAAACGATATGTAGACAATACTATAACCGAATTTATGAAAAAATGAGAGGAGAGTTGCTAAACTATGTTAAATTGGTGGAATGAGATGTCTATTACACAGCAGATATATGCTATAATTGCGGTTCCTGCTACACTTATTTTGATTATACAGACAATTCTTGTAATTATCGGGATTGGTAACTCGGATGCCGATACGGATTCTGCGTTGGATATGGCAGACGGCGCGGATGATTTATTTGATAGCGGAGATGACGGTCTTGCGCTGTTTTCAGTAAGGGGAATTATGGCGATGCTTGCCATTACCGGTTGGAGCGGCGTTGCGTTGCTTGAAACTAATCTTCATATCGGTATTTGTATAGCAATTTCCATAGCGCTTGGATTTGGCGCGCTTGTCGGAGTTGCATATTTGATGCAGTTGGTGTCAAAACTTCAGTCGTCGGGCAATATAAATATAGTGAACGCGATAGGAAAGGTTGCACAGGTTTACATACCTATCCCACCGAAGGGCACGGGTACGGGCAAGGTTAATTTAACCATACAGGAAAAATATACCGAATGTGTTGCCATTACCGAATCCGAAACTGCTCTTCCTACCGGCTCTTATGTAAGGGTTATTTCGGTGGACGAAGCAGGAACACTTATGGTAGAGCCCGTAGTCAAATAATAGAAATATATTGTTCGGTGTTTTATCCGACAGCGATATATAAATAAAAAATGAAAGGAGCATATCATGCTTAATTTAGTAACACGTTTATCAAATGTAAACGACAGTATTTCACCGGCCATTGTACTTTTAGTTTCTGTTGTGGCCATATTGATCTTCACGACTTTTGTTGTTATACTTTCAAGGTATAAAAAATGTCCGTCGGATAAAATAATGGTTATCTACGGTAAAGTCGGAACAAATAACGATGGCTCATCACGCTCTGCCAAGTGTATTCACGGTGGCGCCGCGCTCGTTTGGCCTGTTATTCAAGCGTATGAATATCTTGATTTGACGCCTCTTTCGATAAGCGTCGATTTGACAAACGCGCTTTCCCGCCAAAACATAAGAATTGATGTTCCTTCTCGTTTTACGGTAGGAATTTCAACAGAGGTTGGCGTTATGCAAAACGCTGCCGAAAGATTGCTTGGATTAAAGCTTGTTGAAATTCAAGAATTAGCAAAGGATATTATTTTCGGTCAGCTTCGTCTGGTTATAGCAACGATGGATATTGAGGAGATCAATACCGACAGAGATAAATTTCTTGAAGCCGTTTCAGGAAACGTTGAAACAGAGCTTAAGAAAATCGGTCTTCGCTTGATCAACGTTAACGTAACCGATATTAACGACGAGAGCGGATATATCGCGGCTCTCGGAAAAGAAGCTGCGGCAAAAGCGATAAACGATGCAAAAATTTCGGTTGCACAAGCCGACAGAGATGGTTCGGTAGGTGCGGCAATTGCTGAAAAAGAGGAAAGAATTTCTGTTTCTAAATCTAATTCGGAAGCAATAAAAGGCGAAAATGAAGCTAAAATTCAAATCGCAGAGTCGGACGCTATCCTTCGTGAACGTCAAGCGGAATCGTTAAAGAGAGCAACCGCTGCGGAAAATGTTCAATCCGCAAAAGCTCTTGAAGAATCCTATGCAGCCCAAAAGGTTGCCGAAGAAGCAAGAGCAATGCTTGAAAAAGCAAAGCTTGAAGCAGACGTACTCGTAAGAGCCGAGATTCAGAAAAAAGAACTTGAGCTTCAAGCAGAAGCAAAGGCAGAGCAGATCAGACGTCAAGCTCGAGGCGAAGCCGATGCAATACTTATGAAGATGCAAGCTGAAGCTTCGGGTATGCGTGAAACGCTTATTAAGCAGGCAGAGGGCTTTGAGCAGATCGTAAAAGCATCGGGCGGCAATGCAAACGACGCAATACGTATGATGATAGCAGATAAGCTTGAAGATATCACCAAAATTCAGGTTGAAGCAATATCCAATCTTAAGATTGATAAGATTACTGTTTGGGATAACGGAAATACAGCTCCGGACGGCAAAAACTCCACTGCAAACTTTTTGTCGGGTATGATGAAATCTATACCTCCGCTTAATGAAATGTTTGATATGGCAGGTATGCAGCTTCCCGAGTATCTTGGCAAAGTAAAGGAAAATTCAAATGTTGAAGCTTCCTCTGAAGAAGTAGAATAAAATAAAAAAATGAATGCAGGTAACAAA
>JAZNBI010000113.1:0-9062 GCA_045586995.1 Eubacteriales bacterium | reverse complement strand
TAACCGCGTCATCTCCGTTGCTAAGGTCAACGATGAACAGACTTTCATAAGAATTGATTACCTTTTCCATAATTTTTACACCTCCCTATGGACATTAGACCGCACACATGATAAGATTTATATGCGGTAAGGAGACGGGATTTTGACAAATTTATCCCGTATCGACATAAAATTATACCACAACATGATATTTGTGTCAATAGCTTTTTTCTAAAATTTTAAGCTGAATATTAAATGCCCGTATTTCTTGACTTTGAAATCATTATATAGTATAATAGTCGAAAAAGAATGTTACGTGGAGATTTTTATGGCAAAAAACAAATTGGGTAAAAGAAAGAAAAGAAAGCTTTTAAGATTTGTCGTTTCCTTAATAGTTGCTGTTTTGGCTTTTTGGGGATACAATGAATTCGACATCGGAAATAAGCTAAACCTTATTGACAGGGACAAAGAGGTTACCGATTCAATTGAGGTTCATATTATTGACGTGGGTCAAGGCGACGCTATTCTCATACGGACACCGTCGGGAAATATGCTTATTGATGCGGGCACAAATTCAAGCGAAAGTAAGCTTAAGACCTATTTGTCAAGCTATGGTATTAAATCATTTGAATATGCGGTGTTCACACATCCTCATGCCGACCATATCGGCGGAGCGGATATGATTATACGTGATTTTGAAGTTGAGAATGTTTTGATGCCCGACGTAACAACAAACACAGTGACTTACAACGCTATGATCAGCGAGCTGGAAAAATCGACGTCAAACGTTCAAAAGGCGGTTGTGGGAAATCAGTTTTCGATTGGCGACCTTGACGTAACCGTTGTTGCGCCAAGCTCGGATGAATATAGTGAGATGAACGATTACAGCATAATGCTTCGCGTAAAATACGGCAAAAAGGTCTTTATGTTTACGGGAGATGCCGAAGTACTTTCGGAAAATGAAGTGTTGAATAAGTTCCATGCTGATTTTCTCGATTGCGATTTTTTAAAGCTCGGTCATCACGGCTCGATCACATCGAGCGGAGAGAATTTTCTTGATGTTCTTTCTCCCGATATTGCCGCAATAAGTGTTGGAGAGGGTAATGACTACGATCATCCGAGCAACGAAGTTATAAAACGTCTTAAAGATGCCGGAATTACGTATTATCGCACTGATATTTCTGGAACGCTTGTTTTTGAATGTGACGGAGAGAATATTATTTTTAAAGATTAGGAGAAGCTTTCTTGATAAACGGTTTTATATTTGACGGGGCGTTTGGAACATACTATTCTTCCTTAATTAATATATCCGCCGATCCGGAAAATGCAAATATTGAAAATCCCGATGCGGTTTTGCGTATACATAATGAATATATTGCAGCCGGTGTCAACGCGATAAAGACAAATACCTTTGGGGCTAACGCATCTACGATCAAGGACGATTCGCGTTTGGGAATGATTTTGTGCGCGGGCTGCTCGCTCGCCATGGAAGCGGCAAAAGGCAAGAATGTCGATGTGTTTGCCGATATCGGACCGATTTTGTCCGAGGATGCTTCGGATGACTATAAAAAGACGCTTGATATGTTCCTGAATTTGGGAATGAAAAATTTTCTTTTTGAAACGCTGGGCGATATTGAAGCGTTGCGCGATTTACCGTCATACATAAAGAGCAGGGTGCCTTCCGCTACGGTTATATTTTCTTTTTCGGTCAATCAAGACGGATATACAAGTCAAGGGGGATATTATGTAGACCTGCTTGACAAGGCGCTTGAATACGGCGCGGATTTTGAGGGCTTGAATTGCGGTTGCGGCCCTGTGCATATGCTGCGCTTGATTGAAACTCTTCCTATTAATAAATATGATCTTATTGCAATGCCCAATGCGGGCTATCCTATGCTGCAAAACGGAAGAACGGTTTATTTTGACAATCCCGAATATTTTTCCGACCGTCTGTCTGAAATTTATTCTCTCGGTGTTAAGGCGGTCGGAGGTTGTTGCGGAACAACTCCGGAGCATCTGCGCGCGTTTATTAAAAAATCCGCAAGCTGTAAAGCTAATAACGTGCAAAATCCGATTTCGGTTACAATTCCTCAAAAAGCTCACAGAGCGGATTTTAACAAAACTATTATTGCCGTTGAGCTTAATACACCTGCGAGTACGGATGTTACATATACTTTAACGGCATCACAAAAGCTTAAAAACGCGGGCGCGGATTTTATTACCTTTCCCGATTCTCCGCTTGGAAAGTCGCGTGCCAACAGCTTTATGATCTCGTCGCTTGTTGAACGCATCGTGGGAATACGTACCATACCGCATCTTTGCTGCCGAGATAAAAATCAAATTGCCATAAAGGGTGACCTTGTCGGCGCAAATATAGAAGGAATCAATAATGTCCTCGTTATAACGGGCGACGGCGTAGCTCTGCCCGACAGAGAAGGGACTCGAAATGTTTTCGGATTTAATTCTTTTAAGCTGATAGAGTTTGTAAAAAGCTTAAATCTCAATGTTTTTGCATCAAATCCATATAATATTTTTGCGGCTCTTAATATAAATGCGCCAAACTTTGATGCAGAGCTTAGACGTGCGGAGAAAAAAATCGATTGCGGCGCGGAGATGCTTTTTACTCAACCGATATTTTCCGATGAAAATATCGAAAAGTATTTGCTTGCAAAGCAGCGTTTAAATTGTAAAATAATTGCCGGAATAATGCCTCCGGTAGGATATAAAAATGCGCTTTTCCTTAATAACGAGGTGCCGGGCATTAAAATTCCCGATGATGTTGTTGCCAAGCTTAAAGAATGTACCGCGGATGATGCCAAGGTAATTTGCGCGTCCTATATAAAGGGTATTATAGATAAAATTCATGATAACTGCGACGGATATTATATTATGACGCAATTAAAGGCGGTAGATTATAGCGTCGATATAGTTGAATATATACGTTCAAAGAATACTGATTCGGAGGGAACAAAATGATAATAGTAGGCGAGAAATTGAACAGCTCCATTCCAAAAACGCTTGAGGCGATGCAGAATTCCGACGATGAATATTTAATTTCATTGATAAAGAATCAAGCGGAATCGGGAGCTGATTATATTGATATAAACACCGCGTTGCTCGGAGATGCCGAGTTTGATTATATGGTAAAGCTCGCGGGACTTGTTATTGAAAACACCGATTGCGGCATAATGCTCGATTCTCCGAATCCTGATATTATTGCACGGTGTATTCCTCTTTTCAAGGATTCGAAAATTATAGTTAACTCTGTAAATTGCGAGGAAAAATATAACGATTTAATTGAAATTATCGCAAAATATTCGATAGGAGTTGTTGCGCTTTTAATGGACGGACGCAAAATTCCAAACAGCGCGGAGCAACGGCTGTCTGCTGCAAAAAAAATCATTTTAAAGCTGCGCGAAGCGGGCGTAAAGGATGAAAATATATATGCCGACGCGCTTACCGAGGCGATTGCCACCAATTCCGATGCGGCGAAGGTTACGCTCGATACAATAAAATTGCTGAGAGCAGATTTTCCCGAGATTCACGTCATTTGCGGACTGTCGAATGTTTCCTTTGGACTTCCGTCAAGAGCTTGTCTTAATTCCGCTTTCTTGGCTATGGCAAATGCGGCGGGACTTGACAGTGTTATTGCGGATATAACCTCCGAAAGCTTGAAGAAAGCGTTGTTTGCGTCAGAAGCATTGCTCGGAAATGACGAGTATTGTATGGAATATATCGGCTTTATCAGATCTCAAAAAGCTATAGTAAAGGATGTTTTATGAGCCGTGGGAATGAGTAAAAATGTACAATAGATAAATACTGTTGTTTATTTAAATTGTATAAAAAATAATAAAAAATTCAAAATTAAGATATAAATATTTCAAAATTCTCTTGACATTATAGGTATAAGGTAGTAAAATTAACGTAAAAGTCTAAAATGAAAAATGGATAATTTTTGAGTTTTAGAGCTTTTTATATGGAAGGAACAAGAACAATGAGTACCAAGATGCTTTTTTATGTCGTTAAAAGATTATTGCTTGCACTTTTGACGATTTTTATTGTAATTACAATAACATTTTTTGCGATGCATGCCGTTCCGGGAGGACCTTTTTTGGGTGAAAAGGCAACCACTCCGGCAGTTACAGCCATGCTTGAAGCAAAATTCGGGCTTGATAAGCCGTTGATAGAGCAATATGCCAATTATTTAAAGGATCTGTTGAAATTCGATTTCGGACCTTCTTTGAAGCAGAGAGGACGCGAGGTCGTTGATATAATTCTCGAGGGCTTTAAGGTTTCGGCTAAGCTGGGACTTATCGCCGCTTTTGGCGCGATAGTGGTAGGAGTTGTCCTCGGATCACTTGCGGCAATTTACAGAAATAAGCTTGTTGACAATATTATAATGGTCGTTACAACCGCGTTTGTCGCGATGCCTGCATTTATTGTCGGAACATTGCTACTGCTGACATTTTGCGTTAATTTGAATCTCTTGCCGCCTAACGGATCTACCGCAAGAGGATTAATATTGCCCACTATAACGCTTGCGCTTTATCCTATGTCATACATAACACGTCTTACCCGTTCGAGTATGCTTGATGTTTTGGGACAGGATTATATAAGAACAGCAAGAGCAAAGGGCGTTTCAAGTACAAAGGTTATATTTAAGCACGCTCTTAAAAACGCACTTATACCGGTTATTACGTACGCAGGACCTATGATAGCTTTTATCGTTACGGGAAGCTTGGTCGTTGAACAGATATTTGCCGTGCCGGGTATAGGACGCGCTTTCGTAGGTAGTATTATAAACAGAGATTATACATTGCTTATGGGTACAACCATATTCCTGGCTGCACTTGTTATTATAATGACGTTTATAAGCGATATACTCTATAAAGTGGTTGACCCACGAATTGACCTCGGTTGAAGGAGAAGTAAAAATGGATAAAAACACGCAACCGATTCACAAACCGTTTAGTTTTCAGTTGAATCCCGAATGCTTTGAGCCGGCAACAAGCGAAGAAAAAAATCTTGCGGCAAAAATGCGCCCGAGCAGCACATTCTTTAAGGACGGCTTAAAGCGACTCTTGAAAAATAAGATCGCAACCGTTTCATTGGTTGTTATCGTATTGATAATATTGCTATCCGTGTTTATACCGATTTTCTGGCCATATTCCTATGAGCAGCAGATAGGTGTAACACAGGGAACATCTGTTGATGCATCGTATTGTAACCTTAAGCCGTTTGAATACGGTGCTACTGAGCTTGCGAGAAAAGAAGCAGGAGAAAAGGTTTTTCCGCATATTTTCGGCACGGACAGCGCAGGACGTGATTATCTTATCCGTGTGGTATACGGAACGAGAGTTTCGTTGGCGATAGGATTTTTCGCCAGCATTATAGTTTTGATCATTGGTATGCTTTACGGCGCGATTTCAGGATACGTCGGCGGTCGTACCGACCTTATCATGATGCGTATCGTAGATATTATATATTCTTTGCCCGATATGCTTATCATAATTTTACTTTCGGTTGTTTTGAAGGACCGACTCAAAGAGGCGATCGAAGGTACGTTGCTTGAAACAATAGGTTCTAACGTCATCAGTATGTTTATCGTGTTCGGACTTTTGTATTGGGTAGGTATGGCGCGCCTTGTAAGAGGTCAGATATTGAGCATCAGAGAGCAGGAGTTTGTTCTTGCGGCAAAAAGTATCGGCGCACGTCCTTCAAGCATCATAAGAAAGCATCTTATACCCAATTGTATGAGCGTTATCTTTATTTCAACAGCATTGCAGATCCCGAGTGCTATTTTTACCGAAAGCTTTTTGAGCTTTGTTGGCTTGGGAGTTTCCGCACCGATGCCAAGTCTTGGCTCGCTTGCGGCAGATGCGTTGAAATCGGTATATTCATATCCTCACAGACTTGTTGTGCCGGCAATTGTAATATGCCTTATAGTTCTTTCCCTGAATCTTTTGGGTAACGGACTCAGAGATGCGTTTGACCCCAAACTCAAAAATTAAGGAGTGAGAAAATGGCATTACTGGAAGTAAGAAATTTAAAAACATCATTTTTCACTCATTTTGGTGAAGTTAAAGCAGTAAACGGTATTTCGTTTGATTTGGACCGCGGAAAAGTACTTGGTATCGTTGGAGAATCCGGAAGCGGCAAAAGCGTTACGGCATATTCGATACTTCAAATACTCACACACCCCGGAAAAATCGTTGGCGGAAGCGTGAAATTTGACGGAACAGAGCTTGTCGGAGCATCTGAGAAGGTGCTTAAGACCATCAGAGGAAATAAGATAAGTATTATTTTCCAAGACCCTATGACCAGCTTAAATCCGGTATATACTATAGGTAATCAGCTTATTGAGGCGATTATGCTTCATACACCTCGCAACCGCGAGCAAGCTAAAGAACGCGCTATTGAAATGCTCAGATTGGTTAATGTAAATGAGCCGGAAAAGCGCATAAATCAATATCCGCATGAATTCTCGGGCGGTATGCGCCAAAGAGTTATGATAGCAATGGCATTGGCGTGCGAGCCGGATATATTGATAGCAGACGAGCCGACAACGGCTTTGGATGTTACGATTCAGGCGCAGATACTCGATTTGATGAAGGATATTCAAAAGCAGCTCGGAATGGCAATTATACTCATTACACACGATCTTGGAGTTGTCGCACAAATGTGTGACGAGGTCGTTGTTATGTATGCTGGAAAAATTGCGGAGCAGGGCACTGCCGATGAGATCTTTTATAATCCCAGACACGAATATACAAAAGGATTGTTGCGCTCTATTCCAAGCGGGACAAAATCGGGAGAAAAGCTTATTCCTATTGCGGGAACTCCGGTCGACCTCTTGAATATGCCTGCGGGGTGTCCTTTCGTTCCCAGATGTGAGAATGCAATGAAGATATGCTTGACAGAATTCCCGGAAACTATGGATATAAACTGCAACCATCGAGCAACCTGCTGGATGAATGTTAAATGTTCGGTTTCGGATAAAAATGCCTCGGACGATGCTCAATCTTCCTCGGGAAATTCGGAGGAGGTAAGTGATAATGAGTAATATCGATAATAAAAAAGACGAGATTCTTATAGATGTCAAGCATCTTAAGGAATATTTCAATATTTCCACGGGTATGTTTAAGTCGTTGCCTTTAAAGGCGGTAGACGATGTTTCATTCCAAATAAAAAAAGGAGAAACGCTTGGACTTGTGGGAGAATCCGGATGCGGTAAAACAACCGTAGGACGTACTATACTTCATTTGTATAAGCCCACCGCGGGAGATATTATCTATAACGGAAAGCTTATTAAAACAAAGCACGATGTTCAGGAATTCCGAAAAAAAGCTACGATGGTTTTTCAGGATCCATATTCTTCGCTTAATCCCAGAATGATGGTTTCGGATATCATCGGCGAGCCGTTGGACGTTCACAAAATGTATAAAACAAAAGGCGAACGTCTTGAAAAGATTCGTGAATTGATGAACCTTGTCGGTCTTTCGAGCGAACACGCCACAAGATATGCACATGAATTTTCAGGCGGTCAGCGTCAAAGAATAGGAATAGCACGCGCGTTGGCGGTAAATCCCGACTTTATTGTTTGTGACGAGCCGGTTTCGGCGCTTGATGTTTCTATACAAGCTCAGGTTATAAATATGTTTGAGGATTTGCAAGAAAAGCTCGGACTTACATATCTTTTCATAGCACATGACCTTTTGGTTGTCCGTCATATAAGTGATAGGATCGCCGTAATGTATCTCGGAAAGATAGTTGAGCTTGCGGATGCCGATGAAATATATAACCATCCGTTGCATCCTTATTCCAAATCGCTTCTGTCGGCTGTTCCCGTACCAGACCCGAATATTGCTCGAGCAAACAAGAGAATCGTTCTCGAGGGAGATGTGCCGAGCCCGCTTCGAATTCCGTCGGGATGCCCGTTTAGAACAAGATGTGTATATGCTACCAAAGAGTGCGCAGAGAGAACACCCGAATTCAAAGAGGCTTCGCCTAACCACTTTGTAGCATGCCACCGTTGCGGTGAATTGAATTGATTATTCTTACAAGAATATAAATTTTTTAAAGGAGAAGAAAAATGAAAAAACTACTTTCTTTCGTACTCGCAACCATTATGGTGCTGGGCTGCGTCGCTATTTTCGGCGGCTGCGGAGGCAAGCAATCCAACTCTTTGAGCATTTGTTTGGCTTCTGACCCTGCTACTATAGACCCCGCCCTCAACAGTTCTGTTGACGGTGCAACTATGATTATACACGCTTTCTCAGGACTTGTTGCGTATAATCAGAACGAATCCGGTGCGCTTGAGCTCGTTCCTGAGCTCGCAACCGAAATTCCTACACCTACTATCGGTGAGGACGGAAAAGCAACCTACGTATTCACACTTAAAGACGACCTCAAATGGTCCAACGGCGAACCGCTTACAGCAGAGGATTTCGTATGGTCTTGGAATAGAGCTGCTGACCCGGCAACCGGTGCAGACTATTCTTACATGTTCGACGTAATCGACGGTTACGCTGAAATGCAGGAAATGTACGTAACTGAAGAAAAAGTTGGCGAAGACGGCGAAACTGTTACCACAATAGTTAAAAATGAAGATGGTAGCTTCAAATATGTAGACGGAAGAAAAGAACTCAATGTTAAGGCAGAAGGTAACAAGATTACAGTTGTTCTTAACAACGACGTTCCTTACTTCATCGAGCTTTGCGCATTCCCGACATATTTGCCTGTTTACAAGGCAACTGTTGAGGAAAACGGTGACGCTTGGGCAACAACTCCCGACACTTATGTTACCAACGGTGCGTATGTTATGACCGAATGGACTCGTAACAGCAGAATCGTTTTCGAGAAGAACGATAACTACTACAATGCTGATGCCATTACAATGGATAAGATCGAGTTCTACCTCTCTGACGATTCCACAACAATGCTTGCTAACTATAAGACAGGCGATTGGCTCTTCATCGACGACGTTCCGAGCGATGAAATTGCAACTCTCAAAGCACAGTATCCGAACGAATTCGTAATCGGTAGCCAGATAGGTACCTACTACGTATGCTTCAATACAAACT
>JAZNBI010000112.1:0-15115 GCA_045586995.1 Eubacteriales bacterium | reverse complement strand
TATAATCAACGCCAGATGAGTTACCGTAACCCCTTCATTCCTTTTGTTGTTTATATATGTCTGCATTGGAGCGAACGGAATATCAAGCTCAATCATATTTTGAGCATCATACCTTTTATCCATAATATATGATGCAACCGTATACATAGGGTCTGTGTTTTTTAATCGTTTTCCGTCTGCGCGCATAACACCCTCCAAAAGATATAAATTTTAAGGTAATTATACACTAAATTCAAAAAAAAATCAATATTTTTTCAATATTTCATATATATCCTTGATTTTTAAAATAATGTATGCTATAATTTTCCTATTACGTTATAAGGGAAAGAAGCTTATGAGCAAAATAATTATTCCGAAAAACTATCATCCCGTGCTTGATGTTCGTCAAACCGAGATAGCAATAAAAAAAGTTAAAGATTTTTTTGAGCGTGACCTTGCAATTCAACTTAATCTTACCCGTGTTTCCGCTCCCCTCTTCGTTGCATCCGAGACCGGATTGAACGATACGCTTAACGGCGTCGAGAGAATTGTTACCTTTGATATGCTTGAATCTCCCGGTGAAACACTCGAAATAGTTCAATCGCTTGCAAAATGGAAAAGATATGCTTTAAAGAAATATAATTTTGAATACGGAGAAGGACTCTACACCGATATGAATGCCATTCGCCGCGACGAGGAAACCGACAATATTCATTCGGTTTTTGTCGACCAATGGGACTGGGAACGTATTATTCACAAGGATGAGCGCAATACAGAAACACTGAAAAGTATGGTAAAGCGTGTTTACAGAAGTCTTCGCCACACCGAAATTTTTCTTGCAAATGACTATGATTTTATAGAGAAGATTCTTCCCGAGGATATCTTTTTCATAACCTCGCAGGAATTGGAGGACCGTTATCCCGACCTTACTCCGAAGGAACGCGAATATGCCATTGCCAAAGAAAAAAAGGCGGTTTTTATAATGAAAATCGGCGGAGTTTTACGTTCCGGAAAAATGCATGACGGAAGAGCGCCTGACTATGACGATTGGGAATTAAACGGAGATATTATTGTTTATTATCCAACACTCGACATCGCTTTAGAGCTTTCTTCGATGGGTATTCGCGTTGATGAGGCAACTCTGTTGAAGCAGCTCGAAATCAGAAATTGTTCCGAACGCGCAAATTTGCCGTTCCAAAAAGCGCTTCTGAACGGCGAGCTTCCATATACAATAGGAGGCGGCATCGGTCAATCGAGAATGTGTATGTTCTTCCTTCAAAAAGCACATATCGGAGAGGTTCAATCTTCGGTGTGGCCCGAAAAGACACTGCAGATCTGTAAAGAAAACAACATTCATCTATTATAATAAAATCGTCTGTTGCAATAGCACAAAAACGCTGTTGCAACAGACGATTTATTTTATGTTTGTGAAAGTCTTACAACCGTATTCCAGGTGACGGGTCCCGTAACCCCACTGACAGGCAATCCGTTATTTTCTTGAACTGCACGTATGGCATTATAGGTATCCTCATCATATGTCCCATTTTCTGTCACGTTGGGAACATATTCGTGCCTTGCCGCCGCACCGTTTATATAAGTTTGCAATCTTAAAACCTCCTCGCCGCTTTGACCGCGCGCAAGATGTCTTCCCGGATATATATCGGTTTCAACTTCGGCATATTCCGGCGGAATTGATTGCAGAATCGCATCATATTTCCTTACCAATGCATTCCATGTTGCGCGTCCTACAATTCCGTCAACACTAAGCCCTTGCGACGTTTGAAAAACTCTGACCGCGTTTGCGGTACTTTCGTCGAATGTGCCGGTAATACTTATTTGAGGTATCGTGTCATCAAAAAATCCTATTATTGCAAGATAATACTGAACGACCGCAACAGAATTTCCCTCATCGCCGAGCTTCAGCACCCTCGGAAAAATTCTTTCAACCTCAGAAAGCTTCAATCCCTCGCTTTCAAGCTCTGCAAGCTTTTTGACTGCGTTAAATATAGACTTTATCCTATACCATGTACCTTTTCCCACAATTCCGTCGGTAGTTAGATTAAATATGGTTTGAAAATTTTTTACAGCGGTTTCTGTATTTACATCAAAAATCCCATCGGCAGTCAGCACAGGCGCAACACCCGGAAAGTTTTTTCCTATTCGATTTAGCTGGCGTTGTATTGTTCTGACATCTTCCCCCGCGCTACCCAATCTAAGAGGAAAATCGGGATAGCTCGGTAAATTCGGAGAGGTTGGGGCGTTGAAAACTATTGAAATATTTTCTCCATAGTAATATTGCAGTATTTCATAAGCGGTTAAGCCCTCGTTAGCTAAATCAACCGTTCCCCACTGCGACAGCCCTTCACATTGAGTTTGTTTTCCATCGCAATATTGCGTGAATAATGGTTCTACGTTACCGCTTCGCACTACATAGTTGTTAAATGTTTCATCAACAATTTGAGAAATTACTCCAAAATATTCTGTACCTACAACATATCTTTGGTCGAATTGGGTAATAGAAGTAATATCAAAATCATAGCCCCTGCTGCGATACCATTCTGTATATATACGATTCAACGCAAAGGATATTTGAGCATATATATTGGCTCTGAGCGAGTTTTGCGGCCAAGTAGGATAAATTTCATTAGACGCTACGTTTTTTATATATTCAATAAAAGGGACCGTTACATTGGGGGCAGAGCTATCATTAGGCGCGCCAAGATGCACCACAATATATTCAGGTATATACGGAAGTGGCATATTACTGTAGCACCTCCTTCAAAAACAACACAATCGGTTGGATGGTTTTAACACCTTCATATATATTTATTTCATATACTGCATCCTCAAACCCGACACGATCTGCTGTAACCCTGTACCTCGCTTGCTTGTCGGGTGCCTCATATACAAGAGAATTTTCTCTGGGCGGAGCGGGCAGTTCAACAGATTCAATAATTCCGTCCGCATCGGTTTTACCTCTGAAAAACACATATTCTTCGTTGTCGAAAATTCGGCTTATCTTTATATTCATATCTGTTATAGGCAATGAACTTTGACCTCGAAAGCCCTGTATTTTCAAATAACCTTTTCTTGGGTTCGTAGCAATAAAATCCTCATATTCCGCACCTAAAATCACGCGTTGAGCATCGTTATTATCCTCGGCTCTTGCAACCGATGATACCTTTGTTTCTTCTGCTACATTATCCGTTATAATAACGCTTTTAATGGGTTCGATGCGAGAATTATTTTTATTGTTTTTTTTGAAATATAAAATGATTTCACACTCCTTCCAAATCCAATAGAGCAGCTTACGCTTATTAAAAGAATATGTGAATCAAATGATTTTGGACAATATTTTATTTAAATAACAAACAAAATGCAAAAATTACCGCTCCGCAAAACCATACAAGTGCATATTGAGATCCACCAAAAGCCCTATTAAGCAAAAGCTTTAAGCTATGGACACAAACTGAAGCTTTAATCAAGCAGCAAAGAAAATAAATTATATAAGAAATCCCTTCCATTCTGTTGAAAAGACTTCCGAAAGAAATTATACTTACAGCACTTGCATAAGGAAATTCAAGAATTGCCGAAAGCTGTTCTCCAAAAATCAAAAAGCTGTTCAAAAGAGAAAGCGTTATAAGCAATCCTCCGCAAACTACCCCCGCAAGTGCAGATGAGCGAGCTGTGTGTGATGAAATATTATAAAGAAAATAAAACACAATAATAGTTTGACCAAAACTTTTTGCAAAAAAAAGAAAGGAATTTTTAAAAATTCGGCTTATATCAAAATCAACGTCTAATGCTATGTTCCCTATTTCCATTTGCGGCAAGGACATGATAAAAAGCGAAAATACCGCAAAACAGACCGAAAAAAAAGAAATCAAAGAAAAATTCAGCAAAACCTTTGGATTGTTTAAAGAAAGATATATTACCAAAAGCAAGAAAGAAGCAAGCAAAATGGGGCTTGAAGCTTCGGGCATTATATTTTTGCTTACAAAATAAACAAATTGAGTGCACGTATCAATGGCGCACATTAAAATAAAAATCAAAAACAATGCCTTCAAAGCCAAGGAAAGCATAATAGCCCACCATCTGTTTTCACAACTGTTCTCGATTTTGCAAATAATGTTTTGCGGAATCTTAGAAATACAAAATATTATTGTAATTGAAGCGGCGAATGAAAGCAAAAAAGCCGCAAGATTGTCGTTTTTATCCTTCACCAGAGGAAAAGCTATTACCGAATTTCCAACCAAAAACACAGCACAAAGCGACATAAAATGCCGCATGCTTTGGTAATTATCCAAATCATCACCCTTTTAATTTAAAATTTCGACTGTTATTTAATCAACTATTTTTTCGCAATTATAAAACTCGGCATTTTCAAAAAAATAAAAATTTTCACCGTCAACCTTAAAATGCGGCAGATAAAATTTTTTATCTTTTGAAAGAAGCTTTGATTTTATTGCATAAATACTGTTGTCATTCCCCACTCCGATATCTATATCTTTTCTCCTTAAAATTCCCATAAGGTCATGGCCTATCTGCGAAACGGCTCTGCCGTTACAATTCAGGAGCGCCTCGGCATTTTTTGTATATACCATCTTTGCCGCATAGGTAATATCTCTTTCCGATATGCAAAAATCTATGATTTTTTTAAGCTGCTCGGGAGTAACCTCGCTTCCCACAGCAATTATTCCGCAGTGGCTTAAAATTATTTCCTTAGAAAAATTTGTTTCCAAATCAGAAATCGCATCGGAAATTTCTTTTCCTTCTCCGAAATATACCTTGTGAGGCAGATCGGCATATTCTATCGAGCTGCCGATATTACTCTCGCCTGATGAAATAACCTCTATTGAAACTCTGATAATTCCTTCAACATTATCAATTCCAATTGCACTTATCAAAAGTCGATTGTTGGGCTCACGGTAAACAGCGTTGCAGGAACAAAGCGACATAACAACTATGGAAAGAATCCCGCAAAAAATAAAATTTTTAACCTTTTTCTTCATCAAAGCTCCTGTTTCTAACGTGATTTTCGCTAATACCGATCGGCCTTTTTTTCATATATCGCCACGGGAGGCGCCAGATAGAATCCTTTATATTCTGTAAAGTGGGAGAATTTAATGACGAAACATAGTCCACCCCAAACGATCGCATAGATAAAATTCGAATTACCATAAATGTAATTCCGACAAGATATCCGTAGATTCCCAAAAAAGCAGCTAATATAACAAGGCAAACTCTTGCATAAATTATAGCCGCCTTCAATCTGGGTATCATTATTCCCGAAATACCGCTAAGTGCAATTACTATAAGCATTGGGATACTGATTATTTTTGCATCTACTGCTGCTTGCCCCACAACAAGACCGCCTACAATACTGAGGGCGTGTCCTAAGCTTTGGGGCATTCTCGCTCCCGATTCCTTTAACACCTCAAAAATAAAAATCAACATTAAACATTCGCCTACCGTGGAAATCGGCACTCCGCTACGCGCTTCCGCTATGGATATTGCAAGCGCTGTGGGTAAAAGTTGAATATGAAAGGTAACAAGCGATACATATATCGCAGGAATGCTTATAGAAATAAAAAAACATATATATCTCAGAATTCGCCCCACAGATGCCGACCAGAAATTTTGATAATAATCGTCATCCGATTGAAAATTCTCAGAAAAAAGGTATGGCACAGTCATAACTACGGGGGTTCCGTCAACAAAAACCGCGATCCTTCCCTCCAATAAACGGGCTGCCACAATATCCGGTCTTTCGGTGCTCCCCACCGTTTTCAATAAGGAAACACGGTGATCTTGAACCATTTCTGCAATATAATTAACATCAAGTATCCCGTCAATATCTATTTTTCTTATTTTGGATTTCAACTCACGAAGCGCTTTCTTATTTACTAAGGAATCAAGATAACACAAACACACCTGTGTATCCGTTCGCCGCCCTATCCGAGTTGGTTCTATGCAAAGGTCGGGGGTCGCAAGCTTCCTTTTGAGCATAGAAAGATTAAATATTATTCCCTCCTCAAATCCCTCACGCGGGCCTTGAAGAATTCTCTCGTCGGTCGGCTCACTGATACCCCTTGTATGCCAGCCCTTAGTGCTTATTATTATTCCGCTCGCCAAGCCGTCGATAAGCAAAAGAGTATCTCCGTACAAAATCCCTCGGAGCATATCGGTAATATTTTCGTTTTCCTGCACTTCACCCGCAGACAAAACACTTTTACAGATATACTCATTAAGCGGAACAGCGTTGTCATCGTATTTTGCAAAGAGCAATGGAGAAATAATTGCTTTATTTATAAATGTCGAATCGGTCATTCCGTCAAAGAAGAAAATACAAAACCTTGCAGAGCTCCCCCTCGGACATATTTCTCTGTATCGGAAGGTGGCATCCTTCCTAAATAATTTTTTGAAAAATTCGGAATTATCTTTTAAGCTTTTAGTAAGCTTTCGATTGGAATATTCGTCACTAAATCCCTTACCGCTTTCCAAAAAAGTCCCTCCGTTTTTTATAGTTTATAGTTTATTATCCCTTTATTTTAATAATTTATTCTAAGAAACATTAAATACAAAATAAATAATTTAATTATATAATGGTATACTACTAAAGTATACAAAGCAAAAAATCCGCAATGTATGCAGAAGTACATCATTGCGGATTTTTTTATAGGTGAATTATGAAAAAAAACAGATTAAAAATTATAACCAAGCCATTATCAATTATATTTATCTTACTGATAATATCTTGTTGCGCGGTAACAAAATCCGCAAACGAAACATCCTATATCGCCAAAGTACAAGGCCAGCCGATAAAAGAAACAAACATTTATGCCGACACAAATCAAGAAAACATCCACGAACCAAACAAAAAATATATCGCGCTTACCTTTGATGACGGTCCACATATAACAGTCACCGAAAAAATTCTGGATATATTAAAAAAGAATAATGCAAAAGCAACATTTTTTGTTATAGGATTAGAAATAAGTCCTAAAAAAAGCTATATTTTAAAAGAAATAAGCAATGCGGGATGTCAAATCGGAAACCACACCTTCAATCACAAAAATCTTACTATGCTTACCGAAAGCAAAATTATGTATGAAATCGAAAGTACCGACGCTTTAATAAAATCCGTTACAGGAGAATCCGCTTCTCTGCTACGCCCCCCGTTCGGTTCGGTTAATGATAAGGTAAAAAGCGTTATATCATATCCGCTCATCACTTGGTCAATAGACACCGAGGACTGGAAAAATCGCGACGCAAGCAAAATCGTCAGCAATATAAAAGAAAATGTTAAAGACGGCAGTATAATTCTTATGCACGATATATATAAATCAAGCGCTGATGCATGTGAAGAAATAATACCTTGGTTAATTTCCGAAGGATATTGTCTTGTAACCGTTTCGGAATTAATGCAAATAAAAAACGTAAGTATGCAAGCGGGCTGCGTATACAGAATGCCCTAAACAGCTATGTTAAATTTTCAAGATGTCATATTTCTCTCATGAAAGCGTGCACACGCATCGATAATGTTTTCCTGTGAATATCCATATCTCATAAGCGCCAAAAACATTTTGTTGCGCTTGTCGGGATCCTTGGGAACGCCCTCATATTTTTTTATCATATATTCCAAGCAACGTTCAACGAAATCAATATCGTTTAAGAACTCCTTAACACTCTGGATAGCAATGTCACCGTATCCTTTCTCTCGAATTTGAAAGAGAATTTTTTTCTTCCCCCAGAATTTTTTTAAACACATCTCGGCAATGCGAACAGCATCCCGTTTCTCGTTTATATAAGAATTCTCGGTAATAAATGAAATTACACGTGCTGCAATATCTTTGTCAAATCCGCTTTTCACAAGCTTTATGTATAGAGCTTCGGGAGATTTTTGAGAATATGACAAAAGCGATTCTGCTTTCTTTAAGCCACGGCGAAAATTCGCCCTGTCGTTTATTTCTTCAAAAATCTCTTCTGAAATCTCACCTTTTTTTAATTTCAATTCCAGATAATCGGCGGTGCTTATAATCAATTTTTCGTCCTTTACATCCTCAAAATCGTCGAAGCAAGCAACGTTCACCGCAATTTCAGAACCGGAATTCTGCGAAGTCAGACGTTTAATCTCAAATTTCATCGTCCAAGCTTTCGTCTTCGGATTTCAACACCTTTATATCAAACTCATCATCTTCGTCATCGACATCAAAATCCGACGCCGGAACCTCGAGATTATCAAGTTGAGCGCGTATTTTAGCTTCGATTTCATCTGCAAGTTGGGGCTTATCCTCAAGTATTTTACGAATATTCTCTTTACCTTGACCAAGTCGTTCGCCGTTGTATGAGAACCAAGAACCGCTCTTTTTAATTATATCCAACGCAGTTCCCATATCAATGATTTCACCAATTCGAGAAATTCCTTTTCCGTAGAGAATATCGAATTCGGCTACCTTGAAAGGAGGCGCTACCTTGTTTTTAACTATTTTACATCTAACGCGGTTACCGTAAATTTCCGTACCGTTTTTAAGCTGATCTGCTTTACGCACATCTATTCTGACAGAAGCATAAAACTTTAATGCACGGCCTCCCGATGTCGTTTCCGGATTGCCGTATGCAATACCGATTTTATCACGAAGCTGATTGATAAAAATAACGATGCTGTTACTTTTCGAAATAACCGAAGAAAGCTTTCTCATGGCTTGCGACATAAGTCTTGCTTGCATACCGACAGTGGTAGCCCCCATCTCGCCCTCAATTTCCTGTCTGGGAACAAGCGCGGCAACAGAGTCTACAACAACGATATCAATCGCTCCCGATCTTACAAGCGCTTCTGTAATTTCAAGGGCATCTTCTCCGCAATCGGGCTGTGAAACCAACAAGTTATTTATGTCAACTCCAAGATTTTTTGCATATTCGGGATCCAATGCATGCTCGGCATCAATGAAAGCCGCTTCGCCTCCGATTTTCTGAACCTCTGCAATTATATGAAGGGCAACAGTAGTTTTTCCGGATGATTCGGGACCGTAAATTTCAATAATCCTTCCCTTCGGAACGCCGCCAATACCTAGAGCTCTGTCCAAAGCAATAGAACCTGTATGTACCGCTTGAACCTCCATATTGTAATTTTCCCCGAGCTTCATAATAGTACCTGCACCGAAATCTTTTTCGAGCTGTGCCAATGCCGAGCTCAAAGCTTTTGCTTTTCCGCTTTTATCGGAAGGTATATTATTTGTTGTACTTTTTTTGCTTGCTTTCATCTCAATACTCCTTGAAAATTATTGTTCATGAAACAATTATACTACCGAAACAAAAGCTTGTCAATAGTTTTTTGTATTATTTTTTCTTTTATAGGAAAAAATATTTTATTGACTTGTTTTTTTAACAATGTTAACAGCAGATATAATTCCGAATAAAGAAACAAAACCGCCATCCGATAAACTCAGACGGCGGTTTTATTTCTTTTTATCAATTATTTTCAGAAACCTTTTTCTTGTCTGCAAAAAACTTTATAACAAGCAAGGTCGTTATCATAAGTACAATTGCAATTGAAAGCGAAATGTAAACGTTTTGTACAATGCCCGCAATCACGTAAGAAACCAACGATACCGCTGCTGCTGTAAGAGTATACGGAAGCTGGGTCGAAACGTGATTAATGTGGTCTGATTGCGCGCCCGCAGAGGACATGATCGTCGTGTCAGAAATAGGCGAGCAGTGGTCGCCGCATACAGCACCTGCAAGGCACGCCGAAACTGCGATGATCAAAAGATTGCTTGTCGCAGAAAGAATCGCAACGACTATCGGCAAAAGAATTCCGAAGGTTCCCCACGACGTACCTGTTGCAAACGAAAGACCGATTGCAATCGCAAATATTATTGCAGGCAGGAGCATTTCAATAGTCGTAGAGCCGCGTACAAGCTCAGCTACAAAAACTTTAGCTCCGAGCAAGCTTGTCATTGATGAAAGCGTCCATGCAAACGTAAGAATAAGAATTGCGGGAACCATAGCTTTGAAGCCCTCGGGAATCGCCGCCATGCATTTCTTAAACGAAAGAACGCGTCTTAACAAATAATATATAACTATTATAATAAGCGCGATAATAGAGCCGAGCGAAAGCCCTACGGATGCATCGCAATTTTTGAAGGATTCAATAAAATTAGCGGCTTCGCCATACGCATATCCGGTATAAGACATTCCGGCGATACAGCAAAAGATGAGCAAAAGCACGGGAAGAACAAGGTCAATAACTTTTCCTTTTGAAGAAATTTGTTCTTCTTTTACATTTTCGTACGGACGGTTTTCGCTCGAATAAAGGTCACCGTTAATCTCCGCGTTAAGCTCGTGCTTTTTCATAGGACCGTAGTCAAATTTCATAGCGGTTATCATTATGATCATAACGATGGTAAGGAGCGAATAGAAGTTATACGGAATCGCTTTTATAAACAATAAGAATCCGTCTTCGCCTTCTACTACGCCCGTAACTGCGCTTGCCCAAGAAGATATCGGAGCGATCATACAGATTGGCGCCGCAGTAGCATCAATCATATATGCAAGCTTTGCGCGCGAAACCCTAAATTTATCGGCAACGGGGCGCATAACGCTACCAACAGTAAGGCAGTTGAAATAATCGTCAACAAAGATAAGGCAACCAAGTCCAAAGGTAGCAAAAAGCGCGCCTCTTTTAGAAGTTATTTTATTTGTCGCCCATTGACCGTATGCCGCAGAACCACCCGCTGAATTAACCAAAACAACGATAATTCCAAGTACGACAAGAAATACGAGTATGCCCATATTCCAAGAATCGGCAAGCGACGAAATGATACCGTCATTAACAATAGTGGTAAATGTTTTTTCAAGATTAAATCCGGCATAAATCAATCCGCCCGAAAGTATACCTATAAACAAAGACGAGTAAACCTCTTTGGTTATAAGTGCAAGGACTATAGCGATAATCGGCGGAAGCAACGACCAAAATGTACCGTAGCTACTCACTTCCTCTCTGACGGTAGCCAACGCTTTAGCCAAATTATCCGAAAACCCTGCATCTTTACCAACGACATCTTGATAAGACGAAAGATATTCATTGGCTCCGTATGCATCCTCGGTGGAGTCAAAGCTTTCAAGGTCATAATCCTTACCGTCGACGGTTACAATATTATCCGCGGCGGAAAGTACAAGTGAAAGCAACGACATCAGAGCAAGAAACATAGCTGTCACAAAAAGGATTTTGCGCGTTTTTTTCATGATTTCAAACCTCCTAAAATAAATAAAAAAGTCACAGAGCAATACCCCGCGACTTCAAGCAAAATGCCAAAGACGAGATGATAGCGCTCCGTTTTCATGACAGTATTCTGCATATTATACAGAACACCGGCGACAATGCATTGGAAAACGCATAATCACTTCGGCAAATTTTCCTTTCATCCAACGGTTTCCCATCCAAAAAGCAGGACTACTAATAAAATCCGCACCTCTATCATTTCGATTTATGATAACACATTTTTCGTCAAAATACAATATATTATTAAAATTTTTATGATTTTTTTCATTTTTAATAAAAATATATACAAAATGAGCTTTTTGTGATATAATTAATATAATTGTACTTATTTGATACTATATTTTTTGAAATTCGGGTGAAATGCTTATGAAATATAACGATTATAAAGAAAACAAACCAAAATACAATTCAAATAAAAGAAAAAATGCACCTAAAAGATCGGATGACGCAAAGCGCTTCCCTGTAAGCAATCCGTATGATAGTAACAACGGCGCCGTTATCGGAAGAAATGCTGTCAGAGAGCTTTTAAAATCCGAACGCACAATCGATAAAATCCTCGTTCGCAGAGGTGACCGCGAGGGCTCAATTGTCGTGCTTGTTGCAGAGGCAATAAGCAAAGGATTTCCCGTCGTTGAGGTGGACAAGCAAAAACTTGATATAATTGCCGGCAATGCACCTCACCAAGGAATTATAGCAATGGCAGCCGAGAAGGAATATTGTGATGTTGAGGACATTTTGAATATAGCCCTTGAGCGCGGAGAAGCACCTTTGATAGTCATAGCTGATGGAATTACCGACCCGTATAATCTCGGTTCTCTCATAAGATGTGCAGAGGGCGTGGGTGCACACGGACTTATTATACCAAAACGTCATGCCTCGGGATTGACTCCGCTTGTAACAAAGGCATCTGCAGGTGCAATAGAACATCTTGCAATTTCCAAAGTAACAAATATCACCGCAACCATTGAATTTTTGAAAGAAAAAGGTGTTTGGATA
This sequence comes from Eubacteriales bacterium, assembly GCA_045586995.1. GTDB lineage: Bacteria > Bacillota > Clostridia > Oscillospirales > CAG-272 > JAZNBI01. Next base: position 2,856 of record JAZNBI010000112.1, on the reverse strand, counting down.
TACGCCGCAGAAGCGGGCGGAAAAAGCTATTATGATACCGATTTTTCAGGGCCTTGTGCTATTGTGTTCGGTAGTGAGGGTAATGGAATCTCTCAATTGGTTTTGAAAAGCAGTGATTTTATCACATCCATTCCAATGTACGGTAAAGTAAACTCGTTTAACGTTTCTACCGCGGCATCGGTTATTCTTACAGAGGCATCAAGACAGCACCGAGCTAAAAGCTCAAAATAAATCAATTATACTAATATGTAAAGGAGGACAATATGAGCGAACAAAACGAACAGGATATATCCGAAATACTTCGTCAATTGCGCGAAAAAATGGATAATACCGAGCCCCAAAAAAAGATAGCGCCCTCAAAAAAGTCTTCCGACAATTCAGATGATGCAGAAAAGCTTGCCGATATGTTAAAAAAGCAATTCGGTCATGCAAACGACACTTTAAAGGAATATAAATCCGAATATTCCGACCTTGACACATCGGATTTCTTGACATTTGATGAAGCTGATGAACAAAAAGGCGAAAGTGACACTCAAAGCTCCTCTGATGACATTTTGGAAAGGCAGGATATTGAGCAATCCGAATGCTTTGAAGAATTGAAAAATGACGATAAAGAAAACGGCGACGAGCCCATCACCGATAATAGAATTGATTCTGATAATGTTGAATCAGATGTTGAAGAAGCTAAAACCGAGAGCACCGCATACAAAACTCAAGAGGATCAATTCAAGCTTGTCCCACAGGTTGAAAGCGAAGAATCGGCTGATGAAGAAAGCGCTCAAACACTTGAGGCAATCGAAGATGTTCAATCCTACAACACAATAGAGGAACAAGTACAAATTACCGATTCCATACAAAAAAACGTGCCCGAAAGCATATCTTCACCTGAAACTGAAATCGCTCCGATTCTAAGGACAGATGCTCCGCAAGAAAGCGTTGAGTCTTTTATCAAAAATGATAATGTTGAGCAAAGTACGAAAGATTTAAATTCAGGCGATGCGTCGCAAGACACCGATCCCCCTAAACAATTTATAAGTGATGAGGAAGAACAGTTCTTCAAAAACCGTTCGAATGTTGAAAACATAAATCTTGACAGCACCGATATAAACCTTATCGTAGCGCTCGGATATGAAAAGGCGCTCACCGAAACTATCGGATTCGAGCGAGTTGAAAAAGCTGAAACCGACTTCGACAGTAATTACACGCCCGACGTTGACTCGGCTCATAATTTATACACAAGCGACGGAAATGAATACAACGATAAATCCGAAAGAGATTTCGTTAAAACGTCTTATGCTAAAGAGTTAAAAAGTCTTAAAATCAGATTGTTTGGCACTCTGGCTCTTACATTGTTGCTTTTTATCTACGACAATTTCGGAATTTTCGGTGGCACTCTCGGAAAATTTATGAATCCGGATATGTTCCCCACCGTAAATGTTTTGCTTTCCCTTCAACTGTTGGTTTTCTGTATTGCAATTTCATATAAGCAGTTATATGACGGACTTATCGGCATTAAAAATCTAAAGCCGATAACCTATTCCCTTTCCGCTGTGTTACTGGGCTTTGTCGTTATATATGACATTTTCATAGCCGTAATAGCTCCTGTGGGTGAAATTATGCTGTACAATTTCTATGCGGCTTTTTGCCTTGTTATGTCAATTCTCAGCGAATATTTGGAAAAACTAAAAGAGCTGCACACCTTCAACGTTATTTCCTCCGAAGGTACAAAGCTTGCTTTCAGAGCGCAGCGTAGGCGAAGCAAGCCGTCTGCTGATGATGAGGACTCTGCCGTTCCCAAAATCGATTACAGCACCGAAAAGGTTCACTTTGTAGGAAAGTATTTTCAAAGAACTTTGCGCCGTAACCCATTCTATTCGAATATTCTCTATTCATTGATTATAATTTTTATAATTTCGGTAACGGTTTTAATTCTGTCGCTCGCCGTAAACAAAACCGCGGCATCAGCATTCAATTCATTTATCGTAACCTTTATAATTTGTGTTCCGACCTCGTATTTGTTTATATTTAATTACACCTTGTACAACGCTTGTGCCCGTGTTCTCAAAAACGAGAGTGCTATTATCGGAGATACTGCGGTTCACGAATATCTTAACGCGGGTACGATCTATTTTGATGATACCGATGTTTTCGGTATCGGTGACGTAAAAGCGTTTAAGCTTACACTGTTTCATAACAATGAGATCTACGACGTGCTTTACAGCATAAACGCAGTTTTCAGTACTGTGGGAGGTCCGTTGAGTAATATTTTTTCATACAATGAGTCTGATGTCAAACGTCCCGAGGAAGTCAGAATTATCAAGGTTTCGGATGACGGTCTTGGAGCTATTGTGGACTCCTCTCGGAAGATTCTTATCGGAAGCGCATCGTTTATGCGCAATTATAAGATCAAGGTTTCATCTGAGGACGATATAAGTACAAATACCGATTTTTCTGCTCAAAATACCATGTTTGTAGCAATCAACGGTGTACTTAGCGCAAAAATGACGCTCCAATATAAATTTTCATCGGAATTCGAGAAAAATGCTGCAGAGCTTATATCAAATCGAATCGGTATAGGCATCAAAACACTTGACCCGAATATCACAGAAGAATTTATAAGCTTAATGTCAAAGAAAATAGGAGCGCCTATAAAAATAGCAAAGCCACACTCCGCGGATTTTGATGAAATAAAAGCAAAGTCAAACAGCGGTATTATAACAAACGGAAAAATCTCCTCGTTAATAAACGCTTTTTCGACCTGCTTTAAAATCGAACGCATTGTAAAGCTTCTCCAAAAGGTCAGCGTTGCGGGAACAGCGTTGGGGGCGATGCTTTCCATACTGTTTACTGCTTCGG
>JAZNBI010000111.1:0-6534 GCA_045586995.1 Eubacteriales bacterium | reverse complement strand
CGACTATATGTATATTTACAATAATTTTGCCGAGTGATTTAGTAAAAGAAGGGTTGGACATATATAATGAAGCATCAAAAGTGGGATATTGAAATCGATGGCGAAAATCACACAGTCGAAAGAATAGCCAGATCGGCGTCCTCCGAGCAGATAATAATTATTGACGGAGATGAATTTGTACTTCCTAAAAAAAGGTTCGGCTTCTTTACGGGAAGAAAGGAAATATTCCGCCTAGGTGAAAAGCAGTGCATCCTCTTGATATATGGTGGAGGAGATGTTGATATAGTCATAGACGGTAAATATTTGTCAGACGGCACAAAATATTCGTAAATAAAAGCAAATACATAATAAAACAAAGAAGCAGTGTGGGTAAACCACACTGCTTCTTTATAAAATATAAATTACGCAAGTTCTGCGAAGTACTTAATTGTACGAACCATCTGGCTTGTGTAGGAGTTCTCGTTGTCGTACCAAGAAACAACCTGTACCTGATAAGTATCGTCATCAATCTTTGCAACCATTGTCTGTGTAGCATCGAAGAGAGAACCGTAACGCATACCGATAACGTCGGAAGATACGATTTCGTCTGTGTTGTAACCGAAGGACTCGGTAGCAGCAGCTTTCATAGCAGCGTTGATACCGTCTTTGGTAACGTCTTTGCCCTTAACAACAGCGATAAGAATTGTTGTAGAACCTGTGCAGGTAGGAACTCTCTGAGCAGCTCCGATGAGCTTGCCGTTAAGTTCGGGAATAACAAGACCGATTGCCTTTGCAGCTCCGGTGGAGTTCGGAACGATGTTCTGAGCGCCTGCGCGTGCACGGCGGAGGTCGCCTTTACGGTGAGGACCGTCAAGGATCATCTGGTCGCCTGTGTAAGCGTGAACTGTGGTCATGATACCGCTCTGAATAGGAGCGTATTCGTTAAGCGCCTTAGCCATAGGAGCGAGGCAGTTTGTTGTGCAGGATGCAGCAGAAATGATCTGGTCATCAGCAGTAAGAGTATCGTTGTTTACGTTGAAAACGATCGTCTTGAGGTCATTTCCTGCGGGAGCAGAAATAACAACCTTCTTAGCGCCGGCTTTAATGTGAGCCATGGATTTGTCCTTAGATGTATAGAAACCTGTACATTCAAGAACAACGTCAACGCCGAGCTCGCCCCAAGGGCAGTTAGCAGCGTCTTTTTCAGCATAGATCTTGAGAGTCTTGCCGTCAACTGTGATTGTACCTGCTTCGTCATCTGCTTCAACAGTATGACCCATAGCTACATAGTTACCCTGAGCTGTGTCATATTTGAGAAGGTGAGCGAGCATTTTGGGGCTTGTAAGGTCGTTGATTGCAACAACTTCATAACCCTCTGCGCCGAACATTTGTCTGAATGCAAGGCGTCCGATACGGCCAAAGCCGTTAATAGCAACTTTTACTGACATGTAAAAATCCTCCGTTTTTTTATATAATTTTAAAAACAACATAAAAAATGGAAACCTTCTTTCCATTTATATATTTTATCCTAAAAAGGAAAAATATACAAGCCCTTTGTTTGAATTTTATAAAATTTGTATAAGTGCAACGATATTAATAAACGCACAAATTATTTTATGTGCAATTTGACATAATTTGACGATATTTTGCTCTCAAAACATTGAAGAAAAAGGCGATCATTTGCGGAATTTTCAAAAAACGCTTTGGTTCTCTCAGCATACGCCAAAGCCATTCGCAATTGGCTTTTATAAATACATTCGGAGCTCTCTTTTTGGCACCCGCCCATACGTCAAGCGCACCGCCAAGTCCTATGCAAAGCCGAACGTCACCCAAATCATTAAAATTTTCGCAAATCCAATTTTCCTGTAACGGAGAACCGAGAAAAACCAAAAGTACAGTTGCTCCGCTTGAACGTATTTTGTTTATTACCTCTGATTTTTCGGAATCGTTATTCATAAAATATCCGTGGCTCGTCCCGCAGATTCTCAGCCTTTTTATTTTGCTTTGAAGAATAAGCGCAGCTGAATCGGCAACTCTATTTTTTCCCCCCAGCAAAAAAATTCCATAACCGTTATCTGCGCATTTTTTTAAAAGCTTTTTTGCAAAATCTATTCCCGCAATTCGTTCGGGTAGGGGAGAGTTTAAAAGCTTTGATGCCAATACAACGCCGATGCCGTCTGCCAGAATCAAATCTGCAGAGTTTATCTTTTTTGCAAAAAATTCGTCCTTTAAGCAATTCTGTAGAATCAAAGCATTCGGAGTGAAGATTTTTACGACTCCGCGTTTGTTTTTTATTAAAGCGTCGGCTTCGTTTAACGCCCCATCCATAGTGGTATCGGCAAAATCAATGCCTAATATTGTTTTCTTTTCCATAATACACCTCTCATTTACTTATATTCTGCCCAATTAGCGAAAAAATAAAACATAATAAGAAACTTATGCTTCTTAGCGTAGAACTTTGTTGACAAAAAGGAAATAATGTTTTATAATATTATATATTTTATCAACTTATCATAGCGAAAGGGCTTTTAAAGATGGCAAACGACAAAAAAATGGTTGAGCAGATCACCTCAATGGAGGTTGATTTTGCACAATGGTACACCGACATCTGCAAAAAGGCAGATCTTATTGATTATTCAAGCGTTAAAGGATGCATGATCATCCGTCCTTACGGATATGCTATTTGGGAAAATATTCAAAAAATATTGGATACTCGCTTTAAAGAGCTCGGTCATGAAAACGTATATATGCCGATGTTTATTCCCGAATCCTTGTTAAATAAAGAGAAGGACCACGTTAAGGGCTTTGCACCCGAGGTTGCTTGGGTAACACACGGGGGAAGTGTGCCGCTGAACGAACGTCTTTGTGTTCGTCCGACGTCGGAAACGCTTTTCTGCGAGCATTACGCAAATATAATAAAGTCATACCGTGATTTACCGAAGCTCTATAATCAATGGTGTTCTGTTGTACGTTGGGAAAAGACCACGCGTCCGTTTTTGCGCAGCCGCGAATTCTTGTGGCAAGAGGGACATACTATGCACGCAACTCCGCAGGAAGCAGAGCAGGAAACCATTCAAATGCTTAACGTATATGCGGATTTCTGCGAAAAGGATCTGGCTATGCCCGTAATAAAGGGACGCAAGACAGAGAGCGATAAGTTTGCGGGTGCGGTAGCGACATACGCGATCGAAGCGCTTATGCATGACGGAAAAGCACTCCAGGCCGGAACATCGCATTATTTCGGTGACGGATTTGCACGAGCTTTCGATATAAAATATACAGATAAGGATAATAAGCTTGTATATCCTCATCAAACTTCATGGGGCGTTTCAACCCGTATGATCGGCGGAATTATTATGACTCACGGCGACGATAACGGTCTTGTCCTTCCGCCTGCAGTAGCCCCGATTCAAGCGGTTATAATTCCTGTCGCTGCTCATAAAAATCCTGCTGTTGTCGACGAGGCAGAGCGTGTTACAAAGGCGCTTATCGCTTCAGGTATTCGCGCAAAGCTTGATAACAGCGACAATAGTCCCGGATGGAAGTTTGCTGAATATGAGATGAAGGGCGTTCCGCTTCGCGTTGAAATCGGACCGCGCGATTATGAATCCGGAGCGTGTGTTGTTGTTACAAGACACAATCGAGAAAAAACCGTTGTATCTTTAGACGGAATAGAGAAATCTATTGCCGCAAAGCTTGAGGAGGTTAATCGCGGTCTTTACGAAAAGGCGCTTGCAAACCGTGAAAACAGAACCTTTAAATGCAAGAGCTTGGACGAGATCAACGCCTCAATCAAAGACGGCGACGGCTTTGTAAAAGCTATGTGGTGCGGTGACGAGGAATGTGAAGATAAAATCAAAGAAATGACAGGAGTTGGCTCGCGTTGTATTCCTTTTGAAAATGAGAATATTTCCGATACTTGCGTTTGCTGCGGCAAAAAAGCAAAGCACATGGTGCTCTGGGCAAAGGCGTATTGATTTTTGTGAGAATTCGCCGTTTTGGGCGAATTCTCACTTTTAATAATAGTTGAATGCATTTTTAGATAGGGGGGAGCAGAGGATGAAAACATTTAGATCGGGAATCGGAGAACGCTTTAAAAGAGTAGATTCCGTGTTGATGATCTGTATGTTGATCTTGTCTTTAATGGGCTTACTGACGCTTGTTGGAGGCCTCGACACATTTGGTACGAGAAGACTGACAATGCAGCTCTCTATGACGGTTTTAGGGATTTTTTTAGTAATTTTCATTGCAAATCTTGATTATAAGGAAATCGTAGATAAGCTTTATATAGTGGTTTTTCTTTGTTCGGTCTTCATTTTGGCGGCAACTCTGCTTTTTGGACTGAGTGCCGGTACAAATAAAAGCTGGCTGATTATTTACGAGAGAGGTAATACCGTCATCAGTATACAGCCCTCCGAATTTGTAAAGGCGACCTTTATAATGACCTTTGCAAAGCATCTTGACCTCGTAAAAGACAAAATAAATAAATTTAAGACGGTGCTCGGACTTGGACTTCATGTCGGAATTATCGTGGGATTGATTTTTTTGTCAGGCGACCTTGGAGTTATGCTCGTTTATGTTGGTATAGTTGCGGTAATGTTGTTTTGCGCCGGCTTAAACGCACTGTACTTTGTGGGTGCGGCTGTTGGCGTGGTTCTGATTTTCCCGTATTTGTGGCCATATCTTGACGTCTATCAACGCGAACGCATATTGGTGGGATTTAATCCCGACAGCGATCCGTTGGGCTACGGCTTACAGCCAATCATGGGACGTTCCGCAATTGCAAACGGCGGATTTTGGGGCAGGGGCTTTTTCGGAGGCGAGTACTATAAAACGCTTCCTGCGGCGGAAACCGATTTTATATTTGCTACTTTTTGCGAGAAGTTTGGTTTCGTGGGCGCTTTTGTTGTTATAGCCGTGCTTATAATAATGGTGATACGTATTGTAATGATCGCAAAATTTTCATCAAGAGATTACGGCTCATTTATTTGCGCAGGAGTGTTGGCTATGATCGTAGTGCAAAGCATCGAAAATATAGGTATGTGTCTGGCAATGCTGCCTGTGGTGGGAATCACGCTTCCGTTTATGAGCGCGGGGGGCTCATCCGTGCTTGCGATCTATATAACAATAGGAATGGTGCATGCCGTAAGCGCATACCGCAAGAAATTTTTCTTTGTAGAGGGCGGAAAATAAAGGAGTATCATTTTTGCCGTCATAAATCGTACTTTCCCGTAATATAATTCAATATCAATTGAAAATATGCGGAGGTACATAATGTTTATCTATTCTTTAAGAGCAAGTACAATAAAATTTGTCGGAGTGGTATGTGTGGCGTTAGTTGCCCTTATAACGCTGATTGCGTTTATTCCTCCATATTCGTCACAGAATATGGTTCCGTCCTCGGTTGAAACAAATTCATATAACTTTGAAAAAATCAAAAACAACGAGGACAGAATTGAATTTCTTAAACAGTTTGGTTGGGAGGTTGAAGCCGAGCCGCTGGAAAGCGACAGCGTTGTTATTCCCGATGAATTCGATAAAATTTTTGCCGGATACAACGAAATTCAAAAGCAGCAAGGACTTGACCTTGGTAAATATAAGGGGAAAACCGTAAACCGTTATACTTACATCGTTACAAATTATCCGAACTATCAGGGAAAAGTATATGCAAACGTGTTGGTTTTTCGCAATAAAGTGATTGGCGGAGATATATGTTCTGCAGATATGAACGGTTTTCTTCACGGATTTGAAAAAAATAATACATCTTCTCAATAAAAGCATTTAAATAATAATAAAAAATGCTTGACAAAGGAGAGAGAATTAGGTATAATATATGTTGTCGCTTTTGTGCGAGCTTGGATAGGGGGTGTTTTTAATGACAGTTGACGTTAATCCTCTATTAATGGGCGAAACTAATCGTCTTGAAATTGATTATACAATAAGGCCCGACAGTATTCACGGCATTGTGTTTGATGGAGATACGCGAGTTTTCGGATGTATCACGAATAATGCGGGATATATGCGGCTTAAATTGACTGCAGAACTTTCTTATAGCGGAGAATGTGCAAGATGCCTTTCTAAACTGGACGGAGATTTTGCGATTAATTTCGAACGCACCGTTGTCACAAAAGGAACCTTGACCGAAGAACAGCTTGAGGATGATATCGACGAGTATGTTGTGGCAGAAAAGGGGATTTTGGATATTGACGAGCAGATAAAGGAAGCGATTATACTTGAATTCCCCAAAAAATTGCTTTGTAGCGAGGATTGTCCCGGGCTGTGTCCACATTGCGGAAAAGCTTTAAAGGACGGGCCGTGCGGATGCACTCCCAAGGAAATCGATCCGAGATTGGCGGTTTTGCGCGAGTTACTTAGCGAGGATATATCTGAAAACGAAAAAAAATAAAATAAAATTATATAACGAGCGACTGTATATTTACAGTCAAGGAGGTGTTAGGTTATGGCAGTACCAAAGAGAAAAGTATCAAAGGCCCGCAGAGATAAAAGACGTTCCAGCACTTGGAAACTTGATATGCCGGGAATGGTAAAGTGCCC
>JAZNBI010000110.1:0-33253 GCA_045586995.1 Eubacteriales bacterium | reverse complement strand
AGCGCGCAAATGTCTGCACCGAATAGAATTCTTCAAAATGTATATAGAATAACGATAACTATGTTTTTTTCTATACTTTTGTGTGCGGGCATCTATACCGATGATATTGATTTTACACTTTTTGTGGGCGGATGTATTTTTATTATTGTTGTATATTTTTCCTATGAACTCATTACAACAAAAAAATGGAAAAATCTCGCAAAAGCGGCTCCGCAGTTTCTTATAGTTGTTGCAATTTCGGCTGCAATTTTGTTTACATTTTACGGCATAGAAAGAGCGGTCGTTTCATATGAGCCAAAAGCAGATGAAATTGAAAGTATTACGGTTGTTAATGACAGTGAGTATAGATTTTTCAACGTAAATTATATCGATTATATTGCAAATGTATCAAACGAGATCGAAATAACCGATAAGGATATAATCAAAATGGTTGCGGATCGGTATGAGCATAATTTAAATGTTTATCGTAACGGAAATTACAGAAAGTATTTTTATGGTGATAACATTGATAATATCAGATTTGAAACAACTACTGTAAAAATAAAACTTAATAACGGATTTGAAATTGCGCGAAATATTTATTTTACGCCTCAAGAAAATAGCTTGCTTATGGATGCATCTGTTTATAAGTGCTTGGATAGAGGAGAAAAGGTGATACTTCCAAAGCCAAACAGAAATACGTTGTGTCTAGTCGGATATGGTAACGTTTCATTATATTACGAAGAAGAAAATATGCTTATTTTTGAAGCGTTAAAAAGCGAGCTTGCGGAAATTGATGCTTTCGAGTGGTGTAAATTTTACGAACAAAACAGCGAGAAATATTCATATTTCAATTTAAACTACTCGGTCGACAGCGGTATAAATACATACAATTTGAAGATACCGATTGATAGCATATATACACCCAAAACGCTTCAGCTCATTATTGACAAAAAATACGAGAATGGTTATGAAAATATTCCGACACTTTACGATAAATTAAACAAAATAGACCTTGATAAGCTTGCAAACGAAAGTGAAATGCTTTATATAGATATAAGTATAATATATCCAAATGAAAGCGATGGAGAAGTTATTTCGGAATATTTCAGTATCGATTCGAATGATATATTGAAAAATAATGAATATATAGACAAATTTAAAAGATTGATTGAAAACCCAACACCACCCACTAAAGACGGCATAATTTCATTGCGTTATATTTATGAAAATTATAAAGAAATGTACATGGAAAAAGCAGATCAAATTGATATTTGGATTGGATTTCCCGAAAATATCGATAATTATTTATGGATATTTGATGAGGTAAAATAAAATTAAAGCGCTTCGCGATTTGGATGATTGCGAAGCGCTTTACAAAAAAAGCCGACCGTCGGCTTTTTTTTCGCAGGGACTGCGCCAATGACGCAGCCCCTATGAGCATTATTCTTCAATAAGATTGCATTTAACAATACCGTTTTCGGTTATTCTGATCGTGAGAATCTCAAACGGATTGAGTTCGAATATATCATTTATAGGCAACAATTCGGAAGAAAGTGTAGCCGATGATTTTTTGTTTGAAGGATTGAAAAGACGAACAATATATCCGTTTCCGTTCTCTGCTTTTTTGAACACAGGCATTTGAACGTTATCAGTGGAAATTTTAAGAGATGTTTTTAACGGAGAACCGTCACCGCAAGGGAAGAAGGAAAGCGCCATCGGCTTTTCATTAAATGCATCGGCCTTGTTCGGAGTAACGTTCTCTATTACGGCTGTGTTACCTGCGGAAATTTCAAAGTTATAGAAACGCTCGCCTTGGTCGATATGAGGGGTAAATCTATCCTGAACCAACATTTCGCGGTCTTCGATCGGATGTCCCGTATATGCCGGAGAACGCAACAATGTAAGCATAAGAGTTCCGTTTTCCATAGAAGAACCGTAAATCCCTGAATTTATTGCAGACAACGCCATATTATCATTTTTGACAACAATATATTTTTGAGAAACATTTTCGCTACCGTCAACAGGCATATTTTCTTCGCCATAGGCGGTTTGACCGATACAATACGGATTTATAATTGCTGTCGGAACAGAAAGCTTTGCCATTTTTTGAATTTCAGCCCATTGGAGTCTTACATCGACCTTTACATCAGGACTTGTTTTTGAAAGCTTATACTGTATAACCGCTCTTGAATGTTTATATCCAAATACTGCTTCTACAACCGTTCTGACATCACCGTTCTCAATGATTCTGACGGAAGGGATAAAGGATTTAACTCCCGAGAAAGCAGAACCTTCTTCCTCTGAAAGAAGCTTAAATTCACCAATCTTATCTCTGAAAGAGGTTACGAGCATTCCCCAAGCATCAGGGCTGTCATTTATAACATTGATAGCAAACGCATGAGGTTTTATATAATCTACGCCGTTTACCGCATATTTGTCCATCAATCCCGTTTCTTTGCTTATTTTAACCTGCATATCCTTGCTTTCGAAAATGAAGTGAGTGTCATCTGAAGCAAGCGTGGGAACGGGCTTTTCCGGAATTATTGTATATTTACAATTGAAGCGGTTCATCTTCATTGGTTCAAGCTTTGCATGGAATACAACTCTTTTGCGCCAATCAAGGTGGAGATTGCTGTTTTCCTTTTCGCATTGTGTATTGAGCGGATTTCCCGATGCGTCATATACTTTAGGCATACTGAAATTGAGCTCCCAATTTTGATCCCAAAGCATCATTTCACACTCGAAATCATCTTCGATTGCAAATGGATGAGGGTTGTAAATCAATATCGGGATCTCGTCGCTTTTAGCTACCGGTTGACCGCCTGCCAAAGCGAAGAATGCGCGCGCCTTGACACGCGAAAGAATTTCTAATCCATGATCGATGGTTCTGAGCGCAGATTCTTCTGCCGCCTGAATCGATGAACCGGGCAAAAAGTCATGGAACTGTGCGGTGAGCATATCATAGAGTACTTCATCAAACTCCTCGCGAGGATACTTCATACCGGCATTTAATTCGGCTGCAACACACATTTTTTCTGTTGTATAGAAAGTATTTTCAAGCAAGCGATATTTTTGTTTCAATCGAATTTGGCTTGTGTAGCATCCTACTGCCCAGGGATTAAGATCTCTTTCTACTCTCGGAAGAGCTTTTCCGGAGGCGCTTACCTCAGCAAAATATTTTTCAGGAGATGAATGTACGATTTCTATTCCTGCAGGGGCAAGCTCGGCGGTTAATTCATCAATAGCATCAAGGTCAATTTTTGACGGTCCGCCGCCGTGGTTACCTATACCCCAAAGACAAACGGTGAAATCATTTTCGGGACATTCTTCAATAATTTCTTTGATTTTTATAACTGCTTTTCCAAGCTTGGAGTTGTATTTTTTCTCACGCACTACCGAAATTTCCGAACCGTCATATCCCACCCAAGTAAAGAGATTGCTTTCGAGCGGCAAGAACTCTTGTGCCGGACGAGTAATAATATAACTGTCATATCCGCTTTTCTTGAGAATTTGAACCAATCCTCTTGAATGTCCGAAAGAGTCAAAATTGATTGCAGTGGTTGGACGAACACCGAATTTTTTATCGAAATAGTTTCTTCCGACCAAAGCTTGACGAACAAAGCCCTCACCGGAAACCATATTACAGTCGGGCTGGAGATGCCAGCCGCCTATTATATTCCATTTTCCTTCTTTAACAAGGCGAACAATTTTTTCAAATAGAGCGGGTTCATATTCTTCGATCCAACGGTACAAAAGCGCCTCGTTATGATTGAACACGAGATCTCCGTGTTCTTCACAAAAACGTGCAGCAACTCTGAAAGTTGAAATCGCTTCTGCTGCGCCTTCTTCCCATTCCCATTGCCAAACGGGATCGAGATGCGCATTGCATATAAGATGTATGCGTTTTTTCATAATAGATGCTCCTTATTTTTAATTCTTAATTAAATTCTTTTCAAGGTTTTGGCGAATTGCTTTCAAAAATTCATCTGTATTTACTGCAACAGGAGATATTCCTTCGCAAAGCGACACAAGGTCTTTAGTCATAATTCCGGATTCAAGAGTGTCTATGCACGCTTTTTCCAACTTGTCAGCATAATCAACCAAATCAGTAAGACCGTCGAGCTCGCCGCGCTTTCTTAAAGCGCCGCTCCATGCAAAGATTGTTGCCATGGGGTTTGTTGAGGTTTTTTCGCCCTCAAGATATTTGTAATAGTGACGAGTAACGGTTCCGTGTGCAGCTTCGTATTCATATTTACCGTCAGGTGAAACAAGCACGGAAGTCATCATTGCGAGTGAACCAAAAGCGGTTGAAATCATATCGCTCATAACATCGCCATCATAATTTTTACATGCCCAGATATATCCGCCCTCACTTCGTATAACACGAGCTACTGCGTCATCTATCAACGTGTAAAAATATGTTATTCCCAATTTTTCAAAAGCATCTTTATATTCTTTATCGTATATTTCTTGGAAAATAAGCTTAAAGGTCTGATCATATTTTTTTGATATTGTATCTTTTGTAGAAAACCACAGATCCTGCTTGGTTTGAATCGCATAATTAAAGCAAGACCGCGCAAACGAGCATATTGAAGAATCCTTATTGTATTGACCTTGAAGGACTCCTTGGCATTCGAAATCATAAATTGTTTCGGAAAGTGTTGTTCCGTCGACGCCCTCAAAAGAGAGCGTAGCTTTACCGGGACAGGGAATTCTGAATTCGGTTGCCTTGTATACGTCGCCATAAGCGTGTCTGGCTATTGTAATCGGTTTTTTCCAATTGCGAACAACCGGTTTTACACAGTTTATTATAATGGGAGTGCGGAATACAGTGCCGTCAAGAATGGCACGAATCGTTCCGTTGGGGCTTTTCCACATTTCGCTGAGATTGTATTCCTCAACTCTTTGCTTGTTTGGAGTAATTGTGGCGCATTTTACCGCAACTCCGTATTTTTGAGTGGCGTATGCCGAATCAAAGGTTACCTTATCCTTTGTGCGTTCGCGTTCGTTAAGCCCGAGGTCGTAATATTCAGTCTTTAAGTCAACAAAAGGAAGAATCAAATCATCTTTTATCATTTTCCAAAGAATTCTTGTCATTTCATCCCCGTCCATTTCGACGAGAGGCGTTGTCATTTTGATTTTTTTGAAATCCATATTTTTCTCCTTATTGATTCTTCGAAGCATAGTAATTCATTAAGCATCCCTTAAGCAGAATGTCGCGTTCATCCTCGGTAAGACCCTTTACAAAGAGCCGGATGTTTTCTTTTTTGTAATCATGAGTGAGAATGGTTGCGTCAAATTCTTCTTTTCCGTCTTCTATTGATTTGCGAATATCCTTTATGAAAATATAATCCCCGTCGCTGTAATCAAACGAAGTGGATCTGTCGATCGTAAAGGGAAGAATACCCCAGTTTATACAGTTGGAACGGTATCTTTTTGTAGCAAATTCATAGCATACATTTGCAAGTCCACCGAGTATTTTTTGACAGGATGCCGCTTGTTCGCGGGCAGAACCGTCACCGGGTTTGTTTGCAAAAATACAAGAACCGAATTGAGTCTTTGATGCATCTTCGGCAGGTACGCCAAGCTCTTTTAATACATTGGAAATTTCTTCGGGAATGTTACCGCTTATTCTGCTTTCCTCGGTAGAGTGTATGGCCTTGGAACGCTTTACATATTCCGGAATTCTGCGGGAAAGTGCAAATTCCGAAAGCTTTAGAGGATTAGAACGATATGATGAGGTTTCTCCCGACGGTATAAGCTCGTCGGTGGTAGTAACATCATCGTGAATTACAGCGGCAAGCTTGAGAAGTAAATTATCGCCGAGCGGATATTGCTTGGGCCAATCGGTTATATTGGGACCCATAATGAGCTTTTCGTCGTGCTTGGGCTTACCATAACCGTAATAAACTCGCTTTTCATATACCGATTTATCAAAATTATATTCACTTGGAGAATATTCGTAATCAATATCTGTTGCGGCAGTGATTATGCCTCCGTTTGCGGCAGTTGCCGCTATGCTTCTCGAATCCATAAGAGCAACACCCGCAAGCTGACCGTCGCCCGGCTTTGAGCCCTCGCGGTTAGGGAAATTGCGTGTTGTATGTCTTAAGGACAGCCCATTGTTTGCGGGTACATCTCCTGCGCCGAAGCAGGGACCGCAGAAGGAGGGCTTTATAAGCGCGCCGTTTTTAAGAAGCTCGGTAGAAATACCAAGCTTTGTAAGCTCCAAACTTACAGGTATACTGGTAGGATAAACAGATAGCGAAAAATATCCGTTATCTATATTACCATTTTTAAGAATGGCAGTTGCTTCGCAGATATTGTCGAACATACCGCCCGCACATCCTGCAATTATACCTTGATCTGCCTGAACCTTCTTGTCGTTAACCTTGGAAGAAAGGTCAATATTTATATTTTTAAAGCTTTGCGCGGCTTCGACCTCAACATCGTGCAAAATCTCTTTCGCGTTGTCAATAAAATCGTGGATTGTATAAGCATTTGACGGATGGAAGGGCAGTGCAATCATGGACTCAATTTTTGAAAGGTCGATTTCAATCATAGCATCGTAATATGCAGGGCTCTTTGGCGACAGTTTTTTATAATCATCAGCTCGTCCGTGCACCTCATAATGCCTTTGGGTTATTTCGTCGGTTTCCCAAATAGATGAAAGACAGGTAGTTTCCGTAGTCATAACATCAATACCGTTTCTGAAATCAATCGACAGATTTTTGATGCCAGGACCTACAAATTCTAAAATTTTATTTTTAACGAATCCGTTTTTAAACGTAGCTTTAACAAGTGCTATAGCAACGTCATGAGGTCCAACGCCTTTCTTTGGCTTTCCGGTTAAATATACCAAAACAACGTCGGGTGTTTTGATGTCATATGTATTTTTAAGAAGTTGTTTTACAAGCTCGGGTCCCCCTTCGCCGACACCCATTGTGCCGAGTGCACCGTATCTTGTGTGGCTGTCGGAGCCAAGAATCATGCTTCCGCATTTCGTCAGTTGTTCGCGTGCGAATGAATGAATAACGCTTTGGTTTGCGGGAACATATATACCGCCGTATTTTTTCGCTGCCGAAAGGCCGAAAACATGGTCATCTTCATTTATTGTTCCACCTACGGCACAAAGACTGTTATGACAGTTGGTAAGTGCATATGGAATAGGGAATTCGCGCAAGCCGCTTGCGCGTGCTGTTTGTATTATTCCTACATATGTGATATCATGAGAAACAAGTGCATCGAATTTAATGTTCAGTGCGTTCTCGGCTGTGCCGACATTGTGTGAATTTAACACTGAATATGCTATAGTGTTTTTCTTTGCTTCGTAAATTTCCACGGAAGCTGTTTGGGTCGGTTTTCCATTGACAAGAAAGACCCCGTTGTTTGTAAGTGTTATCATATTTACCTCGCATAATTTAATGTATATATTATAAGGCAAAATTCCGAAAGTGTCAATAAGAATATATATAAGAAATAATAAAATATAAATAAAATAGTGACAAACGCGAATAAAAATGATATAATCGATTTATAAAAAAATTGGAGATATTATGAATTCATCAGATGCAAAAAAAATAAGATATTTCAAATCGCTTCCTTCAACAAATACTTATGCTGCGAAGCTTGCGGAAAACGGATGCGAAGAATTTACTGTCGTGCTTGCAAACGAGCAGACCGAAGGCAGAGGACGCCTTGGACGTTCCTTCTTTTCACCGCCTGACAGCGGAATATATATGAGCGTGGTTTTAAGGCCTGAATTTTCCGCGGAAATGTGCACTCGGATCACGCCGTATACAGCTTATTGCGTGAGCGAAGCAATTGAAAAAATATGCAATATAAAAACAGAAATAAAGTGGGTAAATGATATTCTTTTGAATAATCGCAAGGTGTGCGGAATATTGTGTGAGGCATCTCTATCTTCCTCGTCCGCAGTACCCAGATATGTTATCGTGGGTATCGGTATAAATATTGGGCATTGTGAATTTCCGAAAGAGCTTGCCGATACTGCCATCTCTATTGACATAAAAGGATGTGATATAAAACCGCTTATTACGAAAAAAATTTTAATGCTTTTAAAAGAGTATGAGAAAAGAATAAAATCAAACGATTTTTTTGAAACATATATTGAGCGCAGCGCTTTTATAGGCGAGAAGATCTATGTAATAAAAAACGGAGTAAAAAAAGCAGCCAAGGCGCTTTCGATAAATGAAAATTTTCATTTGGAGGTTCGGTATGATAACGGAGAGAAGGAGTTTCTTTTGGGTGGAGAAATAACTATACGCGGCAATAGAGATTAACCAAAATATAATACCATTCATATCCTTTTATTAAGTAAAAACCGCGCTTAACGCGGTTTTTGCAATTTATAATGAGGAATGATTTTTATGTATGAAGATATAAAGCTTGCTTTGATAGGTGGTGATTCAAGGCAAATATCGGTTGCGCGCAGACTTGCTTCTCGTAACATTAAGGTTTTTACGTGGGGAATTGACTCAAAAAACGATGATGACGAAAATTTATTAAAGAGCGAGGATTGGCAATCTGCTGTAAAAGAAAGCAGTGCGGTAATTCTTCCTTTACCGGCATCATTTAACGGCGTTTCAATAAACTGTTCATCATGTGAGAATGTTAATTTGGATTTTAACACTTTGCTCGAATATATTTCTGAAAAAACGCTTATTATCGGCGGTAATTTTACAAAACAAATGATTGATTTGGCCGAGGACAAGAATATAAGGGTTATAGATTATTACGATTATGAAGAATTAAAAATCAAAAACGCGATGCTCACTGCAGAGGGCGCACTTAACATCGCTATGAAGGAAATTCCGATTTCAATTAATGATTCAAACACATTGGTTGTAGGTTATGGCAGAATAGGGAAGGCGCTTTCGAGTATGCTAAAATCACTTGGAAGTAATGTGACGGTAGCAGCGCGTAATCCAAGCGATATAGCGCTGGCGCAAACTCACGGGTGTAAAACATTGAAAATAATTTCAAATCCCGAAAAGAGCATTTTAACCGGTGTGGATGGGGCGTGCAGTGTGATTTTCAATACCGTTCCATATAGGATTTTTGATAAAAATGCACTTTCTCAGATTTCGCCCGATACGCTTGTCATAGACCTCGCATCTGCCCCCGGCGGAATTGACCCTATTGCCGCAAAGGAAAAGCAAATAAAAGTTATGTGGGCGACATCATTACCCGGGAAATACGCTCCCGTTACCGCAGGGAATATAATTGCGGACGTGATTTTTAACATTCTTGAAGCAGAGGGGGTGTTGAAATGATAGGTTATGCATTTTGCGGTTCATTTTGTACACTTTCAAAATCTTTTGAAATTATGAAGGATTTGCTCCAAAAGGGATATGACGTGCTCCCTATAATGAGTGAATGTGTGTATAATACAGACACATATTTCGGCAAATGCGATGATTTCAAAAAGAATGTTTCAAATCTTTGCGGACGAGATATTGTTCATTCTATAGTTGATGCAGAACCGCTGGGTCCTAAAATCGCACTGGATGCTCTGATTATAGCACCGTGTACGGGAAATAGTCTGGCTAAGATGGCAAACGGCATCACGGATACCGCCGTAACAATGGCTGTAAAAGCGCATCTTCGAAGCGACAGAGCATTGATAATTGCACTTGCTTCAAACGATGCTCTTTCCGCAAATTTAAAAAACATTGCGATCATGCTTTCACGCAAATTTGTGTATTTTGTTCCTTTCGGTCAGGATAGCCCAAGCAAGAAGCCGCATTCGTGCGTTGCGGATTTTTCAATGATACCTGAAACCCTTTCTCTTGCTTTGAAGGGAAAGCAAATACAACCGATATTTAAATAAAAGGCACGCCGTAAAGCTTTCTATGGCTTTGCGGCGTGCTTGCTTATCACAGCACTGCTTTTTTTTCAAAAATGTAAAAAAATGTTAAACGTGAAACCATATATTGCCTTGCTGATATATATATTTAAAATTCATAAAAACACTTTATTTTTTTACAAGAATATGTTATAATAAAACCGATATGCTTCAACTCTTGTTTTGGAAAGGAGGAGAATTTTTGAATTGTAAAAGGATTGTTTCTTTTTTTCTGGCATTGGTTTTGTCGACAAGTATACTGTTATTCCCGATATTCGCGGAATTTGAAGGAACTTTCGAATCCGAAAGCGAAAAATCAACGACCCCATCATATTCTTACAAGAATGATGATGGGAATACAGTATTTGACATAAATGCTTACGGACTGTCGTTTGACATTAGATATGACAATGCAAGTGTTCAAAAGGGAGCAAATGCCATTCGCTTTGTTTTTGAAAATAATACAAGCAGCAGCAACGCTACTATAACCTATATTACAAGAAACGGACAAGGTGTCGAAACGATTGAACGTACAAATTTTGATATTCTACCAATGAGTAAAAAAATATCGTACGAGGTGCCTGTAATAAATCCTTCGGAAATCACTTCCTTGTCTATTGTTTTCAACGGAACAAACAAGGGCTCGGTAATTTTATATTCGGCATATGCGATTTCAATATATGATGATTCGAGTTATTTTTACGGAGAAATTTCAAATTGCAAATATAATGATGATTTACAGATAATAGGTATTTCCGGAACTTTAAATCATGATTTTATGATACTTCATAAAAATTCTGTTTTGGAAGTGTATTCGGTTGATATTAATGAAAAAGTCGACGACGTATTCTTTGAAACTCACAAACCCGTAGATACATCTGCGATTTCTATTAAATTTGATTTTAAGATAGAAGCCAAAACGTTGTCAGACCGTCTTTCACGATATATGGTTGTGGTTTCCGAACCCGACGGAAGCAAAATACAGATTGCTCCTATTACTTATGTTTCTTGTTCTTCTGCGACATCATATGACAAAGTGTCGGACAGTATGTTTAAAGGTGTAGACACCGAGTTTGCATCTTCTGCAGTTGACTCTTATGTATCGGTTGCCGTTGTAAACGTTTTTCTGAATGAGTTTATATCATCGTATCATTCCGGAAAGCTGATTTCTGTTGAGGATATAAATGCATATGTTTCTTTGGAGTATCTTGATTATTTGGACAGTCAAATCAATGTCTATTCTGCGTTTGGTTGTAAAATTTATCTTCGTTTTTTGATGTCAAGTAATTCAAGTGTATCTGATATAAAAAATCTGAATATAGACATAGAAAGCAAACGTGATGCTGCAATGCTCTATACATATGTGTATTTTCTTTGTTCTCGATATGCTCCCGGAACTTTCGAAGGGATTATTTTGGGAAGTAAAATAGATCGTTCGGATGTACATAATTTTGCCGGAAGCGTTATTTCAATGTCAGAATATGTTGCGGAGTACTGCAATTCGTTTATAGCGATATCCGCAGCCGCTCAAGCGGTGGACAATAATGTAAAAATGATTGTTCCTATTTCTGATAATGCTGATTCGTCGGTTGAATATGACGATATATATGAGGGCGTTTATCCATCGGAATTGCTTTTAAAGTCGATTGCCGCATTTTTATCAGAGCACACTATTAAGAATACATACGGCTTTTCGGTTATGCTCGAAAGCACTCATAATCCGTATGCTCTTTCGAATGAAAACGTGCTTAATGTGGATTTTAACAATCAAAAGCCGGCTCATATAGGAAGCGACTATATTTCAACCGAAAACATTGAGCTTTTGCATACGCTGATTGATAATGTTAAAATAAAATATCCATTCGTTGATGAAAATTATATTTATTTTTGGCAGCCCGATGATAATACAACGGGGAATGCCTTGTCGGCATCATATGCATACAATTATTATAAGCTTTTATTTGATGGTCGCGCAAAAACCTTTATAGTTTCGTTTTCCGAAAAAGAGCGAGCGGGGGATACCTCCGAGTTCGGTAAAATAAAACATTTAATGACATATATTGATACCGAAAACAGTGTTGATGTAAGTGAATTCGCATTGAAGTTTTTCAATAATGCAGTTACTTGGCGAACATTAATAAGCGATTTTATGAGAAATCGTTTGATACTTCGAAAAATGTATGAAACCAAGCTTCTTTTAGAAAAGCCCTCAGATATTACGGGCGAATTCGCTCTCTGGGATTTTTCGGTGTTGACAACTATACCGGGGTGGTCTGCGGGTAATAACTGTAAGTCGGTTTCAATAGATTCTTCAAAAACATTCGGAAGAACCTTGGTGGCATCAATAGATGCTTCCGACTTGAATATAGGTGAGTATTCCGATCTGTTTTATATTTATGAAAATTATGAAAATATAAATCTTTTTTCACATCTTGCGTTCGATATTTCAATTGATGACGGAACCGAGGATTCAATATATGAGGTTAAGGTAGTTCTTAAGGGCGAAAATTCAAGTATTGAAGCAAAACAGGTTATAAAAAGCGGGGAGCTTTCAACTGTTGTTATGGATCTTAGTGCAGGATATTCTGTTCCAAAGGTTTCATATATTCGTATTTCGGTAAAAGCCGTTACAGGAGAATCAAAAGATTTCGACATACATCTTTCTTCGATAAGCGCATTGAGCGACGTATATGATGATACTGATTTAAAAGAGCTTATTGAAATAGAGCGCGACCGTGTAAATTTTGGAAAAGCGGATAAAAAAACGCCGGATAATTTGATTAACGGCAAATGGATAGTTGTTATTGCAATTGTTGCCGTTATAAGCGTCGGAGTTGTTTTCTTGCTTGGAAGAAGAAACTATGATGAATGATTAAAAGTTTTAATTCATCGATACAAAAATTAACAATATGGCGTAATTGAACGTTTTGAGTTGTATATAAAAAAACAAGTATTTTGTCAAAAAATAAAGTATTTGTATTTTTTAAAGAAATATTTGAAATTTTAAGGTTTTTGTGGTAGAATAATATAAATAGCAAAAAAGGAGAGATGATTAATGAAACAGACGATAGCAAATATCGCGGATAGTGTGGTTGAGTTTGTTCAAGTTTATATTTTTGAACAGATCAAGCAAATTACCATACTGGATATTATTGATATACTCGTGCTGGCAATATTCCTTTATTATGTATATAAGTTTATAAGGGACAGGCGCGCGGGAAAGCTTGCAATCGGTATGCTTCTGATATTGGCAATGCTTGTGTTAAGCACATTGCTGAATATGCATGCTGTAAAGTTTATTTTGCAAAACTTTTATCAAGTCGGTATTTTGGCGATTATCGTCGTTTTTCAGCCGGAGCTTCGTGCCGCTCTTGAAAAAGTGGGAACTACATCTCTGCTTAATTTAAAGGGAATATCTTCGGAAACTCGAGATAAAGAAACCGTTATAAACGAAATCAAAAATATATGCGAGGCGGTATCCGACCTTTCTAGGGATAAAACAGGTGCTTTGATTGTAATCGAACGTAATACAAAGCTCGGAGAATATATAAAATCCGGTGTGACTCTTGATTCGCAGCTCTCTCCGTATTTGCTTCGTAATATATTTTTTAACAAGGCCCCGCTTCATGATGGTGCGGTTATTATCAGAAATGCTCGAATTTACGCCGCGGGATGCTTTTTACCCCTGTCAATGCGCGATGACATATTTAAAGACCTTGGAACAAGACATAGAGCTGCAATCGGAATGAGTGAGGTCAGTGATGCTGCAGTCATCATTGTTTCGGAAGAAACGGGAATTATATCTGTGGCTCACGACGGTATGTTGAAGCGTAATTTTAACTATAATTCGCTTAAGCAAGAACTGACAGAGCTTTTGCTTCCGCCTGTTCCCACAACATTATCTTCCAAGGAACGTAAAACAAAATCCGAAAGGGGGCGCTCATAACATTGGATAAAGCTAATAAATATGAAGTTCAAAACCAAGCTAATGAGAATGCGAAAAATACGGCTGGACTTCGCGAAAAGCCAAAACGATTTAATATTTTGGCATTTATATTTTGTGTTATTTTTGCATTCGGTATTTGGCTTTATGTTATGAATACCGATATTGATGCATATGAAAAAAACGTTATGATACCGCTTTCTGTCAAAAATGAAGATGCAATGGCAAACGGAATGTCTATTGTTAATTCTGCAAGTAATATGTACGTCACAGTGACATTAAAGGGAAATCGTGCGGACGTTCTCAAAATTGATGAAAATAATATTGAGTCGATCATAGATGTTTCCGGCATAAAAAATCCGGGAAAACAAGCTGTCAAAATTTCGGTTATAAATGTTCCCGGAGGCGTTTCTGTTACCGATATAAAGCCAAGCAGTCTTACGGTATATGCAGATGTTATGACCTCAAAAGAAGTTCCCGTTCGCGTTAAGACCTATCAAAGCACAAATGCTTCGTACTCAGTAGTGGCAAAACCGCAATATCAATCCGTGACTGTTTCGGGTCCGCAAATAGAGCTAGATAAAATAAGCAGCGCTTTTATACAGCTTGAACTGGGAGAACTTAAGATGAGTATGACGACCTCAAGCGGAGAGCTGTTGCTTTTGGATAAAAACGGAAATACCGTTTCCAGTCCGTATTTAAAGGTCGTTCCGAACGATATGAATGTGAATGTTTCGCTCACAACAGAGAAAAAAGTAAATTTGATATTTGATTATGACAAAAATATAGTTCGAGATATATACTCATTTACCAATTCGGTAAATGTCGTCGGCCTTGTTGAAATTCTTGATGGTCTGGAATCTATTACTGTTCGAGTTGATGCTTCAGGCATAACCGAAAATGTTTCAAATAAAACAATTAAAATTGTGCCTCCGGCGGGAATTGAACTTGCTTCAAGCGAAGAAGATTCCGTTACAGTTATACTTTACATAAAAAATGTCGGATAAACCAATGAACGCTGTTCTTATTCGTGATATAAAACTTCCGTTTACCGCAGATGATACCGATATTTTAAATATTTCCGAGCAAAAAATGAAGCTTGTGTGTGGCGATACATCACAGCTTCATTTTCGCCTATATAAAAAGTCGGTAGATGCAAGAAACAAGGATAATATTTTATGCGTATCATCGGTAATTGCGGAAGGTGAGAAGCTTTCATCTTTGAATGACGCGAAGCTTAAAAAGATAAACGCCTCAAAAATTGAGCTTAAAGGACTTGAAATAAAACGCGGAAAAGAAAAAATAAAAGGACGTCCTCTTGTTGTGGGTATGGGGCCTGCGGGGCTTTTTTGCGCGCTTTTGCTTGCCGAAAACGGATATGCGCCAATAATTATTGACAGGGGAGATTGCATTAAAGACCGAATAGAGAAGGTCAATACATTCTATCAATTCGGAGAGCTTGATGAGGATTCCAATATACAGTTTGGCGCAGGCGGAGCGGGCACCTTTTCGGATGGAAAGCTTTTGACGAGAATTTCTGATGAAAAATGCCGTTTTGTGCTTGAAAAGCTATATGAATTTGGAGCGCCGGAAGATATTTTGCTGAATGCGAAGCCGCATATCGGAACCGATATTTTGCGCAATATTATTGATAATATGCTTTCAAGAATTTCTATGCTTGGAGGAAGCGTAAAATATCGTTGTAAGCTTGAAAAGCTTTTTTATGATTGCTCGGGGTTGCGAGCAATCACTAATCGAGGAGATTTAAATCCGTCGGTTGCAGTCTTGGCTCTTGGTCACAGCGCCCAAGATACTTTTGTTTCTTTGATGGAGTCGGGTTTATCCGTTGCCCCCAAGCCATTTTCGGTAGGGGTCAGAATAGAGCACTTACAAGAGGATATTGACCGTGCGCTTTACGGTAAATATGCCGGTCATCCAAAACTAAGACACGCCGAATATGCGCTTTCACACACAAAAACAGAGCGAGGGGTTTATACCTTTTGTATGTGCCCGGGCGGCGAGGTGGTTGGCGCATCATCCGATAAAGGACGGATTGTTGTCAACGGAATGAGTAATTTCGCTCGTGACGGAAAGAATGCAAACTCGGCGCTGTTGGTTTCTGTAAACTGTAGCGACTATGGAAACACCCCAAAAGGTGCTATGGAATTTCAGCAAAATATCGAGCGTGCCGCGTTTGAAGCGGGAGGTAATGATTATTCCGCACCCATTCAAACGGTCGGAGATTTTTTGAACGGAAAAAGCGGAACAGAGCCGTATCGTATAATGCCAACATATATGAGAGGGAAATGTAAAATTGCGGCATTGGATAAAATCCTTCCCGATTTTGTTTGTAAGGGCTTAAATATAGGGATTTCAAATTTTAATAAAAATATTTCGGGCTTTTCGGCATCTGATGCTGTTCTTACCGGCGTTGAAACCAGAACTTCATCTCCTGTAAGAATACTCAGAGATGAAAACCTCACAGCGTTTGGTAATGATTATATTTATCCATGCGGTGAAGGCGCAGGATATGCCGGCGGAATTACAAGCTCTGCGGTGGACGGGATAAAGGTTGCATTGGAAATTATGAAGAGATTTGCGCCGCCCGACAACTAAGAAATAATCAGCATTTTTGCTATTGGAGAAAAGTATGTTAGAAGAAAAAAGACAAAAGGTGTGGAATTTACGCTGTGCTTCGGAAAACGGCGAAAGAAATAAAATAATAGACAATATTGAAAAAGAATTTTCGATTTCGCGCCTTTTGGCAATTCTTCTTTATAACAGAGGGTATAAGGATGTCGAATCGGTTAAAAGCTTTATGTTAAACGATATATCTTCGCTTAATGATGCGATGGCTTTACCTGACATTGATTCAGCTGTAGAGCGTATTCAGCTTGCCATAAAAAACAATGAAAAGATTCTTATTTACGGAGATTATGACGTAGATGGCGTAACTTCGGTGTCAACTTTGTTTATTTATCTTAAATCACTTGGAGCAGACGTTGAATATTATATCCCCAGCCGCGAGTCGGACGGTTACGGACTCTCGTCTTCGGTTATACATCAAAAAGCTGCCGAAGGTGTGATGCTTGTAATAACGGTAGACACCGGAATTACTGCAATTGATGAGGCAAATTATGCATCTCAAATAGGTGTTGACCTTATTATTACAGACCATCACGAGTGTCCCGAAGCACTTCCAAATGCTTGTGCAATTATAAATCCTCATCGTGTTGATTCACAGTATCCATTTAAAAAACTGGCAGGTGTGGGAGTGGTGTTTAAGCTTATCTGCGCCCTTCAGATGAAAATATACTCTCAATGCTCATATAAAGCGTCAGAAAAGATCTTGAATGATTTTGCAGATCTTATAGCACTGGGCACCGTTGCTGATGTTATGCCTATTATAGGTGAAAATCGTGTAATTGTAACAAAAGGGCTTGAAATGATTTCGACCACAAAAAGAAAAGGGCTTTTTGCTCTTGTTGAAAAGGCGATAGGCAATAAACCCACTGGAAATTTCGGCAATACAAAACGTATAACGGCGGGATTTGTCGGATTTGGCATTGCACCGAGGATAAATGCAGCGGGAAGAATCAGCGACGCTTCTATTGCGGTTAAACTGCTGTTAACCGAGGATTACAGTGAAGCAGAGAAGCTTTCGGAGCTGCTTTGTGAGATTAATCGAACGAGGCAGATAGAAGAAAATCGAATCGCCGAACAAGCGTATAAAAAAATAAAGGAATCCTATATTCCCGGTAAGGACTATATAATAGTAATCGAGGATGACGGATGGCAACAAGGAATTATTGGTATCGTTGCGTCAAGGATAACCGAAAAAATCGGGTTGCCGTCTATACTGATATCGTTTGATTCTGTTGATGTGGGTACTTGCGATCCTAATGATGTCGGAAAAGGTTCGGGAAGAAGTGCATGCGGAATGAATTTGGTAGGTGCTCTAAATTATTGCAGGGATTATTTGATAAAATATGGCGGTCATGCACTTGCCGCAGGCCTTGCTATTGAAAGAAAAAATGTAGATGCATTCCGACAAAAAATAAATGAATATGCGAAAGACTATTTTTCGGAACACAATATGTCGATTCAGCTTGAAGCGGATTATGAGCTTGAAATATCCGATATAACTATGGAGTTCGCTACGGAAATAATGCAGCTCGAGCCGTTTGGAATAGGTAATCCTACTCCTTCGTTTATTTTGAACGATGTTTTTCTAAAGAAAATAATTCCGATAGGGAATGGCAAGCATTTAAAAATAATTGTTGAAAAAGAAGGTCAGACACTGTCTGCGGTGATGTTTAATACAACATTATCAAATTTGGGATTATTTGAAAATGAACGCGCAGATATTTTGTTTAATTTGGATATTAACGAATATCAAGGAATTAAGTCGGTTCAGTTGATTATTCAAGATTTAAGACAATCGTTGAAAACCGTTGAAGAATTAGCAAAAATGAAAACGCGATATAATGAAATAAAATCCGGCGGTGTATTTGATGCAAATGAAAATTTCATTCCCGACAGAAATGATTTTGCGGCTGTTTATTCAACATTAAGGCGTGAATTTCGACAAGGACGAGATTTGATTTCCGAACAGGTTTTATTGCTGTTTTTGAGAGAGTTTAAAATAAATTACGTTAAACTCCAATACATAATACGTATACTACATGAATTGAAGATTTGTGATATTCAAGAGGTTTATGAAGGTATGTATCAATTTTCTATAAAATTTACAACCGAAAAAACCAATATTGAAAAATCGTCAATTTTAAAAAAACTTAAAGGACAATGCAAAAAAACGTAAGAGGAGGATTTATGGATAATAATTCAAATGTTCATACAGACATTAAAAGATTATTCGACATTTTGTATGCAACAGGAAAAAAATATGATTTTGAAAAAATTTCCAAAGCATACGAATATGCAAAAAATCTTCATCAAGGTCAATTTAGAGTAAGTGGTGAGGAATATATATCTCATCCTGTGGCGGTGGCGGAGATAGTTGCAGGACTTGAACTTGATACCGATTCGATTTGCGCCGCACTTTTACACGATACAATAGAGGACTGCGCAGAAAAAACCAATCTTAAAGAGGTTGAAAAGCAGTTCGGTGCGGATGTTGCAATGCTTGTGGATGGACTTACTAAAATTGTTATACTAAAAATCGAGGACAAGGAAGAAATTCATCTTGAAAATTTAAGAAAAATGCTCATCGCTATGTCGAAGGACATAAGAGTTATTTTTATAAAGCTTTGCGACAGAGTTCATAATATGCGTACTCTTGCGGCGAAACCTGATGAAAAAAGAAGGATAACCGCGCTCGAAACAATGCAGGTATATGCTCCTATTGCGCATCGCCTAGGTATGCAGAAAATTAAGCAAGAGCTTGAAAATCTTGGCTTGATATATCTTGACCCGATAGGTTATGATGAAGTAAAATGCAGCATTGAAAATAAGTACGGTCAAAGCTTGGGATTTATTGAAAATATACGTTCTACGGTTGATTCGAAGCTTGCCGAAAATAATATCAAATTTATGCTTGAAGGGCGTATTAAATCGGTATACAGTATTTATAAGAAAATGTTCAGTCAAAGCAAAAGCTTTGATGAAATATACGATTTTTACGCGTTGAGGATAATCGTAGACACAGAATTGGATTGCTATACCGTTCTCGGACTTATCCACGAAATGTTCAAGTCGATTCCGGGAAGGTTTAAGGATTATATTTCGACACCGAAGCCCAATATGTATCGCTCTCTGCACACGACCGTTATAGGACGTGACGGAATTCCTTTTGAGGTGCAGATCAGAACGTGGGAAATGCATCACGTTGCGGAGTACGGTATTGCGGCACATTGGAAATATAAATCCGGCGAACGCTCAAAAGAGGAAATTGATAAAAAGCTTGAGTGGATCGCCAGGCTTATTGAAACCGAGGATACAGCTCGCGATTCCGATGAGTTTATTCATGCCCTAAAAACCGATATTTTTCATGACGAAACCTTTGTATTTACTCCAAAAGGCGACGTCGTTTCATTACCGCAGGGCTCAACTGTGATAGATTTTGCCTATACAATACACTCCGCTGTCGGTAATAAAATGATCGGTGCAAAAATAAACGGTATGATAGTACCGATAGACCGCATCCCGCAAAACGGAGAAATAGTCGAAATTATTACTTCATCGGCATCCAAGGGGCCGAGCCGTGATTGGTTGAAGATAGTCAGAACCAGTGAAGCAAGGTCAAAAATCAGACAGTGGTTTAAAAAAGAGAAAAAGGCAGAGAATACACTTTACGGAAAATCTGCGCTTGATAATGAATTTAAGCGCTTGCCAGAAAGCTGTACCGAAGCTCAAAAAACAATTATTTTGCAGAATATAGCTCAACGTTTCGGATTTATGAATGTTGATGATATGTATAATACGATAGGATATGGAGGGCTATCCATATCTAAAATAATGATGAAGCTCAAAGACGAGTTTCAAAAGGTTGTTCGTCCTGAGCCCGAGGTCACCGATCTCACAGCAGAACAAATTCAAATTTCAGCCAAGCCGAAAAATATAAGCTCAAACGGTGGCATTATTGTGGACGGTCAAAGCGGTTGTCTTGTTAAGTTTGCCAAGTGCTGCAATCCTTTGCCAGGAGATAAAGTTATTGGTTTTGTTACTAAAGGATATGGTATTTCCGTTCATAAAACCGATTGCCCGAATGTGCAGAGCGGTCGCGAAAAAGCCGAAAATATTGACAGGTGGATCGATGTTCATTGGGACATATCAGATACGTCTGCTATTAAAAATTCATATGAAGCGTTGATTCAAATTCACGTTTATGACAAGATAGGTATGCTTGCAGATATTTCGGTTGCGCTTGCTGATATGAAGATACCGATTTTGCAAATAAACACTCAAAATCGCTCTAAGGAACGCTCAATTATAAATTTAAAAATCAGTTGTAAAAATATAGAGCAATATAACAGTATTGTATCAAGATTAAAATCGCTTGACGGAGTTGTTGACGTTGTGAGAGGATTTTCGTAAGCCAAGCTTAAATCGGGGAAGATTTGGGCAAGGATATGCTTGTTATGTTGTAAACGGCGGACCTGTTGCTATCGTAGCAGATAGTGAAAATCTTAAATCAAAAAGATAAAGGATTTTTTATGAAATTAATTATTGATGAAAAAATAAATAAGTATTATGTCCAAATGCTTTGTATGATTTTCTTTCCCGGAGAAAAATTTCCCGATGATGAACTGATTTCAGAAAGAACTCCGATATTGGAATTGAACACAACCAAACTTGAGAATGGTGTGAGTGCCTTTGCGAAGCTTCAAATAGGAGAAAAACAAAGCACCGCAGAACGCTTTTGCGAATATCGTGATGATATTCCTGGCTTGAGAACAGAGAAAATTGCAATCGGAGCATCGATTTTAGCTGTTTGTGGAGAAATGCTCGGATATCGTCCGTCTTGGGGTATGCTTACAGGCGTAAGACCTTCAAAGGTTGCAATGTCAATGCTTTTACGCGGATTTAGCAAAACAAGAGTTAAAAAACTTTTGTCAACAGATTATTTTGTTATTCCAAAAAAAGCGGCATTGGCAACCGATGTTGCATTAAACGAGGAAAAAATAATAGGAATACCCGATAAAAAGGATTGCAGTGTGTATATTTCTATTCCTTTTTGTCCCACAAGATGTTCGTATTGTTCTTTTGTTTCTTACACCTCTAATCGCTTGTTGTCACTGATTCCGGAGTATTTGATAAGACTTGCAGAGGATATTGAATATACTTTTGATACTATTCGTTCTTTGGGGCTTTGTGTAAAAACGGTTTATATAGGCGGAGGAACACCTACTACTCTTGATGAAAAGCAGCTTGAATTTTTACTTAATAAAATTTCCGAGTGCACGGATGTTTCTGCATTAGAGGAGTTTACACTTGAAGCAGGACGCCCTGATACCATAAATGAAAGAAAAGTTGCTATTGCAAAAAAATACGGCATAACAAGGATGAGTGTAAATCCGCAATCGCTTTCTGACGAAATATTGCGCGGTATCGGAAGAAATCATACAGCTGCCGATTTTTTCAGAGCGTTTGATATGGTTCGTAACGCAGGAATAAAGAATATAAATACCGATTTGATAGTAGGACTTCCTGGGGATAATTTTTCTACGTTTTCGTCAACGTTTGACCAAATTCTCGCTTTACGTCCCGAAAATATTACGGTACATACGTTTTGCATAAAGAAGGCATCGGATATTATTAAAGCAGGCAAGGGAGTGTATTCCTTACGAGGCGGCGATGCGGGAAAGTGTGTTGATTATTCACAAATACAATCACAGGATGCGGGGTATAAGCCATATTATATGTATCGTCAAAAAAATGCTGTGGGTAATTTTGAAAATGTCGGCTTTGCGCTCGAAAATACCGAAGGCCTTTACAATATTTTTATGATGGAAGAAGTTCATTCTATTTTTTCTGTCGGGGCAGGTGCGGTTACCAAGCTTGTTAAATATGTTCCCGAAGTAGCGGGAAGCTCGTCAATACTTCGTATTTTTAATCCCAAATATCCATATGAGTATTTGCGTGATGACCGTGTCTTAGATATCAGACAGAAAACCGAACAGTTTTATAAAGAAAATAATCTTATTTAACATTATTATACAAGGAATAAATTTTAATGAGTAGTGTTATTTTTAAAAATGCGAGATTGCTCGCGGAATATGGATTTGGCAATGACGATGTCTTTGTCGGTGTGCGTGATAGCAAAATTGAATATGTGGGCATAGAACAACCGAGTGCAAAATATGAAACCACCGTGGATTGCGAGTATAATCTTTTGATACCGGCATTTTATAATGCGCACTGCCATTGTCCAATGACTCTTTTCAGGGGATATGCCGAAGGGTTACGTCTTGGAGACTGGTTGAATAAAATATTTGCTGCGGAGGACCGATTAAACAACGAAAACGTATATTGGGGAACTGTGCTCTCAATAGCGGAAATGCTTGCGGGCGGAATTGCGTCATTTTCCGATATGTATATGTTTGAGGATATTATAGGGAAAGCCGTGCTTGAAACAGGTATAAAAGCAAATTTAGCGAGGGGACTGGTATCCTTTGAGGATGATGCGGGGATCAAAGAAGATAAACGCTTTAAAGAGGCGCAAGAGCTTATAGCCAAATATAATGGCGCGGGAGACGGTAGAATCATAACAGATATTTCGATTCATGCCGAATATACAAACAAGCCGAAATATTGCCGCGAGGTTGCGGGCTATGCCGCAGAAAATGGTTTGCAGATGCAAATGCATATTTCTGAAACCGAGGACGAGCATTTAAAATGTATTGAAAAATACGGAAAAACTCCCGTGGAATTTTTCGAATCGGTGGGCGCGTTTGATATTCCGACGAGCGCTGCACATTGCGTTTGGATTAATGATAAAGATATAGATGTTTTAAAGAGTCGAAACGTAAGCGTTGTGCACAATCCTGTAAGTAACCTTAAGCTTGGAAGTGGTATTATGAAACTTTCAAAGCTACTTTCAAGCGGGATAAATGTAGCTCTCGGTACGGACGGCGCTGCTTCAAATAATACGCTTGATATCATTAAGGAAATGCAATATGCAGCACTGCTTAGCAATAGTGTTTCGGGCGAGTCAAATATAGTGACGGCGGCTGATGTATTTCATGCTGCAACGGTAAACGGGGCGTTGGCCCAAGGAAGAAAGGATTGCGGCAGAATAGAGTGTGGCATGAGAGCCGATATTGTGTTGTTAAATCTGAAATCATTCAATAACATTCCGTTTTTTGACGGATATTCAACCATGGCTTACAGCGCAAAATCATCAGATGTTTTAATAACAATGGTTGACGGACGAATACTTTTTAACAGAGGAGAGTATACTTCCATTGATACCGAGCGCTTAAGATACGAATTTAAGAGGGTATCTGAGCATTATTTTGAATGAACAGGTTGGTGATATTGGCTTGATTTTGAAAGATATCGGCACAGTGGAAGATGTTGCGTTAAAGCAGAAAAAAACATTTTTTTCCGGGGTGGCGGCACTCACCGTTTCGACGATTTTTGTAAAAATAATAGGATTGCTTTATAAAATTCCGATGATGCAGCTTCTCGGGGCAGAGGGAATGGGATATTTTAATTCGGCATATGAGATTTATGTGCTTTTTTATGTTATATCCACCTCGGGATTGCCTGTTGCGCTATCAAAAATGGTTTCGGAAGCGAGAGCATCCGAAAAAAATATTTTGGGAAGAAAAATTTTCCGGGTTTCGATGATAATATTTTTTATTGTGGGGACGCTCGGAACCGCTCTGATGGCAATTTTTGCGAAGGAATTTTCATCATATATCAAGAATGACGCCGCCTATTATTGTATTCTTGCTATTTCTCCGACGGTGCTTTTTATTGGTATTTCAAGCTCAATCAGAGGATATTTTCAGGGATGTCAGAATATGATGCCAACAGCAATATCTCAAATTGTAGAAACATTAGGAAAACTTTTGTTAGGGCTTTTGTTTGCATATATCGCATTACAACGAGGATATGAGTTGCCGATAGTTGCCGCATATGCCGTTTTGGGATTGACGCTGGGCATTGCTTTTTCTATGCTTTATTTGATTGTTTTTAAGATGTGTGAACGGTCGTCAAAAGAGAAGGATATAAATGATTCTGCATTTAGCCGTTTGTCGGTTGCTCGAAATCTTATAAATATCGCCATTCCGATAACTATCAGCTCGGCCGTGATAAGTATTACTCGTGTTATAGATATGACGATGATACTAAGACGCTTACAGGACATAGGATATGAATCGACGGTCGCGAACGCAATCTATGGCAGTTATAGTACACTTGCTTTGCCGGTTTTTAATCTTCCGCCTTCTCTTATCACAGGGGTGGCATTGTCGCTCGTGCCGATGTTGGCATCTTCAATTGAAAAAAAGGATACTAAGAACGAAAAGGTTGTCGTGTTGTCTTCGTTGAAATTATGTCTGCTGATTGCGATGCCGTGTTCTTTGGCAATAACCGTTTTTTCAAAACAAATTTTACAGTTACTTTTCGCAAACGAATATGAAGCTATAAATATTTGTGCACCGCTTCTGTCCGCGTTAGGTATATCCGTATTCTTGTCTTGCTTGATTACCGAAACAAACGCGATTTTACAGGCATACGGTAAGCAGGGAAAGCCGATTATATCTATGATTGTCGGTGCTGTTGCAAAAATAATTTTTTCATATGTTTTAATAGGAATTCCTTCGATTAATGTCATGGGTGCTCCCATAAGCACATTTATTTGCAGTTTAGCGGTGGTTTTTGTCAACTTTTATTTTATAAGAAAATATTCGACTTCTCTTGACGGCATTGGGAAAATATTTGCGCGCACGTTTGTTTCGTCCGTGATCTCGGTTTGCGCATCTATGTTAATATATACTGTACTTTTCAAATTTCTCAATGTTAGCGGATCTTTGGCTTTTGCAATCGCCGTAATATTTGCTGTTGTAAGCTATATTGTAATTTCCATAAAAATAGGTGCTTTGGATGAAAGTGATATATTGATGCTTCCAAGCGGAGATAAAATTCATAAGGTTTTTTTGAAATTAAAGCTTATGCAGCAAAAATAAACAAAAGGATGTTTTTTAAATGACTAATGACTTAAAGAAAAAATATTTAAAGGAAAAAAGCAGCTATAATCTGGATGATCTTCTTTTGATAATGGAAATTCTTCGTTCTCCCGACGGCTGTCCTTGGGATGCGGAACAAACTCACAAAAGTATTCGTAACGACATTATAGAAGAAACCTATGAGGTTATTGAGGCAATTGATAACTCAGATATGACTTTGATGTGTGAAGAGCTTGGAGATGTATTGCTTCAAGTAGTGTTCCATTCGCAGATAGCAAAAGAAGAGAAAGCATTTTGCATAGATGATGTTTTAAATGGGATTTGCACAAAGCTCATTTCAAGACATCCACACGTGTTTTCCGAAATGCATATAGATACAAGTGAACAAGTGTTGAGTAATTGGGAAAAAATAAAGAGTGATGAAAAGAAACGCATATCGGTTTCGGATAAGTTAAAGGCCATACCCCAAATGCTCCCCGCACTTATGAGAGCCCAGAAGGTTGGGAAAAAAGCCAAGTGCTTTGATTTTGAAAATGTAGATGAGGTCTTAAAAAAGCTTGATGAAGAGAGAGATGAGGTTTTTAAGGCGATAGAAAACGGTTCAAAAGAAGAAATAAGAGAAGAAATAGGCGACTTGCTTTTGACAATTACAAGCGTTTGTCGTAAGCTTGATATAGACGCTGAGCAGGCACTTAACGCTTCTACCGATAAATTTATAGCACGCTTTGAACAGCTTGAATTTTCGGTTTCTTCTGAAAATAAGTCGATTGAAGAGCAGAAAATGGGATGTTTGAACGAAAAATGGGAAAAAATTAAGCAAAAATAATAAAAATTTACAAAAAAATTAAATAAACTATTGCAAAAATAATATAAAAATGTTATAATATATTAACGATGTGTTATCAATAGATATATTTGATAACTCAAAATATTATGAAAGGTAAAGAAGAAGATGAACAAGACACAGTTGATTGAAATTGTTGCAAAGGAAAGCGGTCTCAAGAAAAAGGATGCAGAAATTGCAGTAGCTGCTACAATCGGCGCTATCGAAGCTGCAGTAAAAGCAGGCGAAAAGGTACAGCTTATAGGTTTTGGTACATTTGAAGTCAAAGAAAGAGCCGCAAGAAAAGGTCGCAATCCTAAAACAGGTGCTGAAATTGTTGTTCCGGCATCCAAGCGTATTGTTTTCTCGGCAGGAAAAGCGTTTAAAGATTCTGTTAAATAATTGGACTATGGTTATAAAAAGCAGACGAGCTTAGCGCTTTGCCTGCTTTTTATCTTGGAGATTAATTGCAAATGAGACTTGATAAATATTTGAAAATTTCTCGCATAATAAAGCGACGTACCGTAGCAAACGAGGCCTGTGACAATGATCATATTATAGTAAACGGAAGAATAGCTAAGGCGTCATATGATGTTAAGGTCGGCGATGTTATTGAGATAGTATTCGGACAAAGAACATTAAAAATAAGAGTTCTTGAAGTGAAAGAAACAGTTCAGAAAGCGGACGCAGGATTGCTTTACGAAGTTATCGGATAAAGGTTATATATTTTCCTACTACGGCATATATTTTATATGAATTATATATTCCGGAGGATTTCTATGGAAACAAAACCTATTTTCGACACCACCGTCAACAATCACGAAATATGCTTGAAAATGCGGAAAGCTATGAGTATTAGTGGGGTAAAGGAGATCATCAGCTTCGACGAACATTCGGTGGTGCTTTCTACCGTATGCGGCGATATGTCCGTAGACGGAGAAAACATTCACATTTCTGTTTTGGATGTCGAAAAGGGAGTTGTTGCAATGGACGGAAGGATAAACTCGGTGTATTATTATGATGTTAGTGAAACAGACAAAAGAAGCTTTTTGTCTAAAATTTTCAAATGAGTGCCGTAGAAATAAATCCTGTTGCCCTATTTATATTTTTTATACGTTCTTTCTTTGTCGGGGCGTTTTTGGGATTGCTTTATGACGTGTTGAAATCAAGAAGGATATATAATTTCCCACCGATTATTAAATTTTGCGAAAGAGTTAAATTTTGTCTTATAGGTCCTCGAACCGAAAAAATAAGAAAAGCCGAAAATTACAAAAATCGAAAAATCTCAGTTGTTCTTGCGTTTTTTAAAGATTTGTTATTCTGTATATTCACATCTTTATTGATTTCGATTCTTACCTTTTATTCAAACAACGGGAAACTTCGAATGATACCGTTGCTTGGAGGGCTTATCGGTGTAATATTATATTGCAAGCTGTTCGGAAAGTTGATAAATGCGACACTTTATTGGGTATTTTTCTTTTTTTGCTTGATTTTAGAATATATTTTGTTTTTTGTTACGTTTCCGATTTTACGCATATTTGAATATATGAAAAAGATATGGATAATTGTTATGAGACGTTTTGACAAAATAATCACAGAATACATTGAATCAACCTTCACTAAAAAAGAAACAAAGAAGCTTTTAAACTTGGCAAGTGACGGATTTATAAGGAAAACATAAAAAAAGGAAAGGGGCTTTCTTTATTGAAAGCGGTAGGTAAAAATATGGATAATAAAAAATCGAAAAAACGTACCATATCAAAACCATCAGTGTTTATGTTTTCTTTAATGATAGTTATTGTGGCTGTTTCAATAATTGTTTTTGCTTCAAAGATAATGGAATATAACAAGCTCAAGGAACAACAAACGGAAATACAAGCTCAAATTGATGCGTATAATTCAAATATTGAAGAATTAGAGTATTTGCTTTCTTCACCTATGAGCCGCGAATATGTTATACGTATAGCAAGAGAAAAATTAGGATTATATTTGCCGGAAGAGATTATTTTTTACAATAATCTCAACGATTAAAACATATATTTAAATTAAAAGCCGAAGGCGAAACTCGCCTTCGGCTTTTAATTTAGATAGCAAAAGTTATAAAAAAATTATTTTCCGTAATTGAGTAAAGTGAGTGTATCTGATGTGGCGAGTGAATCGATTCCGTATAAAATTAAAATTTTATCAGCTTGAATTTCATTAGCTAAATCGTAAACAGACCCATTATAAAATCTCAAATCCACAACGTCGATATCATAATGATTTGCAAGAAAGGGAATTACGGAATTTGCAAAGCTGTCTTTTATAATTAACAATCTTTCTCTATCCTCGGCCTGCGGCTTATAAATTTTTATATAATCGCTGTTTCCTCCGAGAAAAGCTGCGTATTTATCTTTTTCGTCAAGATAAGAGAACGTATAAAATCCGTTAGAGTTATTTCCTTGGGAATCTTTAATAACAAAATTCTCGTCGCCCTCATACCTGAAAAAATCAATCGTATCAGGGGCAATTCCTTTTATTCCAGATGCAGAGTATGTCGTACCTAAGAATGAATCCGAAACGGTTTCAATTTTAAATTTTGAAATCTGCACAGGAGAATATCCTAAACTTTTTGAAAGTTCTGCATATGAATAATATGCGCCGAGAGTAGTCCAATGGTGGTCTGTGCGATACCAAATCTTTTTTCCAATGCGTTCATATTCGGTAAGAATATCAGAAAATCCAATATAATCGACATCCGAAGAATCAACAATATTCCATACATAATCGGCGCGTTGGGTGTCGTATTGAATCGGAAGCTGAGATTTCATTACATCTATAGCTCGCGGAGCAATTGCAAATACAGTAGGAATTCCAATATTCTTTGAAAAATCATAAACCGATTCTAGATTTTTTTTCAAATAGTTATAATCGGAATATTCAAGACGTTTTATAAGATATCCGTTCTTACCAAGCAAAACACCGTTGTTTTCACATTTGATTAATCCGAGCTCGACAAGTGCTTTTGCGCCGACAAAGCTGTTTCTATAAGGAAATTGGTCAGCATAAAAATTCGAGATGCGACGGGTAAAAGCGCCGCTTTTAATTGATGACCACGAAAAGTTCGGCAGAGTTTGAAGTGTTCTGTTTTCTTCTGCAGAAAATTCGGATTGAGGTAATATATAAATTGAAACACCAAAGCCCAAAACAATAGCTGCGCAAATAACAATTAAAATTAAATCAAACAGCTTTTTTTTCTTTGCATTTGTAACAATTAATTTTTTTTGATGCATTTAAACTCCTTTAAAAGGGGGTAGAATAGGACGACGTCGCTTTTCTACCCCTTAAAATCAGTCAATATTAACTGTAACTATAAATCCGTTTATGTTATCTCCCGAAATTGTGTAAGGAAGGGATTCGGGAACCGAAACCTCTGTGATATCTCCTGCACTCGGAACATAATAAACTTCATAATTCAAGCCATCATCGCCGGTGAATTTTAAGTGCTCTCCCGAATAAGAGTGGTCATTTCTTATAATATCAAGATATTCTTCCAAAGAGAGCGAATTTGTTTTCATATAATACGCGTGAGGGTATCCAACATATCTAAAATGATACGGTTCGTACGATA
Organism: Eubacteriales bacterium; assembly: GCA_045586995.1. GTDB lineage: Bacteria > Bacillota > Clostridia > Oscillospirales > CAG-272 > JAZNBI01. The sequence continues at coordinate 3,370 of JAZNBI010000110.1, read as the reverse complement.
CACCCGAAACATCGGAAGAATAACGGAGAACAAAACCGTATTTATAACAGTTTTCGTAAATCCACGAAAATGAACCGCCGTTTGCCGCACTGTCGAGGTTATACATTTTTCCGTCAATCGTGTAAACGTATAGGTCTACACTCAAACCGGTATGATGCTCGGTCGTGCCGGGAAGAGCACAGTGTGATTGAGCTGCCGCCTCGCTTCCGTACTTTTCGATAGCCGCTTGATAAAGCTCTTGCTGTTCTTGGTAGGTTCTGTATCCGTCGTCATCATATATAAACAGGTCATTATTTCCGTTTGGCGAATTGTAGAAATCGTCCGCCATGCTATTGAGCGCATCCAATGCGTTATTTGCAAGCTTTGCGGAATTCTCTTGGCTTTGCGTATAATACGAATAAACATTTTTGCCCGATGTAGGTGAAACGAATGTATGTCTGTTATAGTAAATCGGAAGAATGTTAGCCGTATTATCAGGAAAAACATAAGAGAAATTGCTGTTTACAAGAATAAGATCTCCGCGATGTATATCCTTTGACGAACGCAGCTCCACAGTATAAGCAATTTCATCGTTCGGTGCGGTAGTAGTTTCGTCATTGCTTTCAGTACCTAATGAAGGTCCGGAATTTATACATTCCTTTAAAATTATAGCAAAAAGCACGCAGAGAATAACGATTATAACCCACAGAATTGCAATTATAACTTTTCTTTTAGAATTTACACGACGGTTGCGCTGAGTTCCCATAGAGCCGCTTTGGTTGGCAGCGGCAAAATTTCTTGTGCGTTGGTCGCGGTTATTCATCATTTACTCCTTCAGATTGTTTTAGTAATTAATTATTGAATAGCGTCTTTTATAGAGAAATTCATACGTCCCTTTGCATCAACACCCATAAATTTAACCTTTACGATGTCGCCGAGCTTCAGAACATCTTCTACTTTATCTATACGTTGTGTTGAAATCTTGGAAATGTGAACAAGTCCTTCTTTTCCGGGAACGTATTCTACAAACGCTCCGAATTCTTTAATTCCTGTTACACTTCCTGTATAAATCGCACCAACTTCGGGCTCAAAAACAATAGCATCAATGCAAGCTTTTGCAGCAACCGCGCTATCATTATTGATTGCGGCAATGCGAATAGTTCCATCGTCTTCAATATCGATTTTTGCGCCTGTATCAGCAACAATTTTTTGTATAACCGCGCCGCCTTTGCCTATAACTTCGCGGATTTTATCGGGATTGATCTTAAATGTCGTCATTTTCGGAGCGTATTTTGAAACCTCAGCTCTGGGCTCGGCAATTGCTTTGAGAATGACATTATCAATGATATAGTCGCGCCCGCGGTGAGTAACTTCAAGAGCTTCTTTGATGATTTCGGGAGTGAGACCGTCAATTTTAAGGTCCATTTGAATAGATGTTATACCTTTGTGTGTTCCTGCAACCTTAAAGTCCATATCGCCGTAAAAATCTTCAAGACCTTGAATATCCAACATAGTCATAAAGCTTCCGTCTTCTTCTGTTATAAGACCGCAAGAAATTCCGGCAACAGGCGCTTTGATCGGCACGCCTGCATCCATAAGTGCCAATGTAGAACCGCAAACAGAACCCTGAGAAGTGGAGCCGTTAGACGAAAGGATATCGGATACAAGACGAATTGCATAAGGGAATTCCTCCTCGGACGGAAGAACGGGTACGAGCGAACGCTCTGCAAGCGCTCCGTGGCCGATTTCGCGGCGTCCCGGGCTTCTTGTTGCTTTTGCCTCTCCGGTTGAGAATCCGGGCATATTATAGTGATGCATGTATCTCTTGGAAACCTCATTGTCAATTCCATCGAGCATCTGAGCCTCGGAAATGGTTCCGAGTGTAGCAACAGTAAGAACCTGAGTCTGTCCTCTTGTAAATAATCCTGAACCGTGAGCTCTTGGGAGAAGACCGACTTCGGAGCCAAGCGGACGAATCTGATCCATACGTCTGCCGTCAACACGTTTGCGGTCTACAAGCAACCAACGACGGACGATCTTCTTTTGAATTTTGTATATAAGCTCGTCCATTATATTTGGGAGCTCAGGATATTCTTCTGAGAAGGTTTCGAGAATATTATCTATGATAGGTTGCATCTTTTCATCGCGAACATTCTTGTCGTCGGTATCGAGTGCCTCCATAACCGATTTTTCACAAAAACCAAAGATTTTATCAAACATATCGTGGTCGAGTTCGCAAGAAGGATATGCAAACTTCGGCTTTCCGATTTCATCAATTATAGCGTTGATGAATTCCAACAAGCTTTTAATTTCATTATGGGCTTCCATAATGGCGTCATACATTACGTCATCGGGAACCTCTTTTGCGCCTGCCTCAATCATTACAACCTTTTTGGTTGTAGCTGCAACAGTGAGTTCAAGGTCGCTGACCTGTCTTTGCGCTTCGGTGGGGTTTACAACAAATTTTCCGTCAACAAGTCCCATGAAAACGCCTCCGACAGGTCCGTTCCACGGAATGTCGGAAATAGCGAGCGCAGTTGACGCGCCTATCATTGCGGCAATTTCAGGAGAGCAATCGGGGTCAACCGACATAACCGTCAAGGTAAGCGCAATATCGTTGCGAAGGTCCTTAGGGAAAAGAGGACGAATGGGACGGTCGATAACTCGAGATACCAAAATGGCTTTTTCGGACGGTCTGCCTTCTCTTTTCAGGTAACCGCCGGGGATTTTTCCGACAGCGTACATTCTTTCGTCAAAGTCTACCGAAAGAGGCAAGAAATCGATGCCGTCACGCGGCTTTGCAGAAGCCGTAGCACAGCAGAGAACCGCAGTGTCACCGTAACGAACAAGGCAGGAGCCGTTTGCTAAGCCGGCGAGCTTACCGGTTTCAATAACAAGCGGACGACCTGCAAATGTGTAGTTGAATGTTTTGTAATTTTTGAAATCGATTTGAGAGCTGATTTCGTTCATTTTGTTTCCTCCAAAAATATTTTTTCTATATCTTACGGAGGTTTAGCACTTAAATATGGGGTTTAATATTATATTTTAAATCGCATATTTAATTGCTAATCCATCGTAAGAAAATAGTTTGTTATAAATTTAAAAATGTAATAACGCGCCTTGGATAAGAGTTAGGAGTGAAGAGCCGGTTGTCCCCGCTCTTCACTCCACACTTTTTGCTTACTTTCTGATAGACAGCTTCTGGATAACAGAACGATAGCGTTCAATATCAATCTTCTGAAGATAGTTTAGCAAGTTCTTTCTGTGACCAACCATTTTCAAAAGGCCTCTGCGGCTGTGGTGGTCCTTCTTGTTGCTCTTAAGGTGCTCGGTAAGATTGTTTATACGGTATGTGAGTATAGCAATCTGTACTTCGGGAGAACCTGTGTCG
>JAZNBI010000109.1:0-2747 GCA_045586995.1 Eubacteriales bacterium | reverse complement strand
CTTGAACCTTCACCGAGGAACCCCGACTAGAACCTGAATCTTACGTGCCAACCGCACACCGCTTTTCTGCTGAGAATGCCAGTCTTTTCGGGATATTTCGGCGGTTCGGGAACTCGTCAAAAATGGTGTAAAAACCTGAATCTAGCGCGTCTGCCAATTCCGCCATACCCGCGAATGAAATGAGCGTGGTATGGCGATGCCTAAAGAACGCTTTGAGTTCTTTACTTGTGCGAAGCACAAAGATACCCGCGTATGAGGTAATAGGTAAGAGTGAATAGTGAAGAGGTCACTCTTGCTATTACGTTTTTGTCCTTTAATTTTTACACGGAGGGGGTCTCCGAGGCAGCCATTTTAGCCAATCTGCACTTGTATATGATACCACAAAGACTTTCAATTGTCAATAGAAATTATCATATATCAAACTTTTATGTATATTATTTACTTTTTTTTGACGATGTGTTATAATAAATATATATTTTTTGTACGGAGGTTTTAGCGTTGAATCCTCAATCATCAAAATTCAAATATAAAAAAACCAAACCGCCTAAAAGCTTTTTCGATATCCCCAGATTTTTAAAAGAAATTTTTAAACTTTTCTTATCAAGACTATTTTATATAATATCTTTAGTATGGGAAACCGGTCCTTGGATTCTCCTGTTACTTTCTCTTATCTCGTTGCTTCAAGGTGTTTTGCCGATTATAGGCGCAATTATTTCCAAAGACATTTTGAATGAGCTTCAAACGATAGTTACTTCAAGAGCAATGTCAGATATTACGGGGCTTTCTTTTGTCGCGAATTTCTTTGATTCGCATTTGTTTTTTTTACTGATCTTTATGTTTGTCTACCGACTCTTCTCAAGTATTATTGGAAATATAAATATGCTGGTTACCAGAATTTCAGGTGAGTTGATTTCGAACAATATCAAGAAAAAAATAATGAACAAGGCAAAAACCATTGACATTTCCTCTTTTGATCTTCCTGAATTTTATGAGCAATTAGAAAACGCCAATCGCGAAGCAAGTATGCGTCCCCTAAGCGTTTTAACTTCGTCATTTTCGTTTATTACGATATTAATAACATTATTTTCGTATATAATTATTCTTTCCGGTGAGATTCCCATGGCGGCAGTTGTGGTAACATTAATTTCAATTCCCTCCGCAATTATCAATTTTATTTATCGCAAAAAACATTTTAGTTATATGCGGCGCAACTCAAAAGAACGACGCCAAATGAATTATTATTCCGGATTGTTGGTAAATAAAAACGACGTCAAGGAAATTCGTCTTTTTAACCTATCCGACACTTTTATCGATCGTTATGATTCGGTATTTAAAAAATATTTTTACGGAATCAAAAATCTTATTATAAAAGAAAACATCTGGCATTTTGTAGTTGTATTGATTTCAACCACAGTAAACTGTTTCTTCTTTATCAAAATAGCACTTAATGTTTTCAACGGCATCTGGAAAATCGGTGACTATTCCCTATACACAGGAGCGATAGCGTCTATAGCAGCTAATATTGCCGCTATTATATCGAGCTCGGCTTCGATATACGAAGGAACGTTATTTATAGACAATCTAACCTCTTTTATGAAGGAAACACCGACTATAGTGCCAAGTGTTGATCCGCCAAGAAAGCCGATTAAAAATATTCCTCACAGCATTGAATTTATAAATGTCAGCTTTGCATATCCGGGCTCTGAAAATTTTGTGCTTAAGGATATTAATTTAAAAATCAATCCGGGTGAAACCGTTGTATTGGTAGGACTTAACGGTGCCGGCAAAACAACGTTAATAAAGCTGTTAACACGTTTATATGACCCCACGGAAGGTGAAATTCTTCTCGATGGTATAAACTTAAAAGAATACTCTCCTGCAGATTTATATTCGATTTTCGGTATAATATTTCAAGATTTCGGAAGATATTCCTTTACCGTTTCCGAAAATATTGCTTTTGGAAATGTTGAAGCTCCGATGGATGATGAAAAAATTCGTTTGGCTGCTAAAAAAAGCGGTGCTGAAGAATATATATCAAAGCTTACAAAGCAATATGAAACGCCTTTAACAAAGTTATTTGAAGAAGACGGAATTGAGCTTTCGACAGGTCAATGGCAAAAATTAGCAGTTGCACGCGCTTTTTACAGTGAATCCGACATTCTTATTCTCGATGAGCCGACCGCCTCGCTTGACCCTATGGCTGAACAAGATATTTTCAATCAGTTTGACCAACTAAGAAAAGATAAAACTACAGTATTCGTTTCGCACCGTCTTTCGAGCGCAACTGTAGCATCTAAAATAGTGGTTCTCGACAACGGATATATTATCGAACAGGGCACCCACCGCGAGCTTATGAAAAATCACGGTAAGTATTGTGAATTATTTATGACGCAGGCAAAACGGTATATCGATAATATTGCCGATGGCGCAAATTAAATTTACACTAACCACTCCACTATCGGCGTTAAAAGCACTTAACCTCACCTGTGGAAGCTTTTATAATCCTATATAATTAACAAAAAAAGCGGAAGATTTTCTTTTGCTATTGACTTTTTTATATTTATTAATATAATATATTATTGTATAAAGTTTTATCTATATTTTTAATTCATTCCGAAACAGGAGAAAATTATGCAATTAAAGGTTGTAAAATTCGGCGGTTCTTCTCTTGCCGACGCAAAACACTTTGAACTCGTTGCGAAAATAATAAGTGAAGATAAAAGAAGACGTTATGTTATTCCGTCTGC
>JAZNBI010000108.1:0-2055 GCA_045586995.1 Eubacteriales bacterium | reverse complement strand
GTTTTTCAGGAGAAAAATGAAATAAAAAGACTTCGTGTGCAGAACGAGCTGCTCGCCTGCTATGAGGCACCTGTTTTCGCACAAATTTTCTCCGAAGGACAAGATCTCGCGGTTCTTGATATCGGATGCAACGACGGAGCGAAAACGATCGAGCGTTTCACCTCGGATCAGGTATTGTGTGTGATCGGACTTGAATATAACGAGGTGCTTGCTGCAAAAGCTCAAAAAGCATACGGCAACGAGAGATTTTCATTCTACCCACTTGACGTAGAAGCGGAGGACTTCGCGGAGCGGCTTCGCATCATAATGAATGATAAGAAGATCGACGGATTTGACGTGATCTATCTCTCCTTCGTTCTGATGCACTTATCCGACGTGAAAGGGTTACTTATAGCACTTCATCCCTTTTTGAAAACGGACGGAAAGCTGTTTGTCATTGAAGCAAACGACACCGCCTCTACCGTAACGGGTGATAAAAACGGATTGCTCGGTGAGTTTTTGGAGATCTTAAAAAAGGACAAATATTCCGGCGATCGCGAGGTCGGAGCGACCGTTTGCGAAACACTCTCCGCTTGCGGATATGAAAGCATTAACGTTTGGCACGATGCTGTTTCGGCGGCAGAGGGCGAGAAGGAAAAGAAAAAAGCGATCTTTACTACCTTTTTTACCTATTTACGCGAGGACGTGTTACTGCTTCTTGAGTCAGAGCCGGACAACGAAGAATACAAATCGTGGTCGGCTTGGCTTGCCGAAAACTATGAACCGCTCAAGCGCTTGATCCTGAAGGAAAAATCGGTCATTTCTATGGGAATGAAGATTTTGACCTGTACGAAAGGCAAAGAATGAAATACACATTTAATCTTGAAAACAAAGGCGTGTTTTATCTGAAACCGCTTTCAGAGGAAGAAGTCAACGAAGCCCGTCTTTTGTGTGACGAGTGCGTTGGTGAAAATCTGTACGGGGCAGAAGAAATTGCCTCTGCGGTTGGTGCTGCGGACAGATTTTTCTATCTTCTGAAAAGCGAAGCGGGAGAACCCGTTGGATATATATATTACTATCTTACCGAGCCAGAAGATATTGCGAAATATGCAAAGCTTGACGCAGAGCTGTTTCGCAAGGTGTATTCCCGCACCGATAAAATGGTCGGTAAAATTCAGTCGGTGGGACTTAAAGCAGAATATCGCGGCATCGGTTTTGCCGCACAAATGATAAACTTTATTTTGGAGAGGCTAAAAGAGCTTTCCATAGACGTTACTTTTATCGTTTGTTGGAAGCCGGGCGGCATCCTTCCGCTTGGCAAAGCTCTTTCGGAATGCAAATTCGATTATTTAGCCGAAGCAAAAAAGGTTTGGTACGACGATACCGAGCTGATATGCCCGATCTGTCACGGCAGATGCCTGTGTGACGCGGAGGTTTACTATAAACGACTTGACTGGGAGACGAACAATGAAGCTTAAACTTTTGCCTAAATTTATTATTTCACTGGGAATCGTCGGGCTTGTTCTTACGGTTGCCATTTCGCTCTTCAGCTACGCAACCTCGAAATCGTACCTGGAAGAAATGTATGCGGAAAGAGTTATGACGAACAGCAACGCAATAGCCGCTATGCTTGACATTGAGGATGTGAAAACGATTCTTACAGAGGGCGGCGATGAGACACCCGAATATCAGAAAATGTATGATCTCTTCAATCAGTTGAAAAAGGACGGCGATATCACCTTTCTCTCCCTCGTTGTTCCCGATGAGGACAGCGTTTGCTTCTACATTGACGCAATGGTGGAGGAAATGGGAGACGATCCCGCCAATCAGCTTCCTTACGGCAGTGATATTCTGTACGTAGACGCGGCAAATCCCGACGATCCCGCCGATATGGAAAAATATATCACCATTTGGGAAAGATACAGAGATAATAAAGGAATTGACACTCCTCTCGTAACGGACAACGACTACGGATACAATTACACGGGCGTTTCGGTCATTCTTGACGAGAACGGAAACGCTATCGCGGAAATTCAGTACATACTCGATATGAGCGAAGTGAGAGCATACCTCAAC
>JAZNBI010000107.1:0-15999 GCA_045586995.1 Eubacteriales bacterium | reverse complement strand
AGCGGAAAAACCAATATTGCGGTAAATTATGCGCAGTTGCTCGCAGGTGAGCAAAAAAAGGTTCAGATTGCAGACCTTGACATAGTTAATCCGTATTTCAGAACGAAGGACAGCGAGCGTGAGCTCTCCGAATACGGAATAAAGCTTATTTCGTCGAATTATGCTAACTCAAATGTCGACATTCCCGCGCTTCCGCCCGAAATGTACTCGATTATTTGCGATAAATCTTATTATTCCATAATCGATGTGGGCGGCGATGACCGAGGAGCTCTTGCACTCGGACGGTTGGCACCGTCGATTCTTGAGGAAAACGATTATGAAATGATCTTTGTCGTTAATTTTTACCGCCCGCTTACCCAAACTCCTCAGGATACGTTGGAGGTGATGGGCGAAATCGAGAATGCCTGCAAAATGAAATTCACCTCAATAGCAAATAATTCCAATCTCGGTGCAGAAACAACTGCGCAGACGGTACTCGATACAGATGAAAAAATAAAAGAGCTCTTGACGCTTTCGGGGCTTAAGCTTAAAATGACAACGGCAACCGAGGCGATATGCAAAGAGCTCGAGGGAAAAATTCCCGACTTGTTACCTATAAAGCTTCAGAAAAAATATTATTGAAATAAGGGAGGAAATCCGAAATGGCAAAATTAACGTTTAATATTGATAATTGCAAGGGATGCGGACTCTGTGTTTCCGTATGTCCCAAGCATCTGCTGATTTTGGCAAAAGATAAGATCAACAAAAAAGGACATTATCCCGTAGAAATAACAGACCAAGAAAAGTGTATTGGATGCGCTTTCTGCGCTACTATGTGTCCCGACTGCATAATTACGGTCGAAAAATAAGCAAGGAGGAATCGAAAAATGTCGGAAAAAGTTTTGATGAAGGGTAACGAGGCTATCGCAGAAGCCGCTATTATGGCAGGATGCCGTTACTATTTTGGATATCCAATTACGCCTCAGACCGAGATCGCGGCGTATATGGCTAAGAGAATGCCGAAAATAGGAGGCACGTTCTTGCAGGCGGAAAGTGAAGTCGCGGCTATTAATATGGTTTATGGTGTTGCCTCTACCGGTACGCGTGTTATGACATCGAGCTCCAGCCCCGGAATTTCGCTCAAATGCGAAGGACTTTCATATATGGCGGGAAGCGATCTGCCCGCATTGATAGTTAACGTTCAGAGAGGCGGCCCCGGTCTTGGCGGTATTCAGCCATCTCAGTCGGATTATTTCCAAGCTACAAAGGGCTCGGGACACGGCGATTTCAGAATGATAGTGCTTGCCCCCGCTTCCGTCCAGGAAATGGCAGATCTGACCGTTAAGGGCTTTGACCTTGCGGATAAATACAGAATGACCTCTATGATACTTGCTGACGGTACGATGGGACAGATGATGGAGCCGGTAAGTCTTTCAAATGTCGAAGTAAATACATACGATAAATCCTGGGCAGCAACAGGTACAAAAATGCAGAGAAAGCATAATATAATCAATTCGCTTTCGCTCGTTCCTTCCGAACTGGAGCAGCTTAACATCGCTCGCTTTGAGCGTTATGCTCAGGTCGAGAAAAACGAGGTTATGTACGAAGAATTTATGATGGATGACGCCGAGATCTGTATCGTTGCCTTCGGTATCGCGTCGAGAGTTTCCAAAAACGCTATCAGAGAAGCGCGCGAGGCAGGCATAAAGGTTGGTATGATTCGCCCGATCACGCTTTGGCCGTTCCCGAAGCAGGTATTGCTTGACGCGGCAAAGAAGGTAAAGAGCTTTATTTCGGTTGAGCTTTCTATGGGACAGATGATCGAAGACGTTAATCTTGCTATAAAATGCCAAAGACCCGTGTTGCTTTGCAACCGCGTCGGAGGTATGATACCGTCGCCCGAAGACGTAATGGCTTCTATTCGCGAGGCGGCAAAACTCGGAGGTGAACAGTAATGATAGTATTTAAAAAACCAAACGCACTTGCAGACATTCCGTTGCATTATTGCCCCGGATGTACACACGGTATTATACACCGTCTTGTCGCCGAAGCAATTGATGAGCTTGGTATAGAGGGCAAAACTATCGGAATTGCTCCGGTAGGATGCGCCGTTATGGCTTATAACTACTTTAACTGCGATATGATAGAAGCGGCTCACGGACGCGCTCCCGCTGTTGCTACCGGTGTTAAGAGAGCTAATCCCGACAACGTTGTTTTCACATATCAGGGAGATGGCGACCTTGCTTCAATAGGTATGGCGGAAACCGTTCATTCAGCGACGAGAGATGAAAATATCACTATAATTTTTGTAAATAATGCAATTTACGGTATGACAGGCGGTCAGATGGCTCCCACGTCACTTCCGGGTCAGGTTACACAGACCTCTCCTTACGGACGTGACGTCAGCGTTGCGGGATATCCCGTTAAGGTGTGTGAACTTCTTGCCGCGCTTGACGGTCCTTCGTATATCGAAAGAGTTGCGGTTAATAATGTAAAAAACGTTAAGAACGCAAAACGCGCTATAAAAAAGGCGTTTGAAAATCAGATAAACAAAAAAGGTTTCTCGCTTATTGAAGTGGTTTCGACCTGTCCGACCAACTGGGGAATGACTCCTGAAAAGGCGCTTGAATGGGTCGATGAGAAGATGATACCATACTATCCTCTCGGCGTATTTAAGGATAAATATGCTGACGGACAAGACAAATAAGGAGGTATTATAATGAAAACTTCACAGATACTTATAGCCGGATTCGGCGGCCAAGGCGTTTTGTTTATGGGCAAATTCTTGGCATATAAGGGATTGCTCGAGGGCAAGCAGGTAAGCTGGTTACCCTCTTACGGCCCGGAGATGAGAGGCGGTACTGCAAACTGCAGCGTTATTTTGAGCGATCTGCCTGTTGGCTCGCCTATAGTTACAAAGCCGGACGTTCTTATCGCGATGAATCTTCCTTCACTTGAAAAATACGAAAATGACGTCGTTCCGGGAGGTAAAATCTTTATAGATTCAACCCTTATCGGAAAGAAGATAGAGCGTACCGATGTTGATGCATATTATATTCCCGCAACAAAGCTTGCCGCAGATGCAGGAATGTTGACGCTTGCCAATATGATGATCCTCGGAAAAATGATGAAGGAAAGCGATGCAATCGAATACAGCGGAATTGAGGACGCTTTGAAGAAAGTGGTTTCAGCAAAACGTCAGGATATGCTTTCTTATAACCTTAAGGCGCTTGAAATCGGTTACAATTATAAGGATTGAGAGGGAATAAAAATGCTTGAAATAAAAATGCAGCCGTCGCAAAATCCAAAAGAGAAGCCGGATGCTTCTTCACTTGGATTTGGCAAGATATTTACAGACAATATGTTTATTATGGATTATTCGAAGGAGAAGGGCTGGCATGATGCAAGGATCGTACCGTTCGAAAATCTTTCGATAAATCCCGCGTCTACCGTGCTTCATTACGGCGCCGAAATTTTCGAGGGACTTAAGGCATATCGTACTCCCGACGGAAGCGTTCAGCTTTTCAGACCTGCCGAGAATATTAAACGTCTTAATAATTCCGCAGAACGTCTTTGCCTTCCTCAGCTCGATGAAGAATTTGCACTTAAGGCATTGACCGAGTTTGTTAAATGCGAGAGCAGTTGGGTACCGTCTGCGCCGGGCACGTCGCTTTATTTGCGTCCGTTCCTTTTCGGTAACGACCCCTTCCTCGGAGTTCATGCTGTAGATAACGCTACTTACGTTATTATAGCGTCGCCTGTCGGAAGCTATTATAAAGAGGGAATCAATCCCGTTAAGATAATGATAGAGGATGAGGACGTTCGCGCGGTTCGCGGCGGAACGGGTTATGCAAAATGCGGCGGAAATTATGCCGCAAGCATGAGAGCGGGCGAAAAAGCAGCGAAAAAGGGCTTTTCTCAGGTGCTTTGGCTCGATGGTGTTGAGAGAAAGTATATCGAGGAGGTCGGAGCAATGAACGTTATGTTTAAGATTGACGGCGAAATAGTTACGCCGATGCTCAGCGGCTCTATTCTTCCCGGTATTACAACAAAATCCTGCATAAAGGTCCTCAAAAAAGAGGGGTACAAGGTTTCCGAGCGCTTGCTCAGCATAGATGAGCTTGGAAAGGCGCTTCAGGATGGCAAGCTTGAAGAAGCTTGGGGCTGCGGAACTGCGGCGGTCGTTTCCCCTATCGGAGAGCTTGAATATAAAAATCAGAGATTCGTTATAAACAACGGCGAGATAGGTTCTGTTACTCAGAAGCTTTACGATACGCTTACCGGAATTCAATGGGGTAAGATAGAAGATACTTTTGGTTGGACATATAAAATCGACTAAAAGAGAAACTTTAATGCAAATTTATTTTGTTTGATTTTACGAAAAAGATAAAAAAACATTGACAAGCTGTGCCGAATATAGTATAATATCTCCATATTTTAAACACTTTGAAGGAATTATGCTTTATTTAGAGCGGCACAGAGAGCCGACGAATGGTGCGAGTCGGTGCGTAATAAATATTTGCAGTCTCATTCCGGAGTGGCGTTCCAGAAATCTTTAGTAAGGAACGACGGTTTGCCCCGTTACCAAAGCAAAGGATTTTTTACGAATCCGTAAGTGATTGCGTATAGCAATAACCGGGGTGGTACCGCGAAAATGTATTTTCGTCCCCGAGGCAAATGCCTCGGGGACTTTTTTATTTATATTTAAAGCATTTAAAATCGGAGGGTTTTATGAGAAAAATTTTTATTTCGGATAATACTTTAAAACAAGCTGCAAAGTCGGCAGACGGAATGTTCAGCTTCAGAGGCAAAATTGAGGTTGCATCGCTACTCGACAAACTTGATCTGCCGGTTATTGAGATTCCTGCCATTTGTGATTCGAAAGCAGATGTTATTCTCACAAAATCGATAGTTGCATCGGTTGCTTCGAGCATTATTGCTATACCGGTGTTTCCGCTGACGACGGACGGGGTTAAAGAAACCTGGAATACGGTTTGCGGCGCATCCTCACCGAGATTGCAGGTCGTTTTGCCGACGTCCGCGGTACAGATGGAATATCTTTCGCATAAAAAGCCGCCCGTTATGCTTGAGCTTTTGGCAACGCTTGTTTCAGAGTGCAAAAAATATTGTAACGATGTCGAGTTTATTGCCGAGGATTCTACGCGCAGTGAGAAAAAGTTCCTTTATTCTATGATAAAGACGGCTATTGACAACGGCGCAAATATTGTTACGCTTTGCGATACGGCGGGAGTAATGCTTCCCGATGAGTTCGGTGCGTTTGTTTCGGAAGCTCGCGAAAACGTCGTTGAGCTGCAAAAAGTTGCGCTCGGCGTTTTATGCTCGGACGCTATGGCACTTGCTATGGCGAACTCGGTTGCGGCACTTCGCAACGGCGCATCTGAGGTTAAGGTTTCCGCGTTTAAGGGCGAAATTCCTACGCTTGAATCATTTGCGCACATAATTCGTATGCGCGGAGATGCTATCGGTGTCCAAAGCGATATCAAAATGACGGCAATTAAACACACAACGGAAAAAATAAAGTGGATCACCGAGTCAAAAAAGAATATATCGTTTACTTCTTCGGATGATAAGAATAAATCCGATCAAGCTAAAACACTGTTGGATAACACCACATCCGCAGCCGAGCTTGCAAAGATAGTAAAGGGGCTTGGATACGACCTTTCGCTCGAAGATAACGCAAAGGTTTACGAGGCGTTTAAATTGATCGCCGACAAGAAAAAAACGGTAGGAGAAAAGGAGCTGGACGTTATTATTGCCAGTACGGCAATGCAGGTTCCGCCGACATACCGACTTGAAAGCTTTATTATCAACAGCGGTAACGTGATTCCGTCGATGGCGCATATTGTTCTTAATAAATCTGATGTTCAGTTAAACGGAATTTCGGTAGGCGACGGTCCTATCGATGCGGCGTTTATGGCTATAGAACAGATTATCGGTCACCATTACGAGCTGGACGATTTCCAGATTCAATCGGTAACCGAAGGACGCGAGGCGATGGGCTCGGCTCTCGTTAAGCTTCGCTCAAACGGTGTGCTTTATTCGGGACAGGGCATTTCAACCGACATCATAGGCGCAAGTATAAGAGCATATCTTAACGCAATCAATAAAATAGTTTGCGAAGATAACTGATTCGGAGGTAGTTATGAAATTATCTTTTTCAACGAAGGGCTGGCATGGATATTCATGGGAAAATTTCGTGAATATGGCGTCGGAGCTGCGATTTGGAGGAATTGAGCTCCATAATATAAATTCGCCCTCATTTTGCGACGAAAGCGCGCCTTTCACAAAGAAAAATGCATTAAAAACGGTTCGTAGCTTGTTTAATAAAGGACTTGAAATACCGTGTATAGATTCTCTCGGCGATCTTTCGGAATCGGGAAATATCGATAAGACGGTTGACGAGGTAAAGGAGTGCATTGATACTGCCCGCAATCTCGGAATACCCTATGTACGTATACACGCAAAGGGCTATGAAGAATCAACCTTTGAAAACGCGGTTGCCTGCCTTGATAAGCTGATTGGCTGTGCCGAAAAAAACAATATAGTTTTGCTTGTCGAAACAACCGGATTTTTCTCGGATACCTCAAAGCTCACTTCGCTTTTAGATCTGTATGCAAGCGATAATATTGCGGCTCTTTGGGATCTGCATCACCCTTATTTTGAGCACGGAGAGCAAGCCGAAACCACAATAAAAAATTTAGGAGCGTATATCAAGCACGTTCATATAAAGGATTCGAAAAACGGAGCGTTTTGCTTGATCGGAGAGGGTGATTTACCGTTGCAGGAAATGATGGAATCGCTTTTTTCCATAAATTACGACGGATATATTTCGCTTGAGTGGGATCCGCGCTGGATGCCCGAGCTTACCGATATGGAGATTATTTTCTCTCATTTCTTAAGCTGTATGTCATGCTATGACAACCCGTCGCGTATGCAAAGTCATTTGTATGATAATAAGAGCCACACGGGTAAATATGTTTGGAAAAAGGATTCTTTGATAGATGCGACGTTTTCGGACGTGCTCGACAAAATGGTTCAAGAGTTTCCCGACCAATACGCATTTAAGTATACAACGCTCGACTATACGAGGACATATGCCGAATTTCGCGACGATGTAGATACTTTTGCTCGCGCTTTGGTTGCTCTCGGAGTCAAAAAGGGCTCTCACGTGGCGATCTGGGCTACCAATATTCCGCAATGGTATATTACGTTTTGGGCGACTACCAAGATCGGCGCGGTGCTGGTTACGGTCAACACGGCGTATAAAATTCACGAAGCCGAATATCTTTTAAGACAGTCGGATACGCACACCTTGGTTATGGTTGACGGTTATCGCGATGCAAAATATAAGGATATTATTTCTGAGCTTTGCCCCGAGCTTGAAAAGCTAAAGGAGGGAGAGCCGCTGCACAGCAAGCGGTTGCCGTTCCTCAGAAACGTAATTACGGTCGGCTTTTCGGCAAAGGGATGCTTGACATGGGAAAATGCGCTGGAGTATTCCGAGCGGGTTCCCGTTGAAGAGGTCAGACGCCTTGCTTCCAAGGTACATCCGAATGACGTTTGCAATATGCAGTACACATCGGGTACAACGGGCTTTCCAAAGGGCGTTATGCTGACGCACTATAATATTGTAAACAACGGTAAATGTATAGGCGACCGCATGGATCTGTCTACCGCAGACCGAATGATGATCCAAGTGCCGATGTTCCACTGCTTTGGAATGGTGCTTTCAATGACGGCGTCAATGACGCACGGCGTGTCTATTTTCCCGCTTCCGTATTTTTCGCCGCGCCCATCGCTTTCGTGCATAAACAATGAAAAGATTACCTGCTTCCACGGTGTTCCCACGATGTTTATCGCGATGCTCGAACACGAGGATTTCGCAAAAACCGATTTTTCGTTTATGCGTACCGGTATTATGGCGGGAAGCCCTTGCCCGATTTCTGTTATGAAAGACGTGGTAAATAAAATGAATATGAAAGAAATTACCATAGTTTACGGTCAAACGGAAGCTTCTCCCGGATGCACGATGAGCTCCACCGACGATTCGTTGGAGGTTCGTGTCGGTACGGTAGGACGTCCGCTTCCCGAAATAGAATGTAAGATAGTAGACCCCGAAACGGGCGCTGAAATGCCTGTTAACGAAACCGGAGAGTTTGTTGCGCGCGGATATAATATTATGAAGGGCTATTACAAAATGCCCAAAGCAACCGCGTCTGCCATCGACAAGGACGGATGGCTGCACACGGGCGACCTTGCTTGTAAAACTCCCGAGGGTAATTATCGTATTACGGGGCGTCTTAAGGATATGATAATTCGCGGCGGAGAAAATATTTATCCCAAGGAAATAGAGGAGTTTATTTATACTCATCAAAAGGTCAAGGACGTTCAGGTTATCGGAGTTCCCGACGAGCAGTACGGCGAGGAAATTATGGCGTGCATAATCCTTAAGGACGGCGAAGAAATGACAGAGCAAGAAATGAAGGAATATATCTTAGCACATATGGCTCGTCATAAGGTTCCCAAGTATATTGACTTCGTTAAGGAATTCCCGATGAATGTTGCAGGTAAAATACTCAAGTACAAAATGCGCGAGGATGCAATAGAAAAATTGGGCTTGCAAAAAGCAAGCAAAATTGTAACGGCTTGAGGATTTTGTGATTAAAAATTCCGCGTCGGAGCGAAAAACCACTCCGACGCCGAGTTTTTTGCGAATATAATTGAATTTTCAAGGGAAAACTTCATCACTTTAGCGCTTTATTTAAGTAAAGTATTGACAACGTGACGACAGAGTGATATAATTATTAGCACGTAGAATTTATATGGACGGAGAAACATTATGGTATTGAACAACGATTATTATAATAAAACCGAACAAGTAATTATGCTCTGCCGTACTCTGTATGCAAAATACGGCTACAGACAGTATAAAATGAGCAAGTTTGAGGAATATGATCTCTATGCCGAAAATAAGGACTTTTTGGCGAATGACAGTATTATTACGTTTACCGAGCGAAACGGTAAGCTTATGGCTTTAAAGCCGGACGTTACTATTTCGATAGTTAAAAACACGCCCGACAATGCCGATTCATTGAATAAGGTTTACTATAATGAGAGTGTTTATCATATTTCGGGTCATACGAATGAATTTAAGGAAAGTATGCAGCTTGGACTCGAATGTGTCGGAGATATAGACGTTTATTCTATGAGCGAGGTGATCTCGCTTGCCGTCAGAAGTCTTGCGTATATAAGCGATGACTATATTTTGGATATTTCGCATATAGGATTTATAAACGGCTTGCTCGATGAAACATGCCTGCCCGACGACCAAAAGAAGGCGTTGACAAACGCCTTGAATCTGAAAAATTCGTCGGCAATAGGCAAAATTTGCGAAAAGGGAAAGGTTGAGCCAAAAATTTGCGAGGCGCTTATGTCGCTCACGACGCTTTACGGGCCGATTGCCGATACCATTCCACGATTGGAAAAATTTAATTTCAACGAAAAGACAGCAGATGCCATAGACGAGCTGAAGAATATATATAAAATACTCACGGCGATGAATTGCTCGGATAATATTAATCTGAACTGTTCGATTGAAAATGATATGAATTATTATAACGGCATCACTTTTCACGGTTTTGTGGGAGGTGTTCCGTTTGGAGTTGTTTCGGGCGGAAGATATGACAAGCTGGTTCGAAAATTTGGCAAGCGCGGAGGCGCTATCGGATTTGCTATCTACCTTGACCGTCTTGAATCGTTGTTTACTTCATCAAAGGATTATGATGTTGATGTTCTGTTGCTTTACGATAAGGATACCGACAGGATAAAGCTTGCAAAGCTTGTTGAACGCTTTGTTGCAGAGGGTAAGAGTGTTACGGCTGATACAAGAATTCCATCGGCAATAAGATATAGGACAGTTGTAAAGCCGGATGACACGGAGGTTGAGTGATATGAGCGAATTTATAAATATTGCATTGCCCAAGGGACGCCTCGGTGAAAAGGCGTATAATATTTTTGAATCTGCCGGCTACGGTTGCCCCTCGATACGCGAAACAAACAGAAAGCTCATTTTCGAGGACGAAACAAACAAGGTCAGATATTTCTGGGTAAAGCCCTCGGACGTTGCCATTTATGTTGAACGCGGCGCTGCTGACGTAGGTATTGTCGGAAAGGATATTTTGCTTGAATATTCTCCCGACGTATATGAGCTTCTCGACCTTGGCATCGGGAAGTGCCGTATGGCGGTTGCGGGCAGGTCGAATTTTGAGGACAACGGCGAACGCACCTTAAAGGTCGCAACAAAATTTCCTAATATAGCAAAAAAGTATTATCTCGGTCAAGGCAGAGAAATTGATATTATAAAGCTTAACGGCTCTATTGAGCTGGCGCCGATATTAAATTTGGCAGACGTTATTGTGGATATTGTTGAAACAGGAGCAACTCTGCGCGAAAATGACCTCGTTACTTTTGCGGATATTGTGCCTATAAGTGCATTTTTCATTGCAAATAAGGTAAGTTACAGATTTAAAAATACCGCAATCAGCACTATGCTCGACAATTTGAGCAAGCTTTGCGCCAACACTTGAGCACGGAAAGGGTATTTATGATTAAAATATATAATTATAATGATATGGAGCCCTCTCAAATTATGACGCGAGAGATGTCGTCTTCTGGAGTGGAGAGCATTGTTGCTTCAATAATAGAAAATGTAAAAATAAATAAGGACGCAGCGCTTTTTGAGTATTGCGAAAGGTTCGATAAGGTTAAGCTTGACGCTTTGGAGGTTACAAAAAGCGAGATCGACGAGGCAATGGAGCTTGTTCCGAAGAACTTATTGGAGGTCATTAGAAAATCCGCCGAAAATATTCGGGCGTTTCACTCAATGCAGCTCAGAGATGGATTCCAAATTGAAAAGGATGACGGCGTGGTACTCGGACAAAAGATAACGCCTATCGAGCGTGTGGGTATTTACGTACCCGGAGGCACGGCGGCATATCCTTCGACGGTCTTAATGGATTCCATTCCCGCTAAAATAGCGGGCTGTCCGCAGATAATTATGACTACTCCGCCCCAAAAGGACGGCAAAATAAATCCCGCAATACTTGCGGCGGCTTCAATTGCGGGCGTTGACCGCATATTTAAGGTTGGAGGCGCGCAGGCGGGTGCCGCACTTGCGTACGGTACGGAAAGTATTCCACAGGTACATAAGATAGTCGGCCCCGGTAATGCCTTTGTTGCCGAAGCAAAAAGGCAGGTCTTTGGTCGCGTGGCAATCGATATGATAGCAGGTCCGAGCGAGATTTTGATAGTGGCAGATGCAAGTTGCAATCCGTGCTATGCGGCGGCCGATATGCTTTCGCAAGCCGAGCACGACAAGCTTGCCTCGGCGGTTTTGGTTACGGATAACGCCGATTTTGCTCAAAGGGTTGCAATTGAAATCGAAAAACAGCTTGAAAAATTACCTCGCAAGGAAATTGCAAGGGCTTCGATTGATGATTACGGAAAGATCATTGTTGCCGATTCTATTGACCGAGCAATTGAAATTTCCAACGAAATTGCTCCCGAGCATCTTGAAATATGCGTGGACGAGCCGTTTAAATATTTGGATAAGATAAAGAATGTGGGATCTATCTTCCTCGGTAAGAATTGTCCCGAGGCGCTCGGCGATTATTATGCAGGACCTAATCATACCTTACCTACAAGCGGAACGGCAAAATTCTCGAGCCCGCTTTCGGTAGATGATTTTATTAAAAAATCTTCTTATACTTATTATACCTCGCAGGCGTTGTCGAAGGTGTGCGACGATATCGCGCTTTTCGCAGAAAGCGAGGGGCTGTCGGCTCACGCGCGCAGCGCGACGATACGCTCTGGCAAAAAGGAGAATTGATATGAGCAGATTTATGAGTCAGCGCTTTGCCTCGCTCGACGAATACGTTCCGGGCGAGCAACCGCTCGATATGCAATATGTAAAACTCAATACGAATGAATCTCCGTTTCCTCCATCTCCGCTCGTGTATATGCGAATGGGCGACGAAATATCAAAATTAAAGCTTTATCCCGACCCAAATTACAGCGCCCTCAGAAAAAGCGCGGCGAAATTGTTTAAGGTCAAGCCCGAAAACATTATATGCGTTAACGGCTCCGACGAGGTTTTGTCTTTTGCGTTTATGGCTTTTTGCGATTCGGGAAAGGGAGTTGCCTTCCCAAGTATAAGCTATGGATTTTATGATGTTTTTGCAAATCTTTACGGAATAAAAGCCAAAAAGATACCGTTGCGCGAGGATTTTTCTATCTGCGCAGACGATTATTGTGATATCGGTTGTAACGTCGTTATTGCAAATCCCAACGCCCCTACGGGCATTTTACTGAGCGTTGAGGAAATAGAAAAAATTATAAAGAGCAACCCTGACAGCGTAGTGGTTATCGACGAGGCGTATGTGGATTTCGGCGGCAAGAGCTGTATTCCTCTTGTCGAAAAATACGATAATCTGCTTGTAACGAGAACCTTTTCAAAATCTCACTCATTGGCGGGCGGACGAATCGGCTTTGGTATAGCGTCCGAGGGCTTGATTTCGGATTTAAATAAAATCCGCAATTCCACAAATCCGTATAATATAAATCGTCTTTCGGTTACGGCAGCGATCGCCGCTATTGAGGATAACGAATATTATGTAAAAAATTGTCGCTCGATAGTTGAGATCCGAGGCGACGCGTCAAGACGCCTCAAGGAGCTCGGATTTGAGCTTACAGAATCGTTTGCTAACTTTCTGTTTGCAAAAAGCCCTGAGATCTCGGGTGAGGAGCTGTATCTTGAATTAAAGAAAAGCGGCGTTTTGGTTCGGCATTTCAATAATCCTGTTATTAACGATTATAACCGTATCACTGTCGGAAGCGCCGAGCAAATGCAGATACTTTTAGACGTTATCGTACGAATTTTAAATGACAAGCGCAGTATTAAAAATCAGAAAGGAATATAAAAATGAGAAATTCCGAAATTATAAGAAAAACCGGTGAAACCGATATAGTTCTTAAATTAAATATCGACGGCTCGGGTAATTCAAAAATTGATACGGGCTGTGGCTTTCTCGACCATATGCTGACGCTTTTTGCGCGTCACGGCAGATTCGATCTTGACGTTGTTTGCCGCGGAGATGTAAGCGTTGATTATCATCACTCCGCAGAGGATATAGGAATCTGCTTGGGCAGAGCATTTGCGCAGGCACGCGGAGAGGGCAGAGGCATCGTCAGATATGGAGATATAATTCTTCCTATGGATGAAGCGCTTATTATGGCTGCTGTGGACGTTTCTGGCAGAAGCTATCTTGCATTTGAAAGCTGTGGACTCAGCGAAAAGGTCGGGGATTTCGATACCGAGCTTGTGAGAGAATTTTTTGAAGCGTTTGTCAGAGAATCAAAAATTACATTGCATATAAAGCAGCTCAGCGGAGTTAATACGCATCACATTTTGGAAGGAATGTTTAAGGCATTTGCGCGCGTTTTGCGTAAGGCACTTACCATAGATTCGCAATTTGCTAATGAGGTTCCGTCTACAAAGGGAGTTATCGTGTGAAAAGCTTTGTAAAAATACTTGTGCGCTGTGCAGGAGGGTTAATATGATAGCGGTGGTTGATTACGGCGTCGGCAATCTTTTTTCAATTAAAAGCTCGCTTGCGTTTATCGGAGAGCAGGCGTGCGTAACCGGAGATGAATCGGTTTTGAAAAATGCCGATAAAATTATTTTGCCGGGAGTGGGAGCTTTTGAGGACGCTGTGCGTAAGCTGCGCGAAAGCGGTCTGGACGGCGTGATCGTCGATGAGGCGAAAAACGGCAAGCCGTTGCTCGGAATCTGTCTTGGCATGCAAATGCTGTTTGAAAAAAGCTATGAATACGGAGTGCATCAAGGTCTTGGGCTTATTGACGGAGATGTTATGCAGATTGCGGATGTTATCGATAAAGATCTGAAAATACCGCACATAGGATGGAATCCGTTGATATTTTCAAGGTGTATGCCGACATCCTCGCTTTTTAAATATATTAAAGAGGGTGACAGCGTTTATTTTGTTCATTCGTATTACGCCGCAACAAGCGAAAAATATGTAAGCGCGTATTCCGAGTATGGAGGAATACTTACGGCGTCGGTGGAAAACGGTAATGTGTACGGTACACAGTTTCACCCCGAAAAAAGCGGCAAGACGGGGCTTGCCATACTTAAAGCATTCTGTGAAAAGAGGTAAATAAAGTGGAAATTTTTCCTGCCATTGACCTTTATGGGGGCAAAGCGGTTCGGCTTCTGAAGGGTGATTACAATCAAATGACGGTTTATAGCGACAATCCGATAGCCGTGGCAAAATATTTTTCGGAATGTGGCGCGAAATATATACATGTAGTCGATCTTGAAGGTGCGCGTGACGGCAATACCGCTAATTTTGATACAGTTGCCGCTATTATAAAGGAAAGCGGTCTTATGGTTGAAATCGGAGGAGGAATTCGCACCGAGGAGGTTGTGAAAAAATATATCGACGCAGGCGCGTTTCGCGTTATATTGGGCACTGCAGCAGTAACCGATACCGAATTTTTAACACGTATGGTTGAAAAATACGGCGATAAAATTGCGGTGGGCGCGGATATTAAGGACGGCTGTGTAGCGATTAAGGGATGGACTCAGGTAAGCGGCTCGACTTGCTTTGACTTTTGCGAAAAGCTTGAAAAAATCGGTGTGAGCACTGTAATTTGCACTGATATTTCAAAGGACGGAGCAATGAAAGGAACTAATCGAGAGCTTTATCGCGAGCTGTCCGAGCGTTTTAAGATGAATATTATAGCTTCGGGCGGCGTTACAAACTTAGATGACGTTATATCACTTTCGCAGATGAACATCAGCGGAGCGATACTCGGACGCGCAATATATATCGGTGCGATAGATTTAAAGAAAGCGGTTGAGGTGGTCAAATGATTACCAAAAGAATTATTCCTTGCCTTGACGTGCGCGACGGCCGCGTGGTCAAGGGAACAAACTTTCTCGGCTTGCGGGACGTTTCTTCGCCTGTAAAGCTCGCCGAGTTTTACAGTGATAACGGCGCGGATGAATTGGTTTTTTACGATATAACCGCCTCAAGCGAGGGGCGCGCGCTTTTTACCGATATTCTTTGCGAAGCAGCCAGCAAGGTCTTTATTCCGCTGACGGTAGGCGGAGGCATTAATACTCTTGACGATTTTGACCGCGTGCTTAAATGCGGCGCGGATAAGGTCAGCGTCAATTCGGGGGCTATAAGAAATCCATCCGTTATATACGAAGCGGCAAAGAGATACGGCTCTCAATGCGTGGTGCTTTCGGTTGACGTAAAGAGAGTGGATGGTACTTTTCGTGTATTCGCCAAGGGCGGAAGGGAAAATACAGGTCTTGAGGCGATTGAATGGATAAAGCGCGGCGTAGACAATGGCGCGGGCGAAATAGTTGTTAACAGTATTGATACCGACGGAGTAAAAAAGGGCTTTGACCTTGAGATGCTTTCTGCGGTGTGCGATGCGGTTTCGGTGCCGGTTATTGCATCGGGAGGCGCGGGATGCGCCGAGGATTTTATAACGCTATTCAATACTCTTCCCAAGGTCGATGCGGGGCTTGCGGCGTCAATTTTCCATTTCGGAGAGGTTAAGATTCCCGAGCTTAAAGCAACTCTTGCAAAAGAAAACATATTGATAAGATTGTGAGGATTTGTGATGTTAGATATAAAGGAACTTAAATTTGATAAAAACGGACTTATTCCCGCGGTGGTTGTTGACGGCGAAACCAAAAAGGTTCTTACCGTTGCTTATATGAACGAGGAAAGTCTTAAAATAAGCATAAAAGAGGGTAAAACATGCTTTTGGTCACGCTCGAGAAACGAGCTTTGGCGCAAGGGCGAAACCTCGGGAAACTATCAGCATATTATTAAAATAACCGCCGATTGCGACCGTGACGCGCTTACGGTTCTGGTAAAAAAGGATGGTCCCGCTTGTCAT
>JAZNBI010000106.1:0-9886 GCA_045586995.1 Eubacteriales bacterium | reverse complement strand
GGGAGAGTGGTTTCCAAATATATACGGCAACAATATATCTCTTGAAGGGGTTGCTTTCTTCAAAAAATTAAATTCTGTTATAAGAGGTACACATCCGGATGTGCTTATGATAGCGGAAGAATCGAGCTCTTGGAAGGGCTTAACGGATAATTGTGATAACGGGCTTGGATTTTCTATGAAATGGAATATGGGCTGGATGAACGATACTCTGAAATATTGTAAAATCGACCCGATTTTTAGAAAACATCATCACGATTATCTAACATTTTCATTGTCCTATGCATTTGACGAAAAATTCGTGCTTCCTATTTCACACGATGAGGTTGTTCACGGCAAACTTTCTTTTTTAAATAAAATGCCGGGAGATTATTGGCAAAAATTTGCATCTGCACGCGCTTTTGCTGCATATATGATAACTCATCCCGGAAAAAAATTGATGTTTATGGGATGTGAAATAGGTCAATTTAAAGAGTGGGATTATAATGGAAGCGTTGAGTGGTTTTTGCTCGACTATGAATCACACGCAAGATTTCAACTTTATATGTCGGCACTAAATCATTTGTATTTGAGGCTGCCGCAGTTATGGCAATTGGATAAATCTTGGGATGGATTCAGATGGATAGATCCGGATAACAAAGATTCCAGTGTAATTTCGTTTAGAAGATTTGACAAAAACGGTGAAGAAATTACCGTTATAATAAACTTTACGCCCGTTGTTTACGAAAATTTTAAAATCGGAGTCGAAAAGTCAGGTGTTTATGAAGAAATATTTAATTCCGACAGTGAAGAATACGGAGGAAGCGGTGTAGTGAATAAAAACGATTTACAATCCACACCTCAAGAGTATAGCGGGCTTTCCAATTCAATTGTTTTGCGCCTTCCGCCGTTGGCGGCTACAATATTAAAAAGAAAAAATAAAAATTAAAGGAGGAGATTTAAATGTTTAAGAAAAAGGAATGCGTTGCAATGCTTCTTGCCGGTGGGCAGGGTAGCAGACTTTATGTTCTAACCCAAAAAAGCGCAAAGCCGGCAGTTTCTTATGGCGGAAAATACCGTATTATCGATTTTCCACTATCAAACTGCACAAATTCCGGTATTGATACTATCGGAGTTCTCACTCAATATCAACCGCTTGTATTGAATGAGTATATTGGAAACGGTTTACCCTGGGATTTAGACAGAACATACGGAGGTGTTAAAATTCTTCCTCCTTATCAAGGACAAAACTCCTCTGACTGGTATAAAGGGACGGCAAATGCCATTTATCAAAATATGGGGTTTATCGATCGTTATTCTCCCGAATACGTTCTTGTTTTGTCCGGTGACCATATATACAAAATGGACTATTCAAAATTAATTGCTTACCACAAGAAAAATAATGCAGATTGTACTATTGCCGTTATCGATGTTCCGCTTAGTGAAGCGAGTCGTATGGGTATTATGAGTACCGACGAAAATCAACAAATCTATAAATTCGAGGAGAAGCCAAAAAATCCCGACAGCACGAAGGCATCTATGGGAATTTATGTATTCAGCAAGGAAAAGCTTTTTAAATATTTGACGGAGGATGCATCCGACCCACATTCTGATAATGATTTTGGAAAAAATATTATTCCCAAAATGCTTTCATCAGGCGAAAGAATGTTTGCATATCCTTTTAATGGATATTGGAAGGATGTAGGAACAATAAACTCGCTTTGGGAGTCCAATATGGATATCCTCGGAGAAAACCCCTCGCTTTTGCTTAATGATGAATCATGGAAAATTTTTTCAAGGCATGATGCAGAATCGCCTCAATACATAAGCAACACGGCAAAAATAAGTAATAGCTCTATTACCGAGGGCTCTGAAATATACGGCACGGTCATCAACAGTGTTATAGGTGGTGGCGTTGTTGTTATGGAAGGCGCGTTGGTTAAGGATTCTGTTATTATGGATAATACTGTTATAGGAAAAAATTCAACGGTAGAATATTCTATAATCGACATGAATGTAAACTTGGGAGATAACGTAAAGGTTGGAGAACCTCGTTCGGCAGATGCGCAAATTGCCGTAATTGGCGCGGATGTTAATATAAAAGCCGGCGAGATTATTGAAGGCGGAAAAATGATTTCCGTTTCAATGTAATTAAAAAAGGAGGAAATGCAATGACGGTTGCAGGTTTAATATTTTCAAATATTCACGATGGGCTGATTCCCGAATTGACAGTAATGCGTACTATGGCAAGCGTACCGTTTGGCGCGAGATACAGACTTATTGATTTTGCGCTGTCAAATATGGTTAATTCGAACATAACGAAAATAGGTGTTATCACGCATTATAATTATCAATCGCTTTTGGATCACATTGGAACAGGAAAAGACTGGGACCTCGCAAGAAGGTCGGGAGGAATTAAGATTCTTCCGCCATATATTACCGCATATGATAATGCACAATCGGGCAAACTTTACAATACAAGACTTGAAGCTTTGATTGGAGCAAATGATTTTGTTTCTCATTCAAAAGAAGAATTTTTTGTGCTTTCCGATTGTGACGTGGTGTGCAATATAAACATTTCAGATGTTATCAAAAAGCATATAGAAACAGAAGCAGACATTACTATTGTAACTAAAAAGACCGAGGGAAAACGTTATATGCTTTCCAAGGATGTTACTGTCATAAAAACGGCTTCGGACAATTCGGGCAGAATTATTGACGTTTCGGGATACACCCCGACGGAAGAACCGTCCGAGATAAGTATGAATATAATGGTAATGAAAAGAACATATTTATTAAGTATTATTCGAGATGCCGTGGCTCACGGATTTACAAATTTTTACCGTGATATAATTGCAAAAAAATTAGGTGAATCAAACTGTTATTCATATACATACGATGGATATTATCTTATAGTAAATTCGCTTGAAGGGTATTTTAAATGCAGTATGAAATTATTGACAAGCGAGGCAAGGACCGGACTTTTTGGAATAAAAAACAGACCCGTATATACAAAGGTCAGAAACTCTGTTCCCACAAAATACATTTCAGGAGCAACAATTAAAAATTCCCTGATTGCAGACGGATGTACGATTGAAGGAGTTGTAGAAAATTCTATAATTTTCAGAGGTGTTAAAGTCGGGAAAGGAAGCGTTATAAAAAATTCTGTTATAATGCAGGATACCTATATCGGCTCTAATGTAAATCTTAATTACGTAATAACGGATAAAAATGTAATTATAAAAGACGACCGTGTTTTGTCAGGATACGACACCTTGCCATTTTATATTAACAAAGGAGCGATGGTTTGATGAAAAAAATACTTATCGTTGGTTCAGAGGCGATGCCTTTTGCGGCAACGGGAGGGCTTGGTGACGTACTTGGATCTCTACCGATTGCTATAAAAGAAAGATATGGCGAAGAGGGAGATGTTCGAGTAGTTCTTCCGCTTTATGATACTATATCCGAGGCGCTTCGCAAAGAGATGAAGGATGAAGCGGTATTTACGCTTAATTTGGCATGGAGAACCCAATATTGCGGTATAAAGAGTATTGTTCGTGACGGTGTTATTTATTATTTTGTAGATAACGAATATTATTTTCGACGCGGAAGCTTATACGGTCATTACGATGATGGCGAGAGATATGCATATTTTTGCTTAGCCGTTATTGAAATGATGTCGCATATAAATTTCTATCCCGACGTTTTGCATGCAAATGATTGGCAATCGGCACTTTCGGTTATTTATTTAAAAACAAAATATTATAATCGTGATAATTACCGAGATATTAAAACGGTTTTTACAATACACAATATAGAATATCAGGGTAAATATGATTTCTTTATATTGGGAGATGTCTTTGGCTTGGAAGATGAATATAGGCCGTTACTCGCTTATGATGGCTGCATCAATCTTATGAAAGGTGCTATTGAAACGGCCGATATTGTTTCAACCGTAAGTCCAAAATATGCAGAAGAAATAAAGACACAGGAGTATTCCTGCGGGCTTCATTATGTGCTTAATGATAATTCACATAAGCTTTGCGGAATTCTTAACGGAATAGATTATAAATATTACGCTCCAAGATTAGATAAAGATATTGAAGTTAATTTTTCTGATAGAACAGTAAAGAAAAAAGCTTTAAATAAACTTGCATTGCAAAAGGAATTGGGGTTGCCAATACGAGAGGATGTTCCCATGTTGGCAATTATTTCTCGACTTGCCAGCCATAAAGGACTTGATTTGATTTCCGATATTGCATATAATTTATTGTATACCCACGATATACAGCTTGTATTGCTTGGAACAGGAGAATCAAAATATGAAAACTTTTTCTTTGGACTCGAAAATAATTTCCGTGACAAGGTTCGCTCGATTATAAAGTATGATAGGGCGCTTTCGAAAAGAATTTATGCTTCCGCCGATATTTTTTTGATGCCGTCAAAAAGCGAGCCGTGCGGTCTTTCGCAGATGATCGCTTCAAGATACGGAGCTGTTCCGATAACACGAGAAACCGGCGGATTATATGATTCAATAAAGGGATACTATGAGCAAAACGGCAAGCTCATTGGTAATGGCTTTACTTTTAGCAACTATTCATCAAGCGAGCTTTACGATAGGATTAATGCTGCGTTAAATCTTTATGACGATAAAGAAAAGCATTACAAATTTATAAAACAAATTATGAAGGTTGATTTTTCTTGGAAAAAATCTGCCGACAGATATATTAAAATGTATGATAAACTATAACCCGGAGGCAATTATGAAATTTCACCCGACCAATAAAGAAGTACAAACTAATATTGAAAGTAAATTAGCCAGACATTTTGGATGCTCATATCAAGAAGCATCAAAGGACCAAGTATATAAAGCTGTTTCAATGACAATTAAAGATATGCTCGCGGAAAAAAGAGAATGCTTTAAAAAAAGTGTCAGAGCGAAATCTGCCAAGCGCGTGTATTATATGTGTATTGAATTTTTGCTTGGACGTTCGCTTAAAACCAACCTTTGTAATTTAGGGCTGGTCGATGAGTATAGAGAAGCGTTGGACAAGCTTGGCTTTGATCTTGATGAGCTTTATGAATGTGAACCCGATGCAGGACTCGGAAACGGAGGCCTTGGACGTCTTGCCGCATGCTTTATGGATTCTCTTTCATCGTTGGATTACCCTGCCACCGGCTTTTCCATATGCTATGAATACGGAATTTTTAAGCAGATGATAGTTGACGGTATGCAGGTAGAGTTGCCGGATGTATGGTTGCCCGGTGGAGAGGTTTGGCTTGTTCCGAGAACCGACAGAACCTTTCATGTGCGCTTTGGCGGTCACGTAAAAGAAAATTGGAAAGACGGCCATCTTGAAATTTTATATGAGGATGCCGATGAAATTGAAGCCGTGCCTTATGATATGATGATTTCGGGCGCTGACAGTGAAGCGGTTAGTCAGCTTCGACTTTGGAAAGCAAGAGATATACAAAACTTTAATATGGGTCTGTTTACTCAAGGTCAATATATAAAGGCACTTGAAGAAAGCACGAATGCAGATATAATTTCTAAGGTCTTATATCCGTCGGATAATCATACAGAAGGAAAACTGCTTAGATTAAGCCAGCAATATTTTTTGGTTTCGGCATCATGTCAGAGCATTATAAGAGACCATATGGCAGCATACGGTACTCTTGATAATCTTGCTGATAAAATTGCAATTCATATCAATGACACGCATCCTGCATTATGTATTCCGGAATTGATGAGAATATTTATTGATGATTATTTCTTTTCTTGGGAAAAGGCGTGGGATATGGTTACAAAAATTGTTTCTTACACCAATCACACGGTCATGCCGGAAGCACTTGAAACCTGGAATGAAGATCTATTCAAGTTGAAGCTTCCGAGAATATATATGATAGTTAAGGAAATCAATGAGAGATTTTGCCGTGAAGCGTGGACAAAATTTCCGGGAGCTTGGAACTCAATTTCTAAGATGAGTGTTATAGGATACGGTCAGGTCAGAATGGCAAATCTTTCTGTCATCGGCTCCCATTCAGTAAACGGCGTTTCAAAACTCCATTCCGATATACTCAAGCAATCTACATTTAAAGAGTTCTATCAGATATATCCCGAACGCTTCACAAATGTAACTAACGGTATTGCTCACAGAAGATGGCTGTGCTATTCTAATCCTCGGTTGGCTTCGTTGCTCGATGAGTGTATAGGCGTCGGATACAGAAAAAATCCCGAGGAACTTTCAAAATTTATTGATTTTAAGAACGATAAATCGGTGCTTGATAAGCTGGGCGAAATCAAGCATAAAAACAAGGTGGATTTTGCCAACCATTTGATGAAAAAGACCGGCAATGTTATTGATACCAATTCAATATTTGACGTTCAGATAAAAAGATTGCATGAGTATAAGCGCCAGCTTCTCAATGCTTTGAATATTATAGGGACATATATTGAAATCAAAGAAAATCCGAACCTAGATATACAACCGCAGACATTTATTTTCGGCGCGAAGGCGGCTTCGGGATATCATATGGCTAAGCAGATAATAAAGCTTATTTGTTTGCTTGGTAAAGAAATTGATAGTGATATAAAGGTCAGAGAAAAGCTTAAGGTGGTTTTCCTTGAGGATTATAATGTGAGTACCGCAGAGGCGTTGATACCGTCCGCCGATATAAGCGAACAAATTTCGTTGGCAGGAAAAGAAGCAAGCGGCACGGGATGTATGAAGCTCATGATAAACGGAGCACTTACTATTGGCACGCTGGACGGTGCAAATGTAGAAATGCTTAAAGCCGTAGGAGATGAAAATATGTTCATCTTCGGATTAAAGAGTAACGAGGTTGATGATCTTTGGCTTAAAGGATATAATTCTGCCGAATTTTATTCTTCAAATGAGAAATTAAAGCGTATAGTAGATTATCTAAATATTGGATTCGCGGGACAATCCTTTGCAGACATTGCAAATTATTTGCTTGCAGGGCACGGAATTGCCGACCCATATATGTGCCTTGCCGATTTTGATTCCTATCATCTTGAACACGAAAAAGCGATAAAAATATATTCAAACAGAGATAAATGGAATTCTATGTCGTTAGTAAATATTGCAGGCGCAGGATTTTTTGCCGCAGACAGAAGTATCAACGAATATGCCAAAAACATTTGGGGTATTGAAAGCATCTCCGAAAAATAAACGAGAGGGTTATTTGAGTCTTTTATGTTTTCAAAATTTTTTGATAATTTGCATAGTTGTGAAAAAATAAGTATTGATAAATATATTATAAATAATGGCAAAAAGGAAGATGCTTCAAAATTCGGCGCTTTTGCGTTTGGAACACTGCTCGAATTTTCAGTACGCTTTTCAAGAAATTTTGGCGCGTATGCTGTAGTTTTAAGAATCAATCGTGATGGAGAAGAATACGTTGATATTCCGCTGGAGTTTAACACTACCGATAATGGTTTTGATATTTATAAAACCACTCTTGATTTAGCGGAGCTTTGTAAAGATGAAACACACGGTCTTTTCTACTATGAATTTTTGCTTTTGAGAGGGGACGCTACATTATTTACCGATTCGGTTAATAATTGTGATTTTCGCATTTCTCAAAACAGTGCGAATAAATTCAGGATGTTGGTTTATGAACGTGGCTTTCAAACTCCCCATTTTTTGAAAGGCGCGATTATGTACCATATCTTCGTTGATCGATTTTGCAAAGGCGAAGGGCCTGTTGGAAAAAGAGAAGATGCGGTTTTCAATGATAACTGGTATTCGGATATTACGCAATTTGCTGAATTTCCCGGAGGGCCGCTTAAGAATAATGAGTTCTTTGGAGGAAATCTTTTCGGCGTTTGCGAAAAGCTTGAATATCTTCATTCACTCGGAGTCAGCGTGATTTATCTGAGTCCTATATTCAAAGCGTTCTCAAACCACAAATACGATACCGGCGATTATATGAAGGTCGATGAAATGTTTGGCGGCGAGGATGCATTGAAATCTTTAATAAAAGAAGCAGAACGCTTTTCAATAAAAATAATTCTTGACGGTGTTTTCAACCATACCGGCGACGATAGTAAATATTTTAACCGTTATAATAAATATGATTCTTGCGGCGCGTATTTTAATGTTGACTCACCGTATAGGAATTGGTATCGATTTAAGGATGATGGAAACGAATATGAGTCGTGGTGGGGAATTAGTATTTTGCCTAAACTCAATCATGAATGTTCGGAATGTCTTGATTTCTTTGTCGGAAACGAAAGTGTTGCTTCGAATTATACAAGAATGGGAATCGGCGGTTGGCGACTCGATGTTGCGGATGAATTAAGTAATGAGTTTTTAGAGCTTTTCAGAAAAACCGTTAAGAAAAATTCTGAAGGTGATGCAGCAATTATAGGCGAGGTGTGGGAAAACGCCGCAGATAAGGTTTCTTACGGAAAAAGGCGAAAATATTTTCTCGGAGAACAGTTGGATAGTGTTATGAATTATCCGATACGCAACGGTATTCTTTCTTTTGTGCTTTACGGTGATGCCGAAGCATTATATAATGTTTTGGTTGAAATTTATTCATCGTATCCGCTATCGGTTTGTAATTCACTTATGAATGTCTTGGGAACTCATGATACAGAGCGTATTTTAAGTGTCCTATCGGGTGATAACATTGAAGGGCTTACAAACGCACAGCTCGCAACATACAGAATGAACCGCGATGTAAGAAACAGAGCCGTAAAGCTTTTGAAAATCGCAGCCGCTATTCAATATACCGTGTATGGATTTCCATCATTATATTATGGAGACGAGGTTGGAATAGAAGGATTCCGAGATCCGTTTTGCAGACGAACCTTTCCTTGGGGAAAAGAGGATAAAGAAATTTTATCTTATTATAGAACTTTGGGTAAAATTCGTCGTTCCGAGAGCGTTTTCATTGACGGTAACTTCAATGCGGAAGTCCTTTCCAATGGTGTAATTGCATATTCGAGAGAAAAGCAAAATGATAAAATTTTGGTTATTGCATCTCGTCGCGATTCTGTTTTTAACTATCCCATAAATGAAATATATATTGATATGATGACAAATGAAAAAATACAAGAAAACATTTCGGTTTTGCCTGACTCGGTAAGAATACTAAAAAAATCGGTTTGAATGAGGTGCTAAATGTTTAAAAAAGTATTTGAGCATTTTACAAAAAGCAAAGATCCGAATAGTAAACGATACAGAATGGATATGGCAAAGCAGATTTGCGGGCATCATGTTCGGTATGTAACCGAAAAGAAAGATGACGTCGACGAGGTCATAGGACGTGAGGGCGCATTAAATATACGCGATGATGAGCTGCTTGTATTTGCGTCTGCGGACATTCTTATGCGTTGTAAAATTGAAGATATGCAAGCATGGGAGCTTCTTTCAAAGGACGGAGTGGTTATTACAGCGCCGGATATTGAGCATGGCGGCGTAGAGAGAACGATTGTTGTTTATTATGTATATTATAGATAGTAAAAACCGCAGGAATTATGAGAGTTCTCATAAGGATGATTGCAAATTTCGGCAGAGGATTGTTTCCCCTGCCGATTTGTGTTATAATGTTGGTAAGATCGTAGGGCGGGGGCTTGCTCCCGCAGTAACAAAAGGATTAATTCGATAAAGCAGAACGGTAAATAAGAATTTGACGAAATTTCTAAATGTCAACGCTTGTAGCGGAATTGCTTACTGCTGTGTATAGACTATTAAGATCAAACCCGTTATACTTATGGTGTAAGGAGGTACCTTATGACGCTGTCTGAAAAACTTTATAACTTGCGCCGTAAACAAGGATTATCCCAAGAAGCTCTTGCTGAGAAACTAGATTGCTCAAGACAAGTGATTTCAAAATGGGAAAATGGAACGACAACCCCCGATACTGAAATGTTACAAAA
>JAZNBI010000105.1:0-11519 GCA_045586995.1 Eubacteriales bacterium | reverse complement strand
TTGCAGAAATGGAGGAAAGAGGCTGGGAGCAGGCGGATTTCGTGTACGTCTGCGGAGACGCTTACGTCGATCACCCCTCCTTTGGCGCGACGATCATATGCCGCGTTCTGGAGGATAAAGGCTTTAAGGTAGCGTTTCTGGCTCAGCCTGATTACAAAAGCTGTGAGGATTTCAAGCGATTTGGCAGACCGAGGCTTGGATTTTTAGTCAGCGCAGGTAATATTGATTCGATGGTCGCTCACTATACCGCGGCGAAGAAAAAGCGCACTTATGATTATTATTCCGCAGGCGGCAAGATGGGCAAGCGCCCCGACAGGGCGACTATCGTCTATTCTAACCGCATACGCGAGGCGTACGGCGACGTTCCTATCATTCTGGGCGGACTTGAGGCGTCCTTGCGCCGCTTTGCTCACTACGATTACTGGGACGACAAGGTGCGTCGCTCGGTGCTGGTGGACAGCCGCGCCGATATTCTGACATACGGAATGGGCGAGAAGATACTCGTTCGTATTGCCGAGCTTCTCGACCGCGGTATTCCGATCAAGAAAATACGCGACGTCAGAGGAACGGTGTATCTCTGCAAGATAGAGGATAAGGTTCATTATCCCGTGGCGGCGACCTTTGATTACGACCTGCTCAAGACCGACAAAAGAGCCTATGCGGAGGCTTTTGGCGTTCAGTATAAGAATCAGGACAGTATAAACGGTCAGGCGATATGCGAGATATACGACGGAAAGATGCTGGTGCAGAACCCGCCTATGCCTCCTCTTGAGAGAGAAGAGCTTGACCACGTTTACAGTCTGCCCTATATGCGCGCATACCATCCTATGTATGAGCCCGAAGGCGGTGTTCCTGCTATCGAGGAGGTCAAATTCTCTCTGACCCATAACCGCGGCTGCTTTGGCGCCTGCAATTTCTGCGCGTTAGCCTTCCATCAGGGCAGAACGGTAAGGTCGAGAAGTATAGAAAGTGTGGTGGAGGAGGCAAAGATAATTGCCGCAATGCCTGATTTTAAGGGCTACATACACGACGTTGGCGGTCCTACTGCGAATTTCCGCTACCCATCCTGCGATAAGCAGCTGAAAAGTGGAGTTTGCCCCAGCCGCAAATGTCTCGCTCCCACACCCTGTAAAAATTTGAAGGTGGATCACAGCGAGTATATACGACTTCTTGAGGAGATAGAGAGCATACCCGGAGTCAAAAAAGTTTTTGTTCGGTCAGGAATTCGATTTGACTATCTTATGTGCGATAGAGACGATTCTTTCTTCAGAAAGCTTGTAAGAGACAACGTGTCGGGACAGCTTAAGGTAGCGCCCGAGCATTGCTCGGATACCGTCCTTGACTGTATGGGCAAGCCGCATTATCAAGTTTACGAGAAATTCAGAAAGCGTTTTTTTGAAATCACCAATGAGCTCGGCAAAGAGCAATATCTCGTGCCGTATCTTATGTCAAGCCATCCCGGCTCAAAGCTTGAGGATGCGCTGCGGCTTACGCTTGAATTAAAAAAAGACGGCTATACACCCGAGCAGGTTCAGGATTATTATCCGACGCCCGGTACGGCATCGACGGTCATGTACTATACGGGCATAAACCCGTTAAACGAAAAAAAGGTTTATACGGCAACCGATTATCACGATAAGATTTTGCAACGTGCGCTTTTGCAGTATAACAATCCAAAAAACACCGAGCTCGTCCGAGAAGCGCTTATAAAATGCAACCGCACCGATCTTATCGGCTTCGGCAAGGACTTTCTCGTGCATCCGCAACGCTCGGAAAGCACGCATAAAGAGGCGCCTCGCTCTCAAAAAGGTAAATTCTCAAAGAAAAATGACCGCAAGCACAAATCAAATCCGAAAACAAAGTGCAAAAAACGCTGACGCCTCTAAGACCGAAGCAGTCGCAAATGGTTATACACATTTACGACTGCTTCGGTCTTCTATTTAAACTGTTATTTATTCTGATATTGCTCGGAAAATTTTTCCCGATACATATTTTGCATAACAAGCTCAATCTCAGCAAGAGCATCAGAGCACCGACGCAGCTTCTCGGTTTCATCTGTAGGCGCCGAAATCTCGCTTTTATATTGCATTTCGTGTTCCAAGCTTGCCCACATATTCATAGCTATCGTACGCAATTGAATTTCCACCGGAATATATTCCGTCCTTGCCGAAACGTTTACGGGAACCTGCAAAATCAAATGCAAGCTTCGATATCCGCTTTTCTTGGGGTTTGCTATATAATCCTTCGTTCTAAGCACCTTCATATCCGTTTCCTTTAGCAAAACGTCTGCTATATGATAAACGTCGTCCACGTAAGGACAGATAACACGAATTCCCGCAATATCGTATATTTTTTCTCTAATACTGTCAATATCGAGTGATACGCCTCGGCGAAGCGCTTTCCCAATGATGCTTTCGGGTGTTTTGATTCTGTATTCTATATGATGAATAGGATTGTGATTGTCCTCCTTCTCATACATATCGTACAATATATTCAACCATGTTTTGACGAGCTTAACCGCATCTCTGTAAAGATATGAAACGCACAGTATATCTTGATACAGCGCTTTATGCTCGGATCTTTTCAACGTATTTTTGTGAATGTATGAGCCATTCTTTTTTTCAAGCATTATTTATTACAGCTCCATAGTTATTTTGCGGGTCGTAAAATTCTCAAAGAGCTCTTTAAAGTTTACTTTTGTTTATAAAAAACGGGATCACCATTATTTACATTTTAACGGCAATCCCTGTTTTTTATTTATTATTCCTCTTCTCCCTCAAAGGATGAAGGTTCTTTTGATGTTTCTTTTTGGGTTGTGTTCTTAAGTGCCTCTTTATCTGCGTCGGACATCGTATATGTCAGCGCAAATTCGAGTGAATCATAATCCTTTAGATCCTTATACTCCAAGATAGACGTTTCAAGCTCAACGCCGTTAACCTTCCATGTCCAAAAAGTATTGTAGGACTTGTTGAGTATCGGATGTTGATAAGTGCCGGCTTCAATCTCTCCTACCGAGGAAATAATTCCGTTGTCGACAATAACCTCAACGGGTGCTTCTTCTGTGGAAAGCTCCCAATAGCAATAATCCTTGAGCACGTCAAGGGGAGAGGGCTTACCCATCGATTCGGTATAAATGTAGATATACTCCTCTTCACCGAAAGCCTCAGCGCCCGAAGCATCCTTAATAGCAATATCCACTATCAAATATATCGTCGGCTCCAAGTTTTCATCGTCCATATCCGACGCGGTCGGTCTTTTATTTAAACCGCATCCCGAAAAACAACCAACGACCATTAACAATGCAAGCATTAAAACAAAAATTCTCAAATATTTCATTTGAAAAACCTCCGAAATCTTAATCACGTGTATATAAGTATACAACATATTTTTCGGATTGTCAATAAAAGAACTGTTAAAATAATTAGAATGAGATATTATTTTTATAAATATTTTGTTAATTTTTAAACTACATTGCAAAAAATGCCATTATATTTATCCAAGAAACAAATCCGAGCCACAAGCAATGCACAAAAACGACTATCCCCGCCGTTCGATATACACGGTAAAAGCAGAGCGCGCTCAAAAAGCAAAATATTGAACAAATAAGCAAAACCAAAAGCGAAATAAAAAACTTAGCCCCTCCGAAAAACAAGGGATACCACAGATATTCAAGCGTCAGCATTATTACAAAAAGCATACCGCCCTTATATTTTTCGGTCTGGCAATAATATTTTTCACAGGACATAACGATTCCGCAGGTAGCTCCAAGCAAGGCAAACCAAACATACCATAAAATATTCAAAAGCCAAATCGGCGGCAAAGAAATTCGATGTTCGAGTAAAATAACTATATCGAGTGGACTTTTTGTGCATTGATGAACCGCTATTGCCACCAAAAGCGCGGCTGCGGCGCCTATTGCCATACAATCCCGACGCATACCTTTTATACATTTAAATAAGCTGCGAATTTGCAAAACAATCACCTCATAAAAATATATGAAATTAATTTTTATATAATTCGCATTTTAATTTTTAAGAATATTTTTTTGACGAATGCTTTAATATCCAAGAAACATAATTAAAATCGCTCACGCAATAGCAGTTAAACTGCCGCGAACCGTATGAAATTCCGCAAAAACGGTCTTTGGGTATCGTGTTTATGAAAAACGGCTCTTGCATTGTAGCACCGGGCAACACATCGCTCGGCAAATACCGCCATACGTATTGCGCGTCGGTGACGTATATCTGGATCGGAAAATCTCTCTCTACCTTTATCATACCTACCTTTATGATGTTTTCCCTCGGGCAGTCATCCCCTGCGATTCCGCCGCAAGATGAATCATAGTCAACCAAAATATGACAATTACAGCGCGTC
This sequence comes from Eubacteriales bacterium, assembly GCA_045586995.1. GTDB lineage: Bacteria > Bacillota > Clostridia > Oscillospirales > CAG-272 > JAZNBI01. Next base: position 7,145 of record JAZNBI010000105.1, on the reverse strand, counting down.
TTCGGTTCTGTGCCCCGAACAAAATATCCGACCGAACGCCGATTTGACCTTGCATCCGCAAGACACGCAGGCGTTGGTATGTCCCCCGAATCGACACAGTATTCATACTTTACTACGTTCGGCTCGACTTTAAAGGTTTTTGGTTCTTCTTCTCCGTTTATATATTGCTCGTGAAGAATCTTCATAATATCATCCCACACGTCAATACACATATTGTTGTATTTTGCGGGAATCGGCGACGGATAATCATATCCGCACCAAACTCCGCCGATATAATAAGGCGTATATCCTATAAACCACTTGTCGCAGTTGTTTTGAGTTGTTCCGGTCTTTCCCGCGCACTCAACGTATTGGTCAAGCGTAATCTTACTCGCAGTGCCGTCCGATACCACCCTTTGCAAAAGCTTTGTCATTATCGAGGCATTTTCAGCGCTTATGGCGCGGCGGCTTTCATCGTCATTCGAAAGTAAAATTTTTCCTCTGCTATCGGTAACCTTGTAATATGAACGCGCTTTGCAATATTCCCCCGCGTTTGCCAGTGCGGTATATGCGGCGGTGATCTCACGCACGGTTATGCCGTAATTCATCTGCCCGAGTGCCAATGCGGCAAGCCCTTTATCGCTTATTATGCTTCCGTCTGAAAGAGTTTTGCTCTCCAACAAGCTCTCCATTCCAAGCGTGTTTTTCAAAAAATCAAACGCCTGCTCCGTTCCTATCTCCGAAAGTATCTTTACCGCAACCGTATTGACCGAATCGGATATGGCCTTTTCTATATCGCACAGTCCCGAATATATTCCGTCGGCATTTAACGGCCACGGTGTATATTCCTTTTTTTCGCTTTCATTTGTCGCGGCCTTTTCTTTAAAGGAAATCGGTACGTCATCATAAACACTCGCCCAGGTTATAAGATTTTTTTCGAGCGCGAGAGCGTATACCGAAAGCGGCTTTATTACTGAGCCCGATGGGCGCAATGTGTCGGTCGCGTAATTTTGAATTCTGTTTGCGTTTTTTGCTCCGAGCGCTCCCACAACGCCCAAAATATCCCCTGTGCTCGGCTCTATTATAATCATAGAGGATTGCAAGCCGCTCGCTTCAAAACGCTCTGCTTGGGCATAATAATCATCCAGCAGCTTTTGAATTCTTTCATCCATAGCCGTATAGATTTTAAGCCCACCCGTATATATAAGCTGACTTGCCGCCGAGCGCGAATAACCATATTCGCTTTGAAGGTCGGTGATTACGTCCTCAATAACCATATCAATATACCAAGAATTGATATTTTCCGTGTCGCCGCTGTCATCGGGATTAAGTATAAGCGTTGCATTATAGCACTCATCAAATTCGGCTTGGCTTATATAATCCTGCTCCAACATTAATGAAAGAATGAGATTTCTGCGCTGAAGATTATTTTCGGGATGCCGTATGGGATCGTAATACGACGGACTGTTGGTAATAGCCGCAATAGCCGCACATTCGAGCAAGCTGAGCTCGCTTACGTCCTTGGAAAAATATGCATTTGCCGCCGCCCCAACTCCATAGCAGCCCTGCGAAAGATTGATTATATTGAGATACATCTCCAAAATTTCTTTTTTGCTGAAATTATTTTCAATGTCTATCGCCCAAAACATTTCCTGAACCTTGCGGCGAATACTTATGTCATCATCGCACGTGACGTTTTTAACAAGCTGCTGCGTTATGGTAGACGCTCCGAAGCTTTTTTTAAAGTGAATAAAATAATTTGCCACGGCAAAACCGCTTCGGTATAAATCAACTCCGTTGTGCTCCCAAAAACGCTTGTCCTCAACGGCGACAAAGGCATCGATAAGGTCTTCGGGAAGCTCATCAAAGGTTTTATATATTTTGCGCGACGAGCTGCGTATCTGTTCGCCCTCAAGCTCATAAAGCTCGCCTTGTCTTTCGCTTCGGCTGTCGAAATCAAAAGCATAAAATCTTGTTACCGTATCATTTTGCGAAAGCTGAAATAAATCTATATCGGCGCTCGTATCAACGTAATTTTTTACAAACATAAAAAATGCTCCGATAATAATAACAAAAGCTACCGAAAAAACCAAAAACACCGTCAGCAAAACGGCAAATAACGTCCTTTTCTTTTTCAAAATACCACTCCTTCCGGTCCACACTTGCTCCGAAATATTGCCCGCAGTAAAAACTGCGGGCAATATTTCGGAACGGCGTAAATGATGTTCAAATTACCGCTAAATGTGCACGCCGTTCGCACCATCATTATTATTATCTTTTTTGACGGAATATATTAGCCAATATCGGCAAATAATATGAAAAAGCGAAAAGAGGTAGAAATTTTGGGAAGAAAAAAATACAAAAACATTTTATTTTCATCATATATCGCGTTTATTTGCATAATAGTTATCGCACTCGCATTTTCGCACGATATGCGCGATAGTCGACGCGAGCTTTTTATTTCCGAAAATCGCGCACGTATTGAGGCATTTTCCTCGGATTTATCATTTTTGGCATATGACACACAACCGACGCTCTTTACTTTGCGCGAGCATGACAAAAAAATCGGAGTCTTCGATAACAGCGGAAAGCTGCTCGAAACCATTAATGTGTATGTCGTGTCCTTGCCTATGACCGACCGAGAGCTTTTAAGCGAGGGGATAAGCGTATGCTCACGCAGAGAGCTTTTTGCTCTGATCGAAGATTATACGGGATGATAACGGTAATTGCAGTAGGGCGTTGTGTTTGAAAGGACACAACGCCCTACTCTGTTTGCCTGATTATCCGTTGAAGATAACAGTCCCGAGTTCAGAGCAATATCACTTTTGCATTGTGTTGACAACAACCGGATTTTGGGGTATAATTATATCGATAAAACTTTAATGAATTTAATGAAGCGGAGCTGCCGAATGATAACAAAAAAAACGCTTACAACCCTTGAATTTAATAAAATTCGCGAAATGCTCGCTTCATGCGCATCTACCGATGGCGCAAAGGAAGAAGCGCTTTTGCTTGAGCCGTCCTGCGACATAGATAAAATAAAGCGCGAGCTTGCACTTACAAGCGACGCTAAAAAGCTTTATGAAACCAAAGGAATGCCCTCCTTCGGTATGGTTAAGGATATTATCCCCGCGTGCGACCGCGCCGACAAGGGCGCGCAGCTCACTACCGAGGAGCTTTTAAACGTGGCAAACGTCCTCCGCACCTCGCGTATGTTGCTTGACTATATACACGTCAACAAGCTTTTTGACACACACGTTGACGAAATTTTCGAACGGCTCTTTATAAATCGCAAGCTTGAGGAAAAAATTTCGCGCTCAATTATATCGGTTGATATGATCGCAGATGAGGCAAGCCCCGAACTCGCAAATATAAGACGGAAAATGCGCGATACAAATAACAGAATCAAGGAAACTCTGCAAAAATACGTCAACGGCTCCTCATATTCAAAATATCTGCAGGAAAATATAGTAACCATGCGTAACGGCAGGTATGTCATTCCCGTAAAATCCGAGTATAAAAATGAGCTAAGCGGATTGATACATGACACGTCCTCGTCGGGAGCTACCATATTCATAGAGCCGATGGCGGTAATCGATGCAAACAACGAGCTTCGTATGCTCGAATCCAAGGAACAACACGAAATAGACAAAATTCTGTTTGAGCTTTCATCCGACGTTTCGGCAATGTCCGACGAGCTTTGCTTGAATTATAAAAATATTGTTCAGCTCTCCTTTATCTTTGCGCGTGCCGAATTTTCCAAGCGTCTTGATGCTTGCGAACCGCTGATATCGGAAAAACGCATTATCAGATTAAATAAAGCAAGACACCCTCTTATAGATAAGGAACGTGTCGTTGCCATAGATATTTCAATAGGTGACGGATATGACACACTTATTATAACAGGTCCCAATACCGGCGGAAAAACCGTTTCTCTTAAAACGCTCGGTCTGTTTTCGCTGATGGCGCAAGCGGGGCTTCACATTCCCGCCGCCCTTGGCTCTGAGCTCTGTATTTTCGATAATGTTTTGGCAGATATAGGCGATGACCAAAGCATCGAGCAATCGCTCTCGACCTTTAGCGCGCATATGGTCAACACCGTTTCAATAGTAAATAACCTTACTTCACATTCGCTCGTATTGTTTGACGAGCTTGGAGTCGGTACCGACCCGATAGAAGGCGCGGGCCTGGCGATAGCCATAATCGAAGCGGTTCGCGCTTCGGGAGCAATATGCGCCGCGACGACACACTATGCGGAGCTTAAATCCTATGCACTTGAGACCGACGGTGTGCTAAACGCTTCCTGCGAATTTGATATAAACACGTTAAAGCCAACCTACAAGCTCATAATAGGCACTCCCGGAAAATCCAATGCATTTGCAATTTCATCAAAGCTCGGACTTCCTGAGAATATTATTGAACGGGCGAAATTTTACGTTAGCGCAGATAATAAAAAATTTGAAGACGTAATTGAAAAGCTTGAAGCCAGCCGCTTTGAAATGGATAAAAACCGCGCCGTTGCCGAAAAAATGCGTATCGAATACGAGCAGTTTAAAGCAGATTCCGAAAAAATTATCAAGGAGAAGCTTAAAAATGCCGAAAAAGAGCTTGAAAGTGCCAAAACAAAGGCCGCCGCTATGGTTGAAAGTGCAAAAGCATCAAGCGATTTTATACTTGCTCAACTCGACTCGGTTCGCAAGCAGCGAGAAAGTGAAAATCTCGGCAAGGAGCTTGACCGCGCAAGACGCGAAATTCGTGAGCATCTCAGAAACAACGAGGATAAATTCAATCCCGTCGACGAAAAAACGATTAAGAATTACAAGCTCCCCCGCCCGCTTCGTAAGGGCGATGAGGTGTATATCGTAAATATAGACAAAAACGGAGTCGTCGTTGATTTACCAGATAAAAGCGGGAACGTTACGGTGCGTGCAGGCATCATCACCACTAAAACAAAGCTTTCAAATCTTCAGCTTATCGAAAAAGACGTTACCGTTACCGACAGATCCGAAAAGAAGCACTCTGCTTCCTCTTATCGCATTTCGGTCAGCCGCGACTTTAAGCCGGAGATCGACCTGCGCGGAATGAACGGCGACGAGGCATATTTTGCGGTTGATAAATATTTGGACGAGGCAACGGTAGCAGGTATACACTCGGTACGCTTGATCCACGGAAAAGGAACGGGAGCTCTCAAAAACGCGCTTTGGAAATCACTCAAGGGTGACAAACGCATCGCATCCTTCCGAATAGGACAATACGGCGAAGGAGATGGCGGCGTAACCGTTGTCGAGCTTAAATAAATTTCACAAATTGATTAATTTTTCGACATTTAAACAGAAAAAAATATTTAAATCAACAAATTGTAAATAAAAGTATAAAATATCTTTTCAAATATAAAAATTTGTGTTATAATTACACTCGGATACTAAATGTCGGACAAGCTTCGGCAAAATTATATTTAAAATCATATAATCGTGGAGGGCATTATGAAGGATTCACTTTTTGGCGAGCTTAGCGTCATAGGTATGAAGGGCTGCGAGCAATTTGCCGCACAGGTAGATTATTTCCTCAAGGATTGGAGAAACAACGGCGCTGAAGATTCGTTTTTGATTACCGCAGATTGTCCGCGCTTTGGCACAGGAGAAGCAAAGGGTATTATAAATCAATCACTCAGAGGTCACGACGTATATATCATTTGCGACGTTTTCAACTACGGCGTAACTTATAAAATGTACGGCAATCAAGTTCCTATGAGTCCTGATGACCATTATGCCGACCTTAAAAGAGTTATATCCGCTATAGCGGGTAAAGCAAGACGCGTTACTGTTATTATGCCTATGCTTTACGAAGGCAGACAGCATAAGCGTTCCTCGCGTGAATCGCTCGACTGTGCTCTTATGCTTCAAGAACTTGAAAAAATGGGCGTTTCCAACATAATTACGTTCGACGCTCACGACCCTCGCGTTCAAAATGCCATCCCGCTTACCGGTTTTGATGACGTCAGACCTACATACCAAATGGTTAAGGCGCTTGTCAAAGCGGTTCCCGATATCGTTATTGACAAGGATTCGCTTATGATAATCTCCCCCGACGAGGGAGCGATGGGACGTTGTATGTACTATTCCTCGGTTCTCGGACTTGACGTCGGTATGTTCTATAAACGCCGCAATTATTCTATTGTCGTAAACGGCAGAAATCCCATCATAGCTCACGAATACCTCGGAACAGACCTCACCGGAAAGGACGTTATCATTGTCGACGATATGATCTCATCGGGCGAGTCGTTGCTTGACGTTGCCGCAAAGCTCAAAGAAAAAGGCGCAAAGCGTATTTTCAATTTTGCAACCTTCGGTTTGTTTACAAACGGACTTGAAAAGTTCGACAAAGCATATAACGATAAGCTTATCGACAAGATTTTCACAACCAACCTAGTATACCGCAGAGAGGGCTTGGCTTCAAGACCGTGGTATGTTGAGGTCAATATGTGCAAATATATCGCGTATATTATAGATACTATAAACCACGACAAAACCATCAGCGAATTGTTAGACCCCGTTAAGCGTATTCACAACCTTCTCGACAAGCATAAAGAAGAACTTGGCGGTCAGATAAAAATGAAATTCGACAACTGAAATTAAAATTTTAAAACGGCTACCGATTAAAAACGTTAGCCGTTTTAAGATTTTTGAAAAATTCACATTGTTTTCACATATATGTTTTATAATAATTAAGACACAAATATATTATTTACCGCGAACGGAGGATATTTAATTGGATAAAAGCACAAAAAAATCTTGTAATATAAACAAAAAGACCTCTATCGGAGGAATGGCACTCATAGAGGGTATTATGATGAGAGGGCCTAAAAAATCGGCAATGGCAGTCAGAAATCCTAAAGGCGAAATAGTTGTCGAGGAATGGGAAACCAAATCATCAACGCGCTCAAAATTTTTCAAGCTTCCGTTGGTTCGCGGTGTTTTTAACTTCGTTGATTCAATGGTGTCGGGATATAAAACTCTCATGCGCTCTGCCGAGATAGCAGGACTTGATGATATGAGCGGCGAGGAAAGTACACAAGAACAAAATTCTGCCGAAAGCGAAAAAACAGACGGTAAAGCTTCAAACGGCAGCTCGGCGCTTATGAATACTATAATGATACTCAGCTCGGT
>JAZNBI010000104.1:0-10402 GCA_045586995.1 Eubacteriales bacterium | reverse complement strand
AACAAAAAGCTTTCTTGATGTTTCGGAAACATTCAAGTTGTTTTCAAAGAAGCACTGAATTGTCATAAGCGTTTCTCTGTCGAGGGATTCCAAGTTTCCTTTTTTGAAAACCTCCTGTAAAAACATCTCGCAAAGCGTAGTAGGAAGCTGATAAATAAGCCGTCCTATACCGAGATTTTCATAACTGATGATGTGCTTCTCGGTTTCAAACACCTTTCCGACTTCAAGCGCCACCTGAGCTTCTTTATACGCGCGTGCAAGGTCTTTAATATTATCAACCGCGGTAGATATACCAATCGTAACCTTTGTATAGAATTCGGTGCTGAGCGTATCGGCAATATTTGTGGCGATCTTTTCGATTTCCTTCGAATCGGTTCCGGGTTTTATATCCTTTACAAGCACTATGTCATGCTCGCCTACGCTGATAACATAATCCTTGGATTTATCCGGGAACATATTCTGCAGCATTTCAAACGGCATCATATCGGTCTTGCTGAAGAACTTTATCAAGAATACGATACGAACCTCTTCGGTGTTAAAATGAAGCTCCTTGCTCTTTATATATATATCGCTCGGAAGAATGTTATCCAGAATGATATTTTTGATAAACGAGCCCTTATCATATTTTTCGTCATAGAGGTTTTTGATGTTGCCGAGAGAAATTGCAAGTAGCTTCGAAAACTTCTCAGCCATTTTATCCTCGCCCTCTATAAAGACAACATATTCGGCTTTAGTACCGGTAGATATAGACCTATAAGTATAGCCGCCGGTAACGATGATATTTGTTGTATATGCCAACTCATCTCTTATTCCCTGCTTTATATCTCCGATTTTACTAAGGTCCGAACACGAAATAATAACACCGTTTTCATCTATAACGCCAATTACACGGTCAACTGCATCCTTCATTTGATGAATAACAGTTTGAAACAATCTGTTTGACATAATTTCCCTCACATCATTAAAATAATTATTTTTTGTTTAACAATAAATATAGTTTACAACATTTTTTGTGATTTTTCAATAGTTTTTTTTATATTTTTTATAAAAAATGACTTTTTTTTTATAAAAAGTGCTTTATATCCATATATCAAATTGTAAAAATATACAACAAATTTCTAAAATTCAAGCTCATAAACAAGACAGCTTAAAACAAATGCCGAGGCGGTTTCGGTTCGCAAAATCCTCTTGCCAAGCCCAACAGTCTTTATTCCGAGCGCTTCTGCTTCCAAAACCTCTTTTTGAGAAAATCCGCCTTCGCTTCCGATTATAATAGCTATATCCGACATTTTTTGGCCGTATAAACTCTTTTCATTTTGCAAAAAGCTTTTAAGAGTTTGAGTTTCTTCACCTTCATAACAAAAAATCACAACGTCGGATAAAAGTGCCTTTTTAAGCATTTCGCCAAACGAAATCACATCATTAACAATCGGAATAATTCCTCTGCCGCATTGTTTTGCCGCCTCAAACGCAATTTTTTGACGGCGTTCGGTCTTTCTCTTTTCGGTTGAATCCTTTGATTTAACAATGCAGTTTGCGCTTTCAAAAGGCGTTATATCAAACACTCCGCATTCGACAGACTTCTGTATAACGAAATCAAGCTTGTCCCCCTTGGGTAAAGCTTGAAAAAGATGTGCCTTATACGGCGGTTCGGAATTTATTTTAACGGTTTTCAAAATACGTGCTTCAACGCTCTGAACCAAAAAATTCTCGAGTACGCAATCATATTCAAAGCCCGACATATCACACACGGTAATATGCTCCCCTACAGCCATACGCAAGGAGCGCGAAATGTGATGTGCATCATCGCCGCAAATAACAACCTTATCGGCCTCAATCTGTGAGGGTTTAACAAAAAATCTTGGCATTGATTACACTCCAAAAAAAATTTATAACGAGGGTAATGTAAATAATATTATACTATATGTATACAAATTTGTCAAACATTTTTTGTGATTTTCAACGATTTATAGATGCATTTTTTACAATTTATTTGATTTTTATGATTTATAAATAACAAAAACGCTGATCTTCTGATTTTCAAAAGCAATCAGGCGTCGCAATCATTTATCGCGACGCCTGATACGTATATAATTATTTTATTTTTCTGCACTCAATGTAATAGCGTTTGTCTTCGGCGTGTCCCATTGAAAATGTTTTTCTCGGAAGCGCTCCGTCGCAAATAACGGTTTTAAAAAGCTGGTTCTTTGACATTCCGTCGAAAATAAATCCAATACTGTTTTCGGATTTTGTCGCAAGCGTTTTTAAAGATTGCTCTCCGTGAATAAAGTCAAGCTTTGCGTTTGGATTTTGCTTTACATACTCATCCATAAAATTCTGAAGCGTTCCAACCGTCAATTGACTCGACGGATGCTCAAACACCACTTCTCCACTCTCGCTTTTAGTAAAATATGTAACCTTTTGCGCCTCTTGATCACCCGAAAGCCGCGATGCATATTCTCGCAAAGCGTCAAGCACCTCTTTAGGATCAACATCAACCAGCAATCTGTATATCGGCTCAAACTGCAAGGAATCGTCGTGAAGATTTACAAGCTCGACAAGCGCATATCTTGCGGGGTGTGACATTGCATCATCACCCATTGTTTGCTTTAACTCGGCGTATATTGCTTTTGCAGTAGCAAGTGAGTGATTACCATCTCCGACGGCAAACAAAAGAGGCGATATATTGTCAAGTCCGTATTTGTTTTTTTGCGAATCTAAAGAAGCAAGTGCTTCAAGTGCCGAATTTATTTCAGATACGCCGTCATCATCGATAAATCTTCCATGTACGTGTCCACCGTTAAGCATCAAATCAAATTCATAAGCCGTTTCAAGCTCCGAAGCCCTTTTTGCTATGGGTTCGATAACTGTTTTTTGAGGGTCATCAATCAAAAGCATAATGTGTGGAGATTCGAGCGAGGCGTTTTTTCTCACCTTAACGCGCGGCGGTATTCTTTCGAGAACCGTTCCCTCGGTAGCTCGTGTCAACGAAGTTGAGCCACGATTGTAATCATATTCTTCGAGGTCTATCATACCTACTATCCCCCGTCTTATCGCGCCGTCCGATTGAACACGCTCAAGATATATCATAGAATTTTTGTGAGCAACCAAAACGTCCTTCAAATAACCTTCCATGGTCGCATTTATCTGAGGAATACGCTCTTCGGATTCGTCAAGATATGCCTCGGGCAAAATTATATTCAACGTTGAAGGCGCATCGCCAACAAACTCTCTGCAATTGTTCCAATATTCCGGTTCGCTTGTGAATTGGTCGCAAGCAATTACCGCCCATTTATCGCCGCTGTATTTATCAAAATCCGGCATAAGTATATCGGATGAAAAAAAGTATTTTTTCATAAAGTCCTCCGTGACATATAAAAATTATCTTATTGATTATACCACACTTTAAATCAGTTTGCAACACCGAAAATCAACAAAGTAGATTTTTAGTTAAATTTAACTTCAAACACAAATTACTGTTTATGATAACCATTTTCATACTTTTTTGTTTTTCTCGTATAACTAAAAAAGAAAAGCTTTTGCATAAATTCAAATATCCTTGATTTTGAAAGATATTAAGCGAATTAACGAGATTTTATATACACAAATCAATTTAAACGTCTAAAATCGATTTTGCCATTTCAAAAGTGCTCGCAAAATCTTTTAATCGCGATTGACTTTTGTTGCAATTAAAGATATAATAATATGTACTATATATTTTTTGAAACGGAGATGGTAGTTTAAAATGGACGGTGATAGTCGATGCTAATCGCGGTCTTTATTGTATGCGTTATTTTAAGTGCATATTTTTCATGCACCGAAAGCGCATTCTCTTCAATGAACAAAATAAGAGTAAAATCAATGGCAGAAGCCGGAAACAAGCGCGCTAAAAATGCGCTCTATATTTCCAACAACTTTGAAAAGGCTCTTACAACATTACTTATCGGTAATAATATTGTAAATATTGCCGCCGCATCTGTTGCAACGGTCTATGCCGTTGACAATTGGGGAATGGATGTTGCCACGCTATATTCTACTTTGATTACCACTGCGGTCATCTTTTTCTTTGGCGAAATGATTCCAAAGACGCTCGCAAGCGACCGCAGCGAAACCATGGCGCTTTTATTTGCCGGCTCTCTTAAGGCAATGATGAAGATCTGTCACCCTATTGCCTTATTGTTGGGATATATAACCAACTTCTTTACAAAACTTTTTGTAAAGGATTCTGCTCCCTCAATTACAGAGGAGGAGCTTTACGATATAATCGAAACGATTGAAGAAGAAGGCGTAATGGACGAAGAACAAAGCGACCTCTTTAAATCCGCGCTTGACTTTTCCGAAACGACGGTTAAGGATGTTATGACTATGCGTGCAGATATTTCAGGAGTCGATATTTCCACGCCGAATGACGAGATACTTTCATTCATACGCAATTCAAATCATTCTCGCCTTTTGGTATATTCGGGAGATCTTGATAACATTGTCGGCATACTTCAAATACGTGTTTTTATAAGAGAATATTTAAAATCACGCGATTTTGATGTTCGCTCGATACTCTCTGAACCGTTTTTTGTATCTCCTGATGAAAATATAGATGCTCTGCTTACGAAGATGCGTCAACAGAAAAATTATATTGCCGTTGTAGCTTCGGAGGAAAAGAAAACCTATGGTCTTGTTACCATAGAGGACTTTCTTGAGGAGCTTGTCGGTGAAATATGGGATGAGGACGACGTGGTTGACAATGATTTTGTTAAGCTTGGCGGAAACAAGTTCAGCATCGATACTCGTTTAACGGTCAAAGATGCATTCTCAAAAATGGGAGTGGAGTGCGATGACTCTCCCACCTTCTCGCGACCTATTATTTCTTGGATAATTGAAACCTTCGGGCATTTTCCCGAAGAAGAAGAAAGCTTTGATTATCAAAATCTTTCGATAAGTGTTGAGGAAATAAAAGACCACCGCATCACGAGAATTACTGTTAAAATCAATTCCGATATTGACGAACAGCATTCTGCTCCTATAAAGGAGGAAATTCCAAATGAATGATGCTTTACAATATCTGATAATAATTATAATGCTCGCGTTCGCCGCGTTTTTTGCGGGCGCGGAGATCTCATTCAATTCCGTAAACAAGCTCAGATTAAAAAAATCTGCAGAAGCCGGAGAAAAGGGCGCAAAGCTCGCATATTCCATCAGTGAAAATTTTGCCGCTTCCCTTTCGGCTATACTAATAGGTAACAATTTGGCAAATACTGCCGCTACATCTTGCGCAACGACGTTAATTATAGGTTATTTGGTTAGCGCAAATATAAAGAGCGATTTTCTCGAGTCGTTTTTGCCAACCTTCATTATGACCTTAATAGTGCTTATTTTCTGCGAAATAGTTCCAAAAATCGTTTTTAAAGAAAATTCCGATAATGCGGTAAAATATTTCTCTGTCCCCGTTAAAATATTTACAATTATTTTGTTCCCGATTTCAATAATTGTAATATCCGTTGTAAGCTTATTCAGATTTATTTGGGGTAAGGACCAAAAGGAAGATGCTCCCACCGTCACCGGTGACGAGCTTTCAACCATCATCGACACTGTCGAAGAAGAAGGCATAATCGATGAGGACAAGAGCGAGCTGCTTCAATCAACGCTCGAATTTCCTGACACCACGGTACAAGAAATAATGACTCCCAGAATAGACGTTACATTTATAGACATTGATGACGATTGGGAATCCAAATTCAAAATTATTTCCGATTCAAAATTCTCGCGTATTCCCGTATATGAGAATAGCATCGATAATATTATAGGTATTCTCTACCTCAATCATTTCTATAAAGCCGCAACCGACGATATAGATGCCGAAGAAAATCGTGAATTTGACATTCGACCGTTGCTTATTCCCCCCTGCTTTATTCACAAAACGATGAGGTTGCCCGATGCGCTTTCTGTAATGAGAGAAAAGAAAATGCATCTTGCGGTCATCATAGACGAATTCGGCGGAACTATGGGAATTGTCACAATGGAAGATATTCTCGAGGAGCTTGTCGGTGACATTTGGGATGAAAGCGATGATATTATCCGCGAAATTATTCAAACAGGCGAAACCACTTATGAAGTTATCGGTGATATGAACATTGACGACTTCTTCGGAAAAATCGATGTCACCGTTACCGACTTTGAAAGCGAATACTCCACTGTCGGCGGATGGGCTGTAGAAATGCTCGATTCCGACCCTCACGTGGGTGACAGCTTTAATTTCCATAATCTTTATATTATCGTTACCGAAATGCTCGATATGAGAATTACAAAGCTCTCGGTGCTTGTTAACAAGCAGGAAACCGACGGCGAAGACGAATAAACAAAAATGCTTATCATACTTTTGGGTATGATAAGCATTTTTATTGTTTTTTAGAAAAACACATCCTTATATCATTTTCAGATAATTATATTATTATTTCTTATAAACTCGCAAACCTCTTTATCTGTGGGAAGAGATGAACTTGCACCAAATTTACTTACTGTCAACGCGCCAACCGCGTTTGCGAATTTACCCGCGCGTTCAATATCTCTTGTGCGCAAATATTCAAGGGTCAATGCGGCTGTAAACGCATCTCCCGCTGCGGTTGTATCAACTGCCTCAACATCGTAAGAGGGCAAGCAAAAATAATATTTTCCGTCATAAATATAGACACCGCGTTCTCCGAGCTTTATAACGTAATATTTGGATTTAACTCTTTTTGAAAGCGCAATGGCTGCGCGAAGGCAATTTTCGGGATTGCTCGGAGAAATGCCCGTAAAGATTTCGGTTTCAATTTCATTGGGAGAAAAAACAGTAACATAGGGCAATTTTTCAAGCGGAAAATTTTTATCCGCAGGACCTGCATCAATAAATATCGGTATGTTTTTATCCGATGCCATATTAGCTGCTTTTATTATAATTTCGGCAGGTATTTCACACTGCATAAAAAGTGCGTCGGGATAGCAAGTAAGTGCATTTTCAATATCACACTCTGTTATTTTAGAATTTGCCCCGGGATAAATAACAATACGGTTAGCACCGCTATCCTCTACCATAATTGCGGCAAGTCCCGTCGGAGCTTTGTCATCAAAAGAAATAAATCTTGTATCTATTCCTTCCTTATCGTAGAGCGCCTTTAATATTTCGCCGTTAATATCCATGCCGAGCTTTGCACAAAACACGCAATCTCCCCCAAGTCGCGAAAGCGCTAACGCAGAATTAGCTCCCTTTCCTCCCGGAATATATTTATATCGACGATTTTCAAGCACGGTTTGCCCCGACACAGGACATCTGTGCATTGGCATAACGAAGTCCATATTTGCGGAGCTTACTACCAAGACCCTTTTTTTACTCATGTTTTTTTTCCGTCCCTTTTATTCGATTTTATACTTTCCGAATATGCACGAGCCGCAGATTCCGTCTTATTTTCTCCAAAATTATAATATTTGCATTTTTTCAAATCGTTTGGCAAATACTGTTGTTCAACATAGTGGAAGGGATAATCATGAGGATATTTATATCCCTTAAAAAGCGGGCTCCTAAGATGGGGTGGAATTTCCGTCCCTTTGCCTGCTTCAATATCACTCTCGGCTGCCGCAAGTGCCAAATAAGCAGAGTTTGATTTAGGTGCGGTGGCTAACATTATTGCAGCGTTTGCAAGAGGGATTTTTGCCTCCGGCATTCCGAGCTCCTTTGCCGATTCGCAGCAGGATCGTGTTATAGCAGCCGCCATCGGATACGCAAGCCCGATATCCTCTGAAGCAATCACCTGCAACCGTCGGCAAACAGAAAGCAGCTCGCCTAAAGACAACAGCTTTGCAAGATAAAACACTGTCGCATCCGGATCAGAGCCCCTGATCGATTTTTGAAGTGCAGACAGCAAATCATAGTGTGTATCATCGTCAAAATTACCTATGCGAACATTAAAGCTGTTCACTGCTTCACGGGTTATTTCTTTTTCGGAAGCGTAAAAGGCATTTTCCAAAAGTATGATGGAGTGCCTTACATCTCCGCCTGAGCACGAAGCAATATATCGAAGCACTTCTTTATCGGCACTCTTTTTTTCCGTGTCGGAAATATCGCCGTTTAAATAATCCAACGCTCGAATCAGCGCAGGAATTGTCGCCTCGGGCGAAACCTTTTTAAATTCAAACAGCGACGAACGTGAAATAATAGCATTATAAACATAAAAATGAGGATTTTCGGTGGTTGAAGCAATCAACGTAACTCTGCCATCCTCGATATATTCAAGCAGAACCTGTTGTTGCTTACGGTTAAAATACTGTATCTCGTCGATATAGAGCAGGATTCCGCCGGAGCCGAAAACATTGTTTGTTTGCGCAATAATATCCTTTACGTCGGAAAGCGAGGCATTTGTAGCATTAATACGGTGAAAGGCCATTCCCGACTCCTGCGCAATTATTGCCGCAGTGGTCGTCTTTCCTGTTCCGGGAGGTCCGTAGAAAATCATATTTGTAATTCTATTGTTCTCGACCATTCTTCTGACAACTCCGTTTTTGCCAAAAAGATGCTCTTGACCTACAATCTCATCAAACGAACGAGGTCGCAATATATCTGCTGTTTGACCGTTCCTCATATATATCATACCTTCCGGATTTTCTTTAAGTATTATTTTACAACATTTATCGCATTTTGTAAATACAAATTTTAAAAATCGACTTTTTTGACGTCATATACTGTTAATTGTAATATTTTTTTTGTAAATATTAAAAAAAGTATTGCATTTTGATTTTAGTTGTGTTATAATTAGCGTTGTTGTGGGTAAAAATTATTTAAAATATATTTGTACTTTTATGTGCATATAGGAGGTGTCAGGTATGGCAAAATGCAGTGTTTGCGGAAAGGGCGTTGTTTTTGGAAACAATGTTTCTCACTCTCATCGTAAAACAAATAGAACTTGGAAGCCCAACATACGTAAAGTCAGAGCAATAGTGGACGGTGCACCCCAAACTGTTTCGGTATGTTCTCGTTGCCTGCGTTCGGGTAAAGTTTCCCGTGCGTAACCGATATTCTATGTTCGGTTTTTACTTAAAAACAGTCTTGCCTTTCGGTTATTCATTTCGATAAACCTTTGGTTATCGTTATGTCTGCCTCGCAGGACTGTTTTTTATTATGCGAAAGGAGTTATAAAGGTATTATGAACGACACGATAGTCATCACAGACTGCAGGATTCCCAAAAAAGCCGCCTCTGAGCTTGCAAATCTTGGCTTTGATATTGTCAGATTGCCGCCGTTTGAAAAGCTCGCCTCCCCTGTTGCATCGCATCCCGATATGTTGCTTTTTATAAATGATGACATTATGATATGCCATAAAGAATATTTCAACATAGCGCGCGACGAAATAGAATATATTAAAGCATCGACTTCACTTAAATTAATATTATCGGATGAACCGATCGGCAAGGATTATCCTAACGATATACTTTTTAACTCTGCAAAGGTTGGAAATTTTATTATCGGAAATACAAAATACACTTCTGCGTACATTTCCGAATATTCAAAATCAAATATGCTGACTCAAATAAATGTTAAGCAAGGGTATGCTAAATGTTCAACCTGCATAGTATCAAACAATGCAATAGTAACCTCCGATCCCGCTATTGCCGCAGCGGCTTGCAGATTCGGAATTGATGTTTTGAAAATTTCGGAAGGATATATAGGGCTTCACGGCTACACACACGGATTTATAGGCGGTGCTTCAGGCATTGATAATGGTACAGATAGAATCTTCTTCTGTGGAGATCTTTTTTCTCACCCTGACGGAGAAAAAATTTTTGCATTCTGTAAATCCCACAAAAAAACTCCCATATCCTTGTCTGACGAAAATCTATATGATGTTGGAACACTTTTCTTTATTCAAAAATGAGTTAAAATCAAGGCACCGTTAAAAGACGGTGCCTTGATTTTAACTTGTCAAGCGCAATATTCGCTTATAATTCTGATCATAAGGTCGTTTAGCTTTTCCACCTGATATGAGCTTACAGACGGCACAAGATGGTCGCCTCCTATTCCGCTGTCATTCGTTAGAAATGTATACGTTCCACCCGTAAGTATAGCCATACTTCTGCAAAGAATTTCCGTGGTTATATCTACGCCGCTCGAGGCAACGGGAATAATTCTGATTCCCTTTTTCGCCGCAGATATTATCGAAGAATATATAGAAGATTTAACCTTATTATCATCGTGCGGAGGAGCATCCAAAACCAAAAACATAAGTTTTACAGTTCCGACATCCTCACTCCAAGCATGTCCGTTTATCGCATTATCCAAAGCGGTATGCACGGCTTCGGGATAATCTCCCCCGCCCGCCGAGGATTGTTCGGAAATATTTTTTACCGCTTCGTTGATATCGTCTTTAAAACCAAAATA
>JAZNBI010000103.1:0-9112 GCA_045586995.1 Eubacteriales bacterium | reverse complement strand
AAAAATTTCATATGTGATGGGTGTCAACAACACTCTTGTAAAAGCTGCACGAAAAAATTCGAAAACCAAGCTCTCGGCGCAAGAAAAGCATTGGCATATTATTTTCTCGGAAGACATATAAAAGCAAAGACCGACCGTCCTATCGGAACCGAGCATCCTAAGCATCCGGGGCTTTTATACCCCATAAATTACGGTTATATAGAAGGCGTTTTTTCTCCCGACGGAGAGGAATTCGACGTATATTTTTTGGGCGAAAGCAAGCCCGTAGAAGAATTTTGCGGCAGAGTGATAGCCATAGTTCACCGCCGCAACGACGTTGAGGATAAGCTTTGCGTCGCACCCGACGGAACAAATTTCACAAAGGAAGAAATAGCAAAGGCAATAGAATTTCAGGAGCATTACTACGACAGCTTTGTCGAAACCTTCTCCGAAGAAAAAGAATAAAAAAACTCCTCCGACACGTAAATGTGTAGGAGGAGTTTTAAAATATGAGGTCAAAAATCACGTCTGCCTTCGATAGCACGATATAGCGTGACCTCGTCTGCATATTCAATATCCGAACCGACAGGCACGCCGTATGCAAGGCGAGTGACCTTGATTCCAAGCGGCTTAAGCAAGCGCGAAATATACATCGCTGTCGCCTCTCCCTCGACTGTGGGATTAGTCGCGACAATTATCTCGCTTACCTCTGAACTGTTAAGGCGTTCAAGCAGTTCTTTAAGCTTGAGCTTGTCGGGTGTCACTCCGTTGACGGGAGAAATAACACCGTGCAAAACATGATAAAGCCCCCTGTATTCCCTTACCTTTTCAAATGACATAAGCGTTTTCACATCCTCAACAACGCAAATCGTAGTCTTGTCACGCTGAGAATTTGAACAGATATGACAAACATCTCTGTCGGTAAAATTTTGGCATATAGGGCAAAGATGAATTTTATTTTTCGCATCGGTAATTGCATTTGAAAATTCAGACGCTTCCTCATCCGAAAGCTCAAGAACTGAAAAAGCAAGACGCATCGCGGTTTTTCTGCCTATGCCGGGCAACTTTCCGAATTGCTCTGCCAAATTTTGCAATGATTCAATATAATCAGCCATATCAGAACATCGGAGGCATATTCACATTGCCCGTAATCTTTTTCATTTCTTCTTCCGCCGTTTCGTCAACGCGCTTGACCGCCTCGTTTACAGCGGCAACCAAAATATCGGAAAGCGTTTCTATATCGTCGGGATCTACGATTTCGGGTTTGATATCAATGGAAATAACCTCGTGCTTTCCATTCATTTTAACAGTAACCATTCCTCCGCCTGCAGATGCATCGTATTCGCGCGCTTCAAGCTCAGCTTTTGTGGCGTCCATATCCTCCTGCATCTTTTGTGCCATATTCATCAGTTGTTGATAATTTGGCGCAGCTCCGATTTTTTTTGAATAATTTGCCTTCATTTCAATAACACGGACAAAGTCCGCAACCCTTTCATTGTGTTAATTCTTTTTATATTATAACATCAACAGAACTTAAAATCAATAAGTAAATTCTCAAAAAATTCATTTATTATCAAAAATTTGACATGCCTGTTATTTTGTTATATAATTGACAAAATAATTCCTGGAAAAAATGGATTTTTATTTGCTATACCCTTCAAACATCTGTCAAATTTAGGTAAAGTTGAGAAAATCCCCTTGAAATAATATAAAATTTGATATATAATATATAGTTGATGATTATTTTTGCTGAACGGAGGGTTTTTATATGCTTGTTTTCGGTATGACGGGCCCCAGCGGCGCAGGTAAAGGCGCGCTTTCCCAATGCTTCGAAAAGCACAAAATCCCCACCATAGATACCGATCGTATCTACCACTCGCTTCTTGTTCCGCCGTCGGAATGTTTGTGCGAATTGGCAGAGTATTTTGGCAATAATATTATAAACGCAGACGGAACGCTCAACAGACAAAAATTGTCCCAAATCGTTTTCGCCGAAGAATCAAAGCTCGATGCTTTGAATAAAATAACACATAAATTTGTTCTTGATAAGGTTCGACGTATTATTTCAAGAGCCAAAGCAGAGAAAAAGAAGGCGATAGTCGTTGACGCCCCCGCGCTGATAGAATCGGGATTTCACAAGGAATGCGACAAAATAATTGCTGTTCTCGCGGATAAAAACATTCGAGCCGAAAGAATAATGCTTCGCGATAAAATATCTCGCGAAAAAGCTTTTATGCGAATAAACGCTCAAAAATGCGATGATTTTTACACCTCTTATGCTGACTTTATAATTTACAATAACGGTGATATAAGTATGATTTCCGATGATGTGGATAAAATATTGAACAACGTTGGAGGATTAATTTGAAAAGAACCAAAAGCATCACAACAACAATAATAGTTATAGTAATTTTTTCGGTTTTGATCGGCTTTTTGGCAGACTCGATTATTACGCGCGTCGAGAAACAACTCTATCCTCTTAAGTATAACGACATCGTTAAAAGATATGCCGCTTTATATGGCGTGCCCGAACAAATTATATATGCTACGATAAAGGTCGAAAGCGACTTTCAAAGCGATGCGGTATCTTCCGCGGGAGCGATAGGTCTTATGCAAATTACACCCGATACATTTGAGTGGATCCAAATGATCTTGCGTGAAAAATTGGACGACGGCTTGCTTTACGACCCTGAAACGAATATTAAATACGGTACGTTTTTGCTCTCGTATTTGTATTCGGAATTCGGAAATTGGGAAAACACCCACGCCGCATATAACGCGGGGATGTCGCGCGTTAAGCAGTGGCTTGAGGATGACGAATATTCAAAAAACGGCTTGCTTTACAATATACCTTACAAAGAAACCCGACTATACGTCAAAAAAATCGCAAACGCGGGAGAAATTTATCTTCGGCTTTACTATTGAAATAAAATATTAGGAGTAAACATTATGAAAAAGGATTTTCTTTACACAAAAAAAAGCGTATACCAAGCTTGCGACTCAAATACGGTCGACAAAGCATATTCCTATGCTACAGGATATATGAACTTCCTCGACAACGCAAAAACCGAGCGCGAGTCGGTTGCCGAGAGTATTAAAATCGCCGAAAGAGCAGGATTTCTGCCATATCAGCTGGGAATGAAGGTTCAAGCGGGCGATAAATTCTATTATAACAACCGCGGAAAGAATCTTTTCCTTTTCACAATAGGAAGCGAAAATATAGAAAACGGAATCCGAATTTCCGCCGCGCATATCGACTCGCCCAGAATCGATTTAAAGCAGTGCCCTCTCTATGAGGAAGGCGGAATGAGTTATTTCAAAACTCATTATTACGGCGGCATAAGAAAATATCAATGGTTGACCGTTCCGCTCGCGCTTCACGGCGTTATAGTAAAGGAAAACGGCGATGTTATCAACGTTAATATCGGAGAGGATGACAACGACCCGATTTTCTATATCAGTGACCTTCTTCCACACTTGGCTCACAGTGATGAGAGCAAATCGATAGACAAGCTTTTCCAGGGTGAAAAGCTCAATGTAATCGTGGGAAGCCGTCCCGATAACAATGTAGAAAAAGACCCTATCAAATATAACACGATGAAGCTTCTCAACGAAAAATACGGAATTATCGAGGAGGATTTCATCTCCGCAGAGCTCTCGGTCGTCCCCGCCGCAAAGGCGCGCGATCTCGGCTTTGACCGTTCGTTGATCGCCGCATACGGTCACGATGACAGAGTTTGTTCATATCCCGCGCTCACCGCAATTATAGACTCGTGCGATTCCGAGCATACGCTTATGTGTATTCTTGCCGATAAGGAAGAGATAGGCAGCGAGGGCAACAGCGGTATGCAGTGTGACCTTATGCTTGATATTATCGATTCGATTGCAAAATCACTCGGAGCAGACCCTGCTATTATACGCGCTAATTCCAAATGCCTTTCAGCCGACGTTTCAGCGGCGTTTGACCCTAATTATGCCGATGCATTTGAAAAGCGCAATTCTGCTCTCATTTCAGGAGGCGTTGTGCTCACGAAATTCACGGGCTCAAGGGGCAAATCGGGTACGAACGATGCAAGCGCCGAGTATCTCGGATGGCTTCGTAAAATAATGGCAAAAGGAAATGTCGTTTGGCAATCTGCCGAGCTCGGCAAGGTTGACGGCGGCGGAGGCGGAACGGTTGCCAAATATATTGCAAAGCACAATATTGAAACCGTTGACCTCGGCGTTGCTGTTATAGCAATGCACGCGCCCATTGAAGTGATTTCGAAGGTTGACCTCTTTGAAACATACAAGGCGTTTGCCGCATTCTGCAGATATTGATTATACCAATTAGTTTTTGACACAGGAGAACTTTAAATGCTTGAAAAACTTCAAGACGCCGAAAACAAGTATATAGGAATTGAGTCCGAACTGTCAAAGTCGGAAACAATAGCAAATCAAACCGAATATACGCGATTGATGAAGGAATATAAACTACTCTCGCCTATCATAAGTAAATTCCGCGAATATAAAGCAATAGCCGAAGACGCCGAAATCGCCAAGCAGATCATCGCAGACCGCGACTCCGAGGCGGAGCTTCGCGAGCTTGCCGAGGAGGAGCTTCAAAATGCCGAAAAAAGCTTGGAAAAGCTGCTTGAAGAAATGAAAATTCTGCTCCTTCCGCGCGACGAAAACGACGATAAAAATGTTATTGTTGAAATTCGAGGCGGTGCGGGCGGTGAAGAAGCGGCACTTTTCTCTGCCGTTTTGTACCGTATGTATACAATGTACGCTCAAGCTCAGGGCTTTAAGGTTTCCCTTCTCAATCTAAATGAAACCGGACTCGGTGGCTTTAAGGAAGTTACCTTTATGATAGAAGGCGACGGAGCTTTTTCAAGATTTAAGTTTGAAAGCGGTGTTCATCGAGTTCAAAGAGTTCCAGAAACCGAATCTCAGGGACGTATACACACGTCAACCGTAACGGTTGCGGTTCTTCCCGAGGCAGAGGAGGTCGAGGTTGAGATAAATCCCGCCGATATTATTATTGAATCGTGTAAATCAAGCGGCGCGGGCGGTCAGCATATAAACAAAACCGAATCTGCAGTCCGACTCACTCACAAGCCCACGGGAATTGTTATAGAATGTCAGGAAGAACGCAGTCAATTCAAAAACAAGGACAAGGCAATGAAAATGCTTCGTACCAAGCTTTTTGATATGAAGCAAAAGGAGCAGACCGACAAAATTGCCAGCGAGCGTAAAAGTCAGGTCGGCTCAGGCGACAGAAGCGAAAGGATTCGCACCTACAACTATCCGCAAGGCCGTGTAAGCGACCACCGTATCGGACTTACTCTGTATTCTCTTGATAATTTTCTCAACGGTGATATCGGAGAAATGATAGATGCCTTAATAGTTGCCGATACTGCCGAAAAGCTTAAAAATGACCTGTGAAGGGGATAAATTTTGAATACTGAAATAATTAGGATAACAAATACTTCGGCAGACGAAGAAGCACTTGAACGCGCAGGCCGGATAATTAAAGACGGAGGTCTTGTCGTTTTCCCTACCGAAACGGTATACGGCTTGGGCGGGGACGCTACCATTTCCACAGTGGCGCAGAAAATTTACGCTGCCAAAGGACGCCCGTCGGATAATCCGCTTATTGTCCACATAGAGCATCCCGAGGATGCCGAGCAATACGCATTTACCGACGAGCGCTATTATAAGCTCGCAAAAGCGTTTATGCCGGGGCCGTTGACCATTATTATGCCGAAAAAGGATATCATTCCGAAGGAGGTTACGGGAGGGCTTGATACTGTCGCTGTGCGATGCCCGTCACATCCCGTAGCAAGTCGACTCATTAGCCATTCAAAAACCGCCATAGCCGCACCATCCGCAAATCTTTCGGGCAAGCCATCGCCGACACGCGCCTCACACGTTATAGACGACCTTATGGGACAGGTCGATATGATAATTGACGGTGGTAGCTGTGAGATAGGTCTTGAATCCACGATAGTAAAGCTTGATGAAGGGGCTGTCATACTGCTTCGTCCGGGGGCAATTACATACGATGCCCTTTGCTGCGTTTGCGATAACGTCAAAATTTCTCATGCCGTTTCCGAACAGCTTGCGGCAAACGAGCAGCCGCTTTCTCCCGGAATGAAATACAAGCACTACGCACCGTCGGCGCCTTTTGTGCTTTTGGAAGGAAACAAAGAAAAGCTTCTCGAATTTCTTTTATCCGAGCAAAAATCCAAGACCTGTTGCATACTTGCTTACACAGAGGATATTCCGTTTCTTATGAAAAGCGAATATGTTATCGATATCGGAAACGAACAGGACTATATTACTCAAGCAAGAAATCTTTTTGCAGCGCTCCGCAAGGCGGACGAAACGCCTGCGGAAATTATATACGCACACGTTCCGAATAAAAGCGGAATGGGGCTCGCGCTTTACAACAGAATGATAAGGGCAGCCGCCCACACTATAAAAACTCTAATCTGAGAGGAAAAAACAAATGCCGAAAAAAAATAAACGCGCAGACAATAATTCTTTTGTCGAAGAACATGCGCCAATAATACCTCAACCCATTACAGAAACTATAGAGAAAAACTATATGCCGTATGTAATGAGCGTCATTATTTCACGCGCTATTCCCGAAATCGATGGATTTAAGCCGGCGCACAGAAAGCTTCTTTATACTATGTATAAAATGGGGCTGCTTACAGGCGGACGTACCAAAAGTGCAAACGTAGTCGGTCAAACCATGAAGCTGAATCCTCACGGAGATGCTTCAATATACGAAACTATGGTGCGATTGACGCGAGGCAACGCTTCTCTTTTATATCCTTTCATTGATTCGAAAGGAAGCTTCGGTAAGCAGTATTCATCGGATATGAAATACGCCGCAGCAAGATATACCGAAGTAAAGCTCGACAGCTTTTGTAATGAAATATTTAAAGGAATAGATAAGGACGCAGTTGACCTTGTTGATAACTATGACAACACGATGAAGGAGCCCGTATTGCTTCCGACGACCTTCCCTAACGTACTCGTTACGCCTAATACGGGTATTGCGGTAGGTATGGCGTCATCTATTTGCCCCTTTAACCTTTCGGAAATTTGCGACGGTACTATTGCGCTTTTGAAAAACCCGAAAACCACCACCGAAAAATTGATGGAAATCATAAAAGCTCCTGATTTTCCGGGCGGCGGTACTATCATATATGAGCCGGAAGAAATCAAAAACGTATACGAAACGGGACAGGGCTCTATCCGCATACGTTCCCGATATAAATACGACAAGGATGCAAATTGCATTGATATAATCGAAATCCCGTATTCAACCTCGATTGAAATTATTATGAAAAAGATCACCGAGCTTGTAAAAACGGGTAAAATCAAGGAAATTGTTGATTTGCGTGATGAAATTGACCTCTCGGGATTTAAGCTCACGCTTGACCTGCGCAGAGGAGTCGATCCCGAAAAGCTTATGAAAAAGCTTTTCAAAACTACCCCTCTCGAGGATTGCTTTAAATGTAATTTCAATATACTTGTAAATTCTGTCCCGCGTCAGATGGGAGTCAAGGAAATACTTTCGGAATGGATAGTGTTCCGTATGCAGTGTCTTAGCCGCGAGCTGACATTTGACTGCAACAAAAAAAAGGATAAGCTCCATCTTTTGCGCGGACTCAGCAAGATACTTATAGATATTGACAAGGCAATCTCAATAATCAGAGGCACTCAGCACGAAGCAGACGTTGTGCCGAACTTAATGAAGGGCTTCTCTATTGATGAAATACAGGCAGAATACGTTGCCGATATAAAATTGCGAAACCTCAACCGCGAATATATTCTCAATCGCATAAGTGAGGTGGAGGCACTACAACAGGAAATTGCAGAAATCGAGGAGATCTTAGCAGACGAGCTCAAGCTAAAAGCGCTTATTGCAAAACAGCTCAATGAAATCAAGAAAAAGGACTACGGAAAAAAGCCGCGTACGTCGCAGATACTCTATTCACAGGAGATCGATGACACCGACTATGAAGAACCCGTGGAAAACTATAACGTTCGCATCTATATGTCTAAAGAAGGATATTTCAAGAAGATCACTCCGTTGTCGCTTCGCGGAAACGATGAGCAAAAGCTTAAAGAGGGGGACAGCATTATCTTCGAGGAGGATGCCGAAAACAAAAACGAGCTGATTTTCTTTACAAATCAATGTCAGGTGTACCGCGCAAAGCTTGCTGATTTTGAAAACGTCAAGGCGTCGCTTATGGGTGATTATCTTCCTTCAAAGCTCGGAATGAGCCCTAATGAAAAGCCGATATTTATGCATATTCAAGATACCTATCCGCCCGAAGACAATATGATATTCATATTTGAAAACGGAAAAGGCGTTAAGGTTCCTATTACAGCATATCAAACCAAAGGTGCTCGCCGCAAGCTCATCGGCGCATTTTCAAACGCATCGCCTATTGTAGGTATCTTCTACGAGCATGAGCCGTTTGATATACTCATAAGTTCATCTGCAGGACGAGCTATAATCGTAAAATCGACGCTCATTCCTCTGAAATCCACCAGAACATCTTCGGGTGTTGCGATAATGACCTTAAAAAAGGGCGTTAAGGTAACCAGCGTTTGCAAATATATTCCGACTCTGCACGAAAACGCAAAGGGCTGCAGAAAGCTGAAAATACCCGCTGTCGGCGTTCCGCTGTCGGATAATTCGGACGATTCAAGCCAATTAACTATTGATGTTTAATTTATAAAAACACTTTATCGGAGAAAAATCATGTCGAATAAACAATCCTCAAAATCAAAGCTTTCAGTAACATTAGTGTGCCTGTTTCTTGCGCTTTTAATGGTCGGAAGTGTTTTGGTTCTCGGAATTCAATTTATAATGGGAGTCCTCGCATAGTTTTGATTTTTGAAAAGTTAAATAACAAGCGTCCGGAGGTATATATCTTCGGACGCTTGTTATTTACTTTATATTTATTTAATCTTCTGCATTTTCCCAGTTGTGATATATATTTATAACGTCATCGTTATCCTCAAGGTGCTCGAGAAGCAGTCCCATATGTTTAATATCGTCCTCATTTTCAAGCGTGACGTATGTGGAAGGGATCTTGTCCTGCTCGCAGGATTCTATCTTATA
>JAZNBI010000102.1:0-18292 GCA_045586995.1 Eubacteriales bacterium | reverse complement strand
ATTATGACCGATACGGGAGATGTCAAAGGAAGCTTGCTTACCGATAAGATATTTATTGCCCAAACCGATACGGGCAAGGTCGACATTCCGAAAACGACCGAGGGCGGCAGATGCGAGATCACCACCGATACGGGCGATATTATGATCAAAATTGGAAGATAGTAATAAAAATCAGCGCGGCGAAGAAAATTTTTTCTTCGCCGTTTTGCTTTTTGCTTATTTAAATGTTGTATTTGTCGAAACAGTGTGGTATAATGATTGATACAGAAATAAGCGCGTATTTATGCCGTGTTTTCAGGAGTGCCTTTATGTATCGTTACGAAACACATTTACACACATACCCCGTCAGTCATTGCGCAAAGTCTGATGCTTGCGATATGCTGCGGTTATATAAAGAATTGGGATATGACGGCGTTTTTATAACCAATCATTTTCTTGACGGAAATATAAATATCGATAAAAATTTGCCGTACGAGCAAAAGATTCGGTTTTTCTTTGCCGACTATGAGAACGCAAAAAGAGTTGAAAAGGATTTTGGTATAAAGGTATTTTGCGGAATTGAGATGTCGCATAGGGGAACGGATTTTTTAGTGTACGGTCTTGACAAGGAGTGGTTTCTTTTGCATCCCGAAATCATGGATATGAAAAAAACCGAACAGCTTCCGTATCTGATTGAAAACGGAGCGCTCGTTATCCAAGCGCACCCCTTCAGAGAAGCTTCATATATAGACCATATAAGATTGTTCCCGAGAAGCGTTCACGGAATTGAGATATTAAACGCCTGCCGCACAGATTTTGAAAATGAGATGGCGCGAATATACTGTGAAAAATATTCGTTGATTCGGTTCGCGGGAACCGACATTCATAACGCGGCAACTCAGACAAAATTTGCAGGTGTTGAATGTGAAGCTCCGATAGAAAACGAGCGCGATTTTGTAAAACGAATACTTGAAAAGGATTTCAAAATATTTTCCTTTACCAAGGAATGATAATTTTGTGTAACGGTCCGTTTTAACAAAAATATATTTATACAAAACCGACAGAGAAATCGTTTCTCTGCCGGTTTTGTTTCTTTATCAATAAGTAAAGGTGTAATTATACATTTTTTTCATATCCTGATACAGATTTTCAAGATCGTTTTGGTCGATGAGCTCTGCTTTTATAAAACGGTAAAGCATCAAACGAAGTCCCTGCACGGGAGAAGATTGCAAGTGCATGCCGAGATATATGCTCAGCTTATTCTGAACATCTGCGGCAAGATAAGCGCCTGCCGCTCCACCCCAGCCGAAATCAAGATACCTTTCGTCGCCCATGGGACATCTTACACCCAGTCCGTAACCGTGTCCGGGTTGGGAATAGCTGCGTTTTTGGTGCTCGGTCAAGCGGTCGGTGATCATCAGCTCGAGCGTTTCGGGCTTTAACAGCTTATGTGTGCGAAGCGCCTCCAAAAAAGCTATGTAATCGTCGACGGTTGAAATGCATCCCGCACCGCCCGCTGCGTATTCGCTTCCAAACTTAAAAGTGCCGATAGTTTTTCCTATTTTAATCGGGCTGCCGTTTTCAAATCGATATTGCTCGGTAATAGTATCCAATTCCTCATCGGGCAGCATAAAGGTAGAACGGTTCATGCCCGCAACGTCTAAAATGTTTTTCTTAACGTAGATTTCAAATTTTTCGCCCGATATGACCTCGACCAACGCCGCCAAAACGTCGTGGCAAAGCCCGTATTCCCATCTATCTCCCGGCTCAAAGAGCAACGGCTCCTTGGCAAGATATTTCATCACCTCGCGCGTGGGACACTTGCCGTCGGTTTCTTCGATTGCCTTTAATATCTGAGGAGAGCGGCATTTATACGAAAATCCTGCAGTCATTTCAAACAGATGACGAATCAATATCGGGTTTTCGGCTTTTTTTGTGCCGTTTTCGGTTGCTACGGTCATTTCGGAAAACTCGGGCATATAGTCCGACAGCTTATCCTCTAAAGAAAACAAGCCCTTCTCCCACAGCTGCAACGCGGCGGTACAGGTTATCGGCTTTGAACATGAGTAGATATTGTATCTCTCGTTTCCGTTCATTTTAACCTTATTTTCAAGGTCACTGTAACCGTTCATATAACGAAGAATACACTTGCCGTCCTGATACACGGCAAGGTCAAATCCCGGCACACCGAGATTTAAAAACGAATCGCAAAAAGCTTTTGTTTTTTCAAACATAAGATTCCTCCCTGATTTTTAATCATAACCTAATCATTTAAAATAGAAAAAGCCATCACGCGAGCAATCAGGACAGCTGCTTAAATAATCTTGAGCTTTTTCGGTCACTGCTTGCCATATATCTTCTTTAAACAATTTTGTTTTTTCCGTGATTTTTTCGTCCTTCTTTCCCAAGAACAACTGAACGATCGGGACAAAATCCGCATATTGACGGGAATAGTTTGCGCCGACGTGTATATCATCGGCAACTTTATTTCCGGTAAAATAAACGTTAGAGGTTGTCAAACGGGTGCCAACCGAAAGATTATATTGCTCCGCAAATTCCTCGGGGAAGCGAAGCATAACAACTGCATCCATTTCATCGGAATAAGCCCCTATCAACAACGGATTAGTTGAAACCACGACAGCCGGTTGGGTATCTCCGTAGAAAAGCGTTCTCGTGACGAAATCTATCCTCATATCCGAACGGAATCTTTCAGAAAATTTTCTGTTGATCTTGTTACGGAAGGAATAATACTTTTTATATGAAAACTTTACGTTTGCTTGATTTTCTGCTTGGGCAGCCATTACTGATTTCCTTTCTTTTTTGTTTCACTATTATTATATCATATTTTTTGCCTTTTTCAAGCGTATAATTAATATATTTTTGGCATAAAAGGTAGATTTATTATTTGTAAAGCGAAAAGCGGCTTGGAAAGAAAAATCCAAGCCGCTTAAAAACATTATTTAATTTATTTTTCATCGTGGTTACCGAAGGAATCAACATTTGTCGAAGCTCGATGCATTTTTTGATTACCCTGAAAAGTTTTGATCTATATAAGCTTTCAATTCTGAAAAATGTTGTACGTCGTTGAATACAACTGACGCTCCAACAATCTTAAGATGAGCACAATTCTTTGTTTTTTGCGTTTCACTTTGCTTAAATACAAAATCACTGTGTTTCAGATTGCGAAAATAATACTGTTTATTATTCGCCATGTTTGTAATGGTTAAATAAGTGCCGCTAAAAACCATTGTCCACTTGACTTTTGAAACCATAAGAACCATTATTACACAACACATCAAAACCATTACTTCTAAGAAAATGAACGTCACAAATGATATTTTAAGTCCCAAACAAGCCAAAACTCCCATTACGATAGACGAAATGACAATTGTTTTTACATTTCTTGCAGATGTGGAAACTGTCTGAAATCTATTTTCCATAAATATCTTCTCCTTTACAGACATTCACAAAACGCGTTGTCTTTCGTAGGTGTTAACTCCCGTAACTTCAAACTTGGCGAATCCGATCATAGTTGACTTTTGCTATGCAAAAGTCACTCCCACTCTATCGTCGCCGTAGGTTTAGGCGAAAGGTCATAGAGCACTCTGTTAACGCCTTTTACCTCGTTTATAATTCTGTCGGTAATTTGCGTCAGCAACGCATAGGACAACGGCTCGATGGTTGCGGTCATAGCGTCTATCGTGTTTACCGCGCGGATTATGACCGGATATTCGAATGACCTTGCGTTATTTCTTACTCCAACCGATTTAAAGTCCGGAACAACGGTGAAATATTGCCAAATTTCGCGGTCGAGTCCTGCCTTGAAGAATTCTTCGCGCAAAATTGCATCCGATTCTCTTACCGCTTCCAATCTGTCACGAGTAATGGCGCCAAGGCAGCGTACTCCGAGTCCGGGACCGGGGAAGGGCTGACGGTATACCATACTGTCGGGCAGACCGAGTGCCGAGCCGCAGGCGCGTACTTCATCCTTAAAGAGCATTTTTAACGGCTCTACGAGTTCAAACTTCAGATCCTCGGGCAGACCGCCGACGTTGTGGTGCGCTTTAACCGCTTTTGAGGTTTTCGTTCCGCTTTCTATAATATCGGGATATATCGTTCCTTGCGCGAGAAAATCAATGCCGTCGAGCTTGCGCGCTTCTTCTTCGAACACACGGATAAATTCCGCGCCGATAATTTTACGCTTTTGCTCGGGGTCGCTGACTCCGTTCAATTTATCTAAAAATCTGTCTGTGGCATCAACGTATATAAGGTTTGCGCCAAGCTCCTCGCGGAAAACTCTTACTACCTGCTCCGGCTCACCCTTGCGGAGCAATCCGTGATTAACGTGAACGCAGACAAGGTTCGTTCCTATCGCCTTAAGCAGCAACGCGGCAACTACCGACGAGTCCACTCCTCCCGAAAGAGCAAGCAAGACCTTGCGGTTTCCGACCTGACGGCGAATAAGCTCGGTCTGGTCATCTATAAAGTTCTTTATATTCCAATTTTTCGACGCCTTGCAAACGTTGAAAATAAAGTCGGAAAGAAGCTCGCGGCGCGCGTTATCATCTGTGGGTAACGGCTCTGCTCCGCAGCAATCGAATGCGGCTGTGGGCAGGTTGGAAGAACAGATGGCATCCGAAGGCTCTATTTCCTTGCCGTCTACTATGTGGTTCGGTCCGCCGCCGAGAATAATGCCCTTTACGTTAGGCAATTTTTCGAACGCTTCTTTAGTAATATCGTGCGGGTGTATTTCGCTGTATACTCCGAGCGCGCGTATCTCTCTGGCAAGCGCTGCGTTTGTTTCGCTTCCCATATCAATGATCAGAATCATATCCTGTTGCATAATAATCCCCCAAAGATGAATATTTGATGATTAATTATAGCAAAAAAGCGTTGGTTTTTCAAGTAGATAATGTAAATTTATTTAAAAAAATGCAAATTTTTGTTGGCGAAATCTCTTGACAGGCATATTTTTGTTTGATATAATAACAGAGTGAATATTATAAAAGCTGTGACCGGAAGCAAGTAAAGGTGTTTGGAACCTAAAGAGAGTTGTCGGGCGGTGCAAGACAATGGAAAAAGCACTTTGAATACGTTTCGGTAGCTGTGCACCCAAAGCGTTTTCATGCGAGTAGGCTGCAACGGGTGTGCCCGTAATAGCATAAAGGTATAAGCTTTATTGCCGTACCTTATAAGGCCGTTTGCCGCGAGGCGGCGGCGAACTGAGGTGGTACCACGGTGTTTATCCGTCCTCTGTATTTAAAATACAGGGGGCTTTTATTTTTCTCCCCCCGATGTGAGTGGAGGTTTTTATGAAAAATTTAGAACAGGTACAAGCTTTGACGGTCGCGGCGTTCGTTTTGTTTTCGGTTGCTATGATCGCCATCGGAGTTTACAGCTTTAGCCGTACAAAGACGATAGACGGATTTTTGCTTGGCGGCAGAAATGTTGGCGCATGGGTGTCGGCGTTTGCTTACGGAACGTCTTATTTTTCCGCCGTCGTGTTCGTCGGATATGCGGGAAAGCACGGCTGGGATATCGGTATCGGCAGTGTTTGGATAGGTATCGGAAACGCCATCCTCGGATGTATGCTTTCCTGGTGGCTTTTTGCGCGCAAGACCCGTCGCATAACGAGAAATATAGACGCAAAAACCATGCCCGAATTTTTCTCCGAGAGATATTGCTCGCGTTCGATGAAAATTTTTGCGGCTGTTGTCATTTTCTTGTTCCTCGTGCCTTATTCTTCGGCGGTATACAAGGGACTCGGCTCAATGTTTAACAGTATTTTTCCGTCGATCTCGGTCAACTATTTTATGCTTATGATAGCCGTTTTAACGGCGGCATATCTTGTCCTCGGCGGATATTTGGCAACGGCGTATACCGACTTCGTGCAGGGACTCGTTATGATAATAGGTATCGTTTGTATGGTCATCGCCGTGGTTTCGAGCGATGCCGTGGGCGGAATTTCAGAGGGCTTGCAAAAGCTTGCGCTCGTTTCGGATAACGGCGACGGTATAAACGGCTCTCAGCTTACCGACATATTTGGCGGCTCGAGCTTTAAGTTCCTTTGTGTTAACATTCTCTTGACAAGCTTCGGAACCTGGGGACTTCCTCAGATGGTTACAAAGTTTTATGCAATCAAAAAGGAAAGCACGATAAAGAGCGCGACGATCATTTCGACGGTATTTTGTCTTATAATCGGTGTTGGCGCGTACTTTACGGGAGCGTTTTCGCGTCTTGTCCTCGGAAACACGCTTCCCGAGGGCGGAAAAGACGCCATTATTCCGTCAATGCTGCTTACAACGCTCGGCTCAAATAGCTTTACCGTGATCATTCTTATAATTATTTTGATATTGCTTTTGTCTGCTTCGATGTCAACGCTTGCATCGGTGGTGCTTTCGTCGGCGTCGGCAATTTCGGTCGACCTTATTCCCGAAATAAAAAAGGACTTAAATCCAAAGAATCAGATGTATTTGACAAGAGCGTTATGCTTTGTGTTCGTTGCGCTGTCATACATTTTTGCGACAATGGACGTTTCTATTATAGTGAACATAATGTCGTTTTCGTGGGGCGCGGTGTCGGGATGCTTTATCGGCGCATATTTCTGGGGAATTCTTTCCAAAAAAACGACGAAGGCAGGCGCCTTTGCGGGAATGATATGTGGGCTCTTGACAATAGCGCTTCCAACGGTTATACTTACAGTAACAAAGGGCTTTTCGGCGGCGGTTTCGCTTGCTCCCGAAATGGGAGTTGTTGCGATGGCTGTTTCTTTTGCCGTCGTGCCTTTGGTCAGTATATTTACCAAAAAATTCGACAGCACACATATAGAAAAGGTTTTTAATACGAAAAGGGAGATAGAGTAATAAAATGCCCATTACAGAGATACTTTCCAAAAACGCGGAGCTTTACAGGGACGACGTAAGCTTGATCGAGATAAATCCCGTTAAAGATGACGTCGGACGCCTTACCTGGCGCGAATATTCTTTAATTGAATCCAGCCCTAACGAAAAATTCAGAACCGAGATAACCTGGGGTGATTTTGAGAAGAAATCAAACCGATTTGCCAATTTTTTGTTGACTCGCGGTATCAAAAAGGGCCACAAGGTTGCCGTGCTGCTTATGAACTGCCTTGAATGGCTTCCGATATATTTCGGAATACTCAAAACAGGCGCGCTTGCCGTACCGATGAACTATCGGTATGCTTCGGATGAAATAAAGTATTGCCTTGACCTTTCGGATTCGTCGGTGTTGATTTTCGGTCCTGAATTTACAGGCCGCGTCGAGCAGATATGCGGAAGGGTAAAGAATCTTAATATGATGCTTTACGTGGGCGAGGATTGCCCCACGTTTGCCGAAAGCTATGACCGTCTTGTTACATACTGCTCGTCGAGAAATCCGGAAATCGAGATTTCCGACGAGGATGACGCGGCAATTTACTTTTCGTCGGGCACGACGGGATTCCCGAAGGCGATACTTCATTCCCACAAAAGCTTGATGCACGCCGCAAAGGTCGAGCAAAATCATCATTCTCAAAGCAAGGACGACATTTTTCTTTGTATCCCGCCGCTTTATCATACGGGAGCAAAAATGCATTGGTTCGGAAGCTTTTTGGTTGGCGGCAAGGCGGTGCTCCTTAAGAGCGTAAAGCCCGAGTGGATAGTTCGTACAGTTTCGGAGGAGAAATGCTCTATCGTTTGGCTGCTCGTGCCGTGGGCACAGGATATTCTCGACGCTGTTGAGCGTAAGGATATCGCGCTTGAGGATTATGAGCTTTCGCAGTGGCGTTTGATGCATATCGGCGCGCAGCCCGTTCCGCCGAGCTTGATAAAACGCTGGAAGCAGTATTTTCCGAATCATCAATATGACACAAATTACGGGCTCAGCGAGTCTATCGGCCCCGGTTGCGTACATCTCGGCGTTGATAACGCAGATAAGGTCGGAGCAATAGGCAAGGCGGGCTACGGCTGGCAGGTCAAGATCGTCGATGAAAACGGCAAAGAGGTCGAAAAGGGCGAGGTTGGCGAGCTTGCGGTCAAGGGCGACGGAGTTATGCGCGAGTATTATCACGACGAAAAGGCAACGGCGGACGTGCTTCGCGGCGGCTGGCTGTTTACGGGTGATATGGCACAGGAGGACGAGGACGGCTTTATTTATCTCGTCGACCGCAAAAAAGACGTTATCATAACCGGAGGAGAAAATATATATCCGGTTCAAATTGAAGATTTTTTGCGCAAAAACAACGCCATAAAGGACACCGCTGTTATCGGCTTGCCCGACGCTCGCTTGGGCGAGATAACGGCAGCTATCGTTGAAATAAAGGACGGATTTGAGCTGAGTGAGCAGGAATTGAACGATTTTTGCCTCGACCTTCCGAGATACAAGCGTCCGAGAAAAATTATTTTTGATAAAATTCCCAGAAACCCCACGGGAAAGATTGAAAAGCCCAAGCTGCGCGAGAAATACGGCGCAGGCAGATTGGTAGCAAAACAAAACGAAATTTGAGGATAAGGATTTTTGCACTTGCTTTTTAAAGCGAGTCGTTTTCCCTTAAAATCCGTTAAGAAAGGAAGCTTTCGGACACTCCGAAGCTATGGTTTGATTATGAAAAAACTTTTGTTGGGTAATGCCGCTGTTGCGAGAGGAGCATATGAGGCGGGAGTAAAGGTGGTTGCATCTTACCCCGGCACTCCCAGCACGGAAATTACCGAAAATGCAGTGAAATATGAGGATATATACGTTGAATGGTCACCGAATGAAAAGGTTGCCGCCGAGGTTGCAATAGGCGCGTCTATCGGCGGAGCAAGAAGCATGAGCTGTATGAAGCACGTAGGGCTTAACGTTATGGCAGACCCGGTGTTTACCGCTTCCTATACGGGAGTAAACGGAGGACTTGTGCTCTGCGTTGCAGATGACCCGGGAATGCATTCCTCGCAAAACGAGCAGGATTCAAGACACTATGCAAAGGCGTCTAAAATTATGATGCTCGAGCCGTCGGACTCCTCCGAGTGCAAGGAGTTTACCAAGAAGGCGTTTGAGCTTTCGGAGCAATTTGATACGCCTGTATTTCTGCGCCTTTCAACAAGAGTTTCACACTCTCAATCTCTTGTGGATATTTGTGAGCGCGAGGATACAGAGCTGAAAAATTACGAAAAAAATATAGCAAAATACGTAATGATGCCTGGTAATGCCATCAAAAGACACGTAATTGTCGAAGAAAGAATGGCGGCAGAGTGCGATTTTGCAGACAAGACCGAGCTTAACTCTATTGAGGATAACGGCGCGAAGATCGGCGTAATTACCTCGGGAATTGCGTATATGTATGCAAAAGAGGCGCTCGGAAATAAGGTTAATTATTTGAAGCTTGGCATGGTATATCCGCTTCCCGAGAAGAAGATCTTCGAGTTTGCCGAAAAATGCGAAAAGCTTTACGTTATAGAGGAGCTTGACCCGTTTATCGAGCAGCACTGCAAGGCGCTCGGCTTGGAGGTCGTCGGAAAGGATAAATTTACCCTGCTCGGCGAATACACACCGCAAATGATAAAGAGTGTCGTTTTGGGCGAGGGAGCTCCCGAGTTTGCAAAGCTTGAGGAGAAGCTTCCCGCGCGTCCCCCCGTTATGTGCGCAGGATGCCCCCACAGAGGAACCTTTTACGTGCTCAAAAAGCTCGGACTCACCGTAATCGGTGATATCGGGTGTTATACCTTGGGCGCGGTCGCGCCGCTTCAGAGCGTGGATACCACTATTTGTATGGGAGCGTCGGTAAGCGCCGCGCTCGGTATGGCAAAGGCAAGAGGCGCGGAGTTTAACAAAAAGATGGTTTCGGTCATAGGCGATTCTACATTTATTCATTCGGGAATAACGGGACTTATTGATATAGTTTACAACAAGGGCGCAAACACGGTTATAATTCTTGACAACTCAATTACGGGAATGACCGGACATCAGGACAATCCCACCACGGGATATACTATTCGCGGCGAGCAGACAAAACAGGTCAATCTGATTGCTCTGTGTCGCGCGGTCGGAGTTGAGCATATCGTGGTTGCCGACCCGTTTGACCTTAAGAATTTTGAAAAGGTCGTTAAGGAAGAAGTAAACCGCGAAGAGCCGTCGGTTATTATCGCTCAACGTCCCTGCGCTTTGTTAAAGAGCGTTAAATATAAGGGACACTGCGAAATAGATGCCGAAAAATGCAAAAAATGCAAGGTGTGTATGAAGCTTGGATGCCCTGCAATCTCCGCAGACGGCGACGGTGTTAAGATCGATATAAATCAATGTAACGGATGCGGCTTGTGTGTCAACGTATGCCCCTTCGGCGCGATATCAAAGGAGGATTAAGCCATGACGAAAAATATAATGATAGTCGGCGTTGGCGGTCAGGGAACTCTGCTTGCAAGCAGAATTCTCGGCAACGCGGTAATAAGTCAAGGATATGACGTAAAGCTTTCGGAGGTTCACGGAATGAGCCAAAGAGGCGGAAGCGTCGTTACCTACGTTAAATACGGCGACAAGGTCCACTCTCCCATTATCGGAGAGGGCGAGGCAGATTTGATTTTAGCTTTTGAAATGCTTGAAGCATACAGAGCGATGCCCTATCTTAAAAAGGGTGGAACGCTTATAGCAAACACGCAAGAAATTGCTCCGATGCCCGTTATTACGGGCGCTGCGGAATATCCGTCGAGCATTGCCGAAAAGCTTTCGTCAAAGGTCAACACGGTTTTTGTGGATGCGCTCGGATATGCAAAAGAGGCAGGAAACAGCAAGGCAGTAAACGTCGTGCTTATCGGAGTTGTGGCAAAAAGCACCGATATTCCGTATGAAACCTGGATTGAAACGATAAAAAATACAGTGCCCGAAAAATTTCTTGACGTTAATTTACGAGCTTTTGAGCTTGGATATAATATGTAAAGAGGTGTTTTTATATGGCTATTTATCAACCTGAAATAGAATGTATGTCGCGCGATGCTTTAAAGCAGCTGCAAAGCGAACGCCTCGTTTGGCAGGTCAGAAGAATGTACGACCGTGTAGAGCTTTTCAGAAAGCGTATGGACGAGGTAGGACTTACCCCAAACGACATACACGGTGTAGAGGATCTTCACAAGCTGCCGTTTTCGTATAAGCAGGACTTGCGCGACTATTATCCATACGGACTTTTTGCCGAGCCGATGAAGAATATCGTTCGTTTGCACGCCTCGTCGGGTACAACGGGTAAGCAGATAGTGGTTGGATATACGCAGCGCGACCTTGAGGTATGGGCAGACTCGTTTGCAAGAATGTTGAAGGCGACAGGCGCGGATGAAAATTCCTTCGTACAGGTTTCTTATGGATACGGTCTTTTCACGGGCGGACTCGGAGCGCACTCAGGTGCGGAACGGATCGGCGCGACGGTCATACCCACCTCGGCGGGTAACACGGCGCGTCAGATCCAGACGATGATTGATTTCGGCTCGACGGTGCTTTGCTGTACCCCGTCGTACGCCCTCTATCTTGCCGAGGAGATCGAGGCAATGGGAGCTCGTGACCGTCTGAGCTTAAAGGCGGGCATTTTCGGTGCCGAGCCATGGACGGAGGATATGCGAAAGCTTATTGAGGAAAAGCTCAATATAAAGGCGTATGATATTTACGGACTTTCCGAAATTATGGGCCCGGGCGTTTCTTATGAATGTGAGTATCAATGCGGCATGCACGTTTGCGAGGATCTGTTTATTCCCGAAATAATTGACCCAGACACGTGCGAGGTTTTGCCCTACGGAGAAAAGGGAGAGCTGGTATTCACGACCATCACCAAGGAGGGCTTCCCGCTGATTCGTTACCGCACGAGAGACATCTGCTCGCTGAACGCCGAGCCGTGTAAATGCGGACGCACTCACATCAGAATGATGAAGCCGACCGGACGCAGT
The DNA here is from genome assembly GCA_045586995.1 of Eubacteriales bacterium. GTDB lineage: Bacteria > Bacillota > Clostridia > Oscillospirales > CAG-272 > JAZNBI01. The sequence continues at coordinate 6,413 of JAZNBI010000102.1, read as the reverse complement.
GACGATATGCTGATAGTACGCGGTGTCAACGTTTTCCCCTCTCAGATAGAGGAAGTGCTTCTCAAGATGAGCGGTGATATTACGCCTAACTATCAGATAGTCGTTGACAGAGTCAACAATACCGATACCTTTGACGTTAATGTCGAAATGAGCGACGCTCTGTTTGCCGACGACGTTAAATCGGTTGAAAAGATCGAAAAGAACATAACCGAACAATTACGTTCAATTCTCGGAATCGGGGCAAAGGTACATCTTGTAAACCCGAAATCGATTACCAGAAGCGAAGGCAAGGCAAAACGTGTAATAGATAAAAGAAAATTGTCATAAGGAGAGAAAATTATGTTTGTAAAGCAAATTTCGATATTTATTGAAAATAAAACCGGACGACTTGCGACTATAATCGAAACTCTTGGCAAAAACAATATCGATATATGCGCGCTTTCAATAGCCGATACGACCGATTTTGGCATTTTGAGAGTTATCGTAAACAAGCCGGATTTAGCAATTGAAGTGCTTCGCGAAATCGGAGTTACCGCAAAATCGACAAACGTTTTGGCGGTTTCGGTGGACGATACGCCCGGAGGGCTTTCCAAGGTGCTTAATATCATCAACTCCGACGGCCTGTCTATCGAATATATGTACGCTTTTGTTGGAAGGACCGCCGGAAAGGCATGGGTCGTAATGAGAGTTGATGCTCCCGAAAAAGCAATAAAATTACTCGCCGAACACGGAGTATCTTTTGTGGATTCAACCGAAATTTACGGTTAATTTTACCTAATATGAATGGAGAGCATAATGGAATATAAAATTTCAGAAAGAATGAGCAAAATGAAGGGCTCTGCAATAAGAGAGATCTTTAAATTGGCATCAGATCCTGCGGTCATATCTCTTGCGGGCGGAAATCCCGCGCCCGAGCTGTTTCCCGCCAAGGAGCTTGCGGCAATTGCAACCGATCTGTTGACAAACGAGCCGATACTTTCGCTTCAATACGGTGTTACCGAGGGATATGCGCCGCTTCGCGATGCGGTTAAGGCGCGTCTTTTGGAAAAGGAAAATATCGGAAAGGAATTTGACGATCTCGTTATCGTTTCGGGTGGTCAGCAGGGAATAGAGCACAGCGCCAAGGTCCTGCTTAACGAGGGGGATACCGTAATCGTCGAGGAGCCGAGCTTTATCGGCGCTCTCAATGCATTTCGCTCGTACAATGCAAATTTGGTCGGAGTGCCTATGGAATCCGACGGAATGAATATCGATGCGCTTAAAAAGGCAATTTCGGAGAATAAAAACGTTAAGATTATTTATACAATTCCCACGTTTCAAAATCCTTCGGGCAATACGATGTCGCTTGAAAAACGCAAGGAGTTATATTCCGTCGCGCTTGAAAACGGAATTATTATTATCGAGGACAATCCGTACGGAGAGCTTTCGTTTGACGGTACAAAGCTTCCGACTATTAAATCTCTCGATACAGAGGGCATTGTTATTTACTGCGGATCTTTTTCGAAAATTCTCGCGCCGGGTATCCGTATTGGCTTTACCGTTGCGCATAAGGATTTAATAGCAAAAATAGTTGTCGGAAAACAAATATCCGACGTTCATACTCCGATGCTTACACAGCTTATGACCTATCGCTTTTTAAAGGAATACGATATTGACGAATATATCGTAAAAGCGCGCGAGCTTTACAGCCATAAATGCAAGGTCATGACCGATGCTATTGACGAATATTTCCCGAAAAGCGTGACACGTACCAGCCCGCGCGGCGGATTGTTTGTGTGGTGCGATCTCAACGGCGACTACGACACTCTGGAAATTTCAAAGCTCTGCGTTAAGCGTAACGTGGTATTTGTGCCCGGCTCAACGTTTATGGTGGATATGTCGAAAAAATGCTCGGCGTTCCGTCTTAACTATTCGACGATGCCGGACGAAAAAATCGTCAAGGGCGTTAAGCTTCTGGGCGAAGTGCTCGGAGAGATAGTAAAATAATAAAAGGATATCCGAATATTAAAAATGCTTATCATGCTTTTGCGTGTGATAAGCATTTTTTGTATATAAAAATGTAGGAGGCGACCCGTTTTGATGTCTTTTACGGTTCGCCTCGCTATTATAAGATATAAAATTAAGTATTTTTCATAATGATCATATCGACCGTGTCGGCAACGTGCTCGCAGGCATCGGCGCAACGCTCGAGATAATCGTAAATTTTTCGCCAAGCGACGATCTCCAATACGTCCTTGTCGGTGTTTTTAATATTTTTATACGCTTCCAAATAGATGCGGTCACATTCCTCCTCCAAATCATTGAGCTCTACAATGCTTTCGCGCAATTTTGCCGGCTTTTTATAGTTGGGAAGCTCCGAGAACATTTTTTCCATCGCTTTGCAGCAAAGCGAGATCTTTTGGGAGAGAAGAATACTTTCCTCGGTAACGCACTTTGGCTCGTCGACGTAGAATCTCTGAAGCACCTCCTCCAGATTGTCGGCAACCTCATCGAGCTTGTAGCTCAATTCGGCAAGGTCTTCTCTTTCGATCGGGGTGATAAACGCTTTAGAGAGCGCCTCGCTCATCTGGTGCTTTTTCTCGTCTGCCGAGTGCTCGAACTCGTGCATGTTTTTCAAGCAAGCTTTGATGGTTGCCGCATCGTAATTTGTAAGACAGGATACGAGATAATCTGCCGCATTTTCGCATATTTTGGCAACGGCTTGGAAATTTTCAAAATAGAAAGAATCTGTTTTTTTAGACATTCGTTTTCTCCTAATATATGATTTTTCAGAATATAAACATAAATAATTTTGTCATCAGAAATCCGATAAGGCCGCAGCCGGGGAAGGTAAGCACCCAGGTGAGAGCCATCTCTTTGACGACGCCGAGGTTTATGGCTTTGACGCTTTTAACCGAGCCAACGCCCATGATAGCGGTTGTTTTTACGTGTGTTGTCGAAACCGGCAAGCTGAGAACAGAGCAGAGCATAAGCGAGGACGCAGCCGCGATATCGGCGGAAAAGCCCTGATATTTTTCGAGCTTAACCATATCCATACCGACGGATTTTATGATTTTTTTGCCGCCTATTGCCGTTCCAAGACCCATAATAAGCGAGCAAACAAGCATCAACCAATCGGGCGGAATGACGGCTGTGGGGACTTGTCCGTTTGAAAGAAATGCGCAAAGCAGAATAACGCCCATAAATTTCTGACCGTCCTGCGCGCCGTGCATAAACGCCATTGATGCCGCGCCGACGATTTGCGCGCCCTTGAAAAATTTTTGTGATGTGCGGCGTTCTATACTTCTGAATAAAACTGTAACGCCCTTGCAAACCAGCCAACCGAAAGCAAAGCCGAGCGAAATCGAAATAAAAATTCCGTATACGACCTTCATCCATTCTCCGCCGTTTACTCCGTCCATGCTTCCGTGCAGCGCGATGGCGCTTCCCGTAAGTCCCGCAATCAACGCGTGGCTTTCACTGGTCGGAATTCCGAACACCCAGGCAAGCGTTGCCCACAAAACGATAGAGAACATGGCGGCGCTCAAGGCAATGACCGCTTCGTCGGAGTTTGAGCCGAAGTCAACCATTTTTGTAATGGTTTCGGCAACCGTTGCGTTGATCTTCGTCATGATGAATACGCCGAGGAAGTTAAAAATTGCCGCCATAAAGATCGCGCTTCTTACCGACATACACCGTGTCGAAACGCAGGTCGCGATAGCGTTGGGCGCGTCGGTCCATCCGTTTACCAAAATGACACCGAGCGTCAGTATAACCGCCGTGGTCATAAGCGGATTTGCTGTCATCTGACTCCAAAAAAATCCTAAAGATAAATCCATTAAATTACCATCCAATAAAATTTATATTACCCTTATATTATACCATATGTGAATAACTTTGTATATACATAATTGAAAATTTTTCCTCATACAAAATCCGATAATATCTGTTAAAAATTTTAAAAAACAAGACGTATTTTGACATTCAACACAGGAATAAAAACCCAAAAAAGCACTTGATTATACGGATAAAATATGTTATACTAATAAACACTACTTTTGAGTTTCTGCGCAAAACAAATTTTAAGATACAGGAGGATTTGTATGGAAAATAAGCAAAAGACGCTGTTCGAGGGAAAAACCTCCGAGCAAGCGCTTTCAATGCTCGAAACCGACCCCAAGGTTGGCTTGACAAGTGAAGAGGCCGCTCGGCGTCTGGCAAAATACGGGCCGAATAAGCTTGAAGAAAAGAAGAAAAAATCGTGGATAAAAATCTTCTTCGAGCAGATGAATGACCCTATGATCTTCGTCTTGTTCGCCGCCATTGCCGTTACGCTTTGTATTTCGGTTTATGAAACGGTAAACGCTATCAGCGCGGGCGGAATTTTACACGGAGAGGTTATTACAAATTACTTTTTACAGGTTGGCGACTGGCCTGATATCGTAATTATTCTCGCGGTTGTCTTGATGAACTCCGCGATAGGTACGATTCAGGAGATCAGGGCTCAGACCTCGCTCGACGCTTTGAAAAAGCTTTCCTCACCCGAATCTACGGTTATCCGCGACGGCAAGAGATTTAAGGTTAAATCCTCAGAGCTCGTTATCGGTGATATCGTGGTTTTGGAAGAAGGCGACACCGTCGGCGCGGACCTTCGCCTTATCGAAAGCGTTAACCTTAAGATAAACGAGTCGAGCTTAACGGGCGAATCCGTTCCTGTTGAAAAGGACGCCTCGATAACCTTTTCCGAGGAGGTCGCGATAGGTGACCGCGTAAACATGGCGTTTATGTCTACTCCCGTTTCATACGGACGCGGAATGGGTGTCGTTGTCAGCACGGGAATGAATACCGAGATCGGAAATATTGCAAGCGCGCTTGACAACGAGGAGGACGGCGAAACTCCGCTCCAAAAGGTTTTGGCAAAGCTTGGTAAATTTCTTGGCGTTTTGACTCTCGGCGTGGTAATTTTCGTATTGCTTGTCGATATAATATGGATATTCGTACACAACGACAGCTCCAACTTGTCCGCTTGGATAGACGCGATTCTGTCAAGTATAGCATTGGCGGTCGCCGCTATTCCCGAGGGCTTGGCAGCGGTAGTTACGATAGTTTTGTCGATAGGCGTTCAGCGCATGGTCAAAGCAAATACTATTGTCAGAAAGCTTCCAAGCGTTGAAACACTCGGAGCTGTAAGCGTGGTTTGCAGTGACAAGACGGGAACCTTGACTCAGAACAAAATGACCGTTGTAGAGGCATATACAAATCAGAAATTCTACAAATCAGAGGATTTTGTTCCGACAAGCGACGATGAGATGCTCAAAATGCTGGCTCGCGGAATGAGTCTTTGCTCAAACGCGACGGTTGACGAAGGACTTTTCGGTGACCCGACCGAAATTGCGCTGGTTGCGCTGGCTAACGAGTTTGATATGCACAAGAGCACGCTCGAAGCGAAAACTCCGCGCGTAGATGAGCTTCCGTTCGACTCTGTTCGTAAAATGATGTCCACAAAGCACACCTTGGAAAACGGCACTTCTATCGTTTATACAAAGGGTGCGCTTGACAGTATTTTGGCAAACGCCACCGGCATTTTGGAAAGCGGAAAGGTTCGTCCTATCACTAAAGAGGATATAGACAGAATTTACGAGGTCAATACCGAGTTCAGCTCAAAGGCACTTCGCGTGCTTGCTCTTGCGTACACCGAAAAGAGCGTTATTGAGGAAACCGAGCTGATTTACGTCGGTATGGTTGCAATGATAGACCCTGCGCGTCCCGAGGCGAAGCCCGCCGTCCGTCAATTCAAGGATGCGGGAATCACGACGGTTATGATCACGGGTGACCACAAGGATACCGCATTTGCGATAGCCAAGGATCTCGGTATCGTTGACACCATTGACCAATGTATTATGGGCAGCGAGGTAGATAAAATGTCGTCCGAGGAGCTGCGCAAGGTTTGCGAAACGGCGAGAGTTTTTGCGCGCGTATCTCCCGAAAATAAGGTTCAGATAGTTAAGGCGTTTAAAGCCAACGGAAACATATGTGCGATGACGGGTGACGGCGTTAACGACGCTCCGTCATTGAAGGCGGCAGATATCGGAATTGCTATGGGTATCACGGGTACCGACGTTGCCAAGAGCGCAGCCGATATGGTTTTGACCGACGATAATTTTGCATCTATTGAAAAAGCGGTCGAGGAAGGCAGAAGCATTTATGCCAACATCAAGAAAACCGTCGTATTTCTGCTGAGCAGTAATATTGCGGAGGTCCTTGCTATGTTTTTCGTTATCTGCATCGGATTCCCCGCGCCGTTGATCGCTATTCATCTTTTGTGGGTAAATCTGCTCACAGACTCTTTGCCTGCCATTGCGTTGGGTATGGACCCCAAGGACCCCAACAATATGAAGGAAAAGCCCAGAAATCCCAACGAAAGCATTTTTGCC
>JAZNBI010000101.1:0-7159 GCA_045586995.1 Eubacteriales bacterium | reverse complement strand
ATGCAGCGGAACGGTTGTAAGCGGAGCAGTTGTAGTAGCTCTCGTGTGTGCAGCAGCAGTTTCTTTCAAGAAGAAAGAGGACTGAGATTGAATTTATTTTGTAATCATATCGTATTTACAGATATATAAATCTCCTTTTATTGAAAAGGTAAGCCCGCGGCTTTTGCCGCGGGCTTACCTCTTTATATATAAAATTTTTACAAATGCGACCGAGTCACAGTTCTTATTAAAAAAATTTGTTATAATATACGTGTAAAGAAGAAAGGAAGGTGGCAAAATGAGTATAAAGCTAAACCCCAACAAAGAGGTTGTAACGGTAGTGAAGGAGGGATTAAAGCGCACAGGCGGCTACTGTCCGTGTATTCGAAAGCAGAGCGAGGATACAAAATGTATGTGTAAGCAATTCCGCGAACAGATCAAAGACCCGAATTTTGAAGGATATTGTCACTGTATGCTTTACTATAAATCAAAAGATTAAAGATATTTATTGCGTTTGTACACAAATGCCGCTTGCGCATATATCCGAGGGCGCAATATTTGAAAATTTTTTAAGCCGTAAAGGCAGAATGGAGATTAAAATGGCAGAACTTACAATTACAAAAAACAATTTTAAGAATGAAGTATTAGATTCCGATAAACCCGTTCTCCTTGATTTCTGGGCAACCTGGTGCGGACCGTGCCGTATGATAGCTCCGATTATCGAGGAAATAGCAAATGAGAGAACCGATATTAAGGTCGGAAAGGTTAACGTTGATGAGGAAAATGAGCTTGCTGCGAATTTCGGCGTGGTAAGTATTCCTACCGTCGTTCTCGTAAAAGACGGTAAGGTGTTAAATCAATCTGTCGGTTACCGTTCCAAAGAGCAGCTGCTCTCAATGCTTGATTGATCCGAACGAGCCATTATCAAACGATTTCGTTTGATAATGGCTCGTTTTTAATGATTAAACGTTATTTTTAGCGTTATGTTGTTGTTGTTTTAGCTTTAATAGAATCTTTGTCAGCGGCTTGAAAAACACCAAAACCGTAACGGCGGAGCAAATTATTTGCGGAACCAAAGCATAGAAAGATGCATAAAAATAGGTAAGCGCGGCTTTTTGAGAGTAGCTGTAGATCAAAGGGGTTAAGATATTGTCCAAAAATGTAAAGCCGATAGTGAATAAAAGCGTCGATACAAATACTATGAAAAAGCTTTTTGGATTTATTTTTTCTGAAAATCTTCTGCCAAGCCAACCGAAATAAACGGCGAACAGGTTGTAATATACTAAATACAAAATTATGACATTAAGGTAAAATCCGAAAATCAAGCACCTTATCAGCGAAAACACGGTCGCTACCGCGACACCTTTAAGTGAACCGAATGTATAGCAAAAGCAGAGAAGAAGAACTGTCACGACCTCTATCCCCGAAATTCCGCTTAATATAAGCTGAGATGAAAGCAGAAGCGCAACATACATTCCGATAAGAGCAATATTCTTTACGCTTTTCATCAGTCAAATGCTTTAAATACCCAAATATAAATATTATTCGGTTTGATTTTCAATAGCTCGGCACCGACTATTGCAGAGCCGTAAAGCTTGTCCTTGTATTCAACTGTTCCAAATGCCGAACCGGAGTTTTCGGTATCGCTTGTGTAGAGCATCCAGCACTTGCTGAAATCGGCAGGATTATCTATTCCGTTGATGGACTTTATCATACCGTTGTCAAGCTCAAATTCAAGCTCGCCGTTTTCTTTTAAAGTTTTCATATAGTCGATAAGGAACAGCTCGTCATTTTCGCCCAATGATTCTTCAGAAACAGAAATTACGATATATGTGTCCGATTCTTTGATTACGAGTGGCTCGGTGCTTTGGCACGAGGTGAGCAAAAGCGAACTTATACACATCAAAAGACAGATTATAAAAGAGAGTGTTTTTTGCATGCGTGTTTTGATATTGGTTTTCATTTTTCATCCTCCTAAAATAAAAAACAGCGCACCCAATCAGGGTGCGCAAAAAAAGCAGTTATAAACTGTGCTGTTTTTTCTTCATTACCCAAGAAAAGTGACTTTGTTTTGACGGGTAGGCATTCGGACTTTAACCGCAATGGCTGTTGCGACGGATTTTCACCGCACTTTCCCTACATTAAAAATATTTCGCGTCAATATTATGTAATTACATATATTATAACACAATTTGTGCCAAAGTCAAGTGATTTGACCAAACAATTTAAAGAAACGATAAAGCTTAACGCCTATGAATCTGTGTTTTTATCTGTCCGTTGTCGGACTTAAGCCGTACATTTTTTTGTATTCGCGGCTAAAATACGAAATATTATTAAACCCCGACATAATAGATGCCTCTGTGGCAGAATACTCTCCGGAGTCAAGCAGATCTTTGGCGAGCGCAAGCCGCTTTCTTCGAATGAATACTGCGGCGGGGACGCCGAACATACTAAGAAACAATTTTCTGAAATATGACTCGGAAATGTTGCACAGCTTAGCCAAATCGGGTATTGAAATTTTGTTTGAAGAAAAGTTATCATCGATAAATCTTAAAGCCGGCTTTAAGATTTCCTTTTGAGTTGAGAAAAAATATTTTTTTGAGTAGGATATTTTTAGATTTGCTATAATTTGATATAGAAATGAGCGGCACATTTCTTCATATCCTATTGTTTTGTTTTGCCAAACACGAGTGGCGTTCAAATAAAGATACAGCAAATCATCTATATGCTGAATGTGCAGTTTAAACGGAGAGAAATTTATTTCTCTGTCAATCTGAAAGTTGATGCAGAAAACGGTATTTTGCGTTTTTGAAGATTCGGCATTATCCAGTATTTGTTCTTTAGTGACGTAATTTGAATGCTTGGGAAGATAAATACAATCTCCGTAAGAGCATTCGATTATCTTTCCGTTGGAAAAGGTATAGACGTTTGTTGCGTTTGGACGCAAAATGAAAGCCAATCCGTGCGAGGACCTGTTATTATGTATGGGCGTGGATTTGAAAGGCGAAACGCGCATAGCGGTTACAATTTTTGTTATATTAACATTTTGTTCAAGAAAATTCACATAATCACCCCGTCTTTATTATAACATTTAGTATCAAATAAGTCAAGTTGTAGCGAATAATTCTTTTATTGTGTACATTAAATTGCTATAATAAAGAAAAAAGGGGGAACGCAAATATGCAATATGTGGCTATGGATTTAATAAACGATATTGATTTGGATTATCTGAAAAACAAATATCACAAGGTTGATGAGCCCTATGATTCATACAGAAGGTTTCAATATCACGGTGGTGAGTATGATTTCTCAACGGGTTTAAATGATGAACAATTAGAAGCAGTACTTGATAAAATTTATGATGATAATAAAAATTTACCCCATGCATTGGTAAAATCGTTGCTTTATGAAGCGGTGCTGAATAATGCTATAATAGACGTAAATGAAAAGGATTGGTTTATCGGTCTTTATAATTGGGGACGACCTTTGCAAAAGTATATATTTGCTTGGAATAAAGAAGTAAGCGACAAGGTGAAAAACGAGAGCGAATATAACATAGGGCTTTGTGAAAAGCACAAAGACTTTATGGATATCGGATTCTCGAACTCTTGGCTTGATTATGACCACACTGTTCCTGATTGGGATATACTTATGGAATTGGGCTTTAGCGGACTTCTCGAAAGAATAGAGAAATCTTATCAAAAATTGAAAGCCGACGGAAATCTGACCGAGAAGCAGGAGATATATTATCAATCCATAACGCGTACATATAAGGCGACGATTGCTTTTGTTGACAGATTATATAAATATGCCCTTACCAAGAACGGTGAAAAATCCGCAAAGACCGCCGAGTGCTTAAAGCATATACGCGACGGCGCTCCAACAGATTTTTATGAAGCGTTACAACTGATATATATATATTTTATGCTTAGTGAAAGCATCGATAACTGTCAGGTTCGTTCACTTGGCTATGGGCTTGACTCAACGCTTTATTTATTCTATAAAAACGATCTCGACAGCGGAAGGTATACAAAAGCTCAAATTGCTGAGTTTCTCGCATATTTCCTCTATCAGTGGCAGGCAATAGATAACTATTGGGGACAGCCCTTCTATTTGGCAGGAATGAATGCCGACGGAAGCACTAAGGTAAACGAGTTGTCATATTTTATATTGGATATTTACTATGAGCTCGGACTTTACAATCCGAAAATTCAAATTAAGATAAATTCATCAACACCGAGAGATTTTCTGAATAAAGCACTTGAAATGATACGCAACGGTATCACGAGTATAGTATTTGTCAACAACGATATTGCGACAAAGTGCTTGATGGCTAATGGCTTTACTTATGAGCAAGCGGTTGATTCGGTTATAAGCGGATGCTATGAATATGGAGTAAAGGAAGCTGCTTCAATAAGTATAGGTGTATATTATTGGAATTTGCTGACTCCTGTTTCCCTTGTTATTGACAATGGGTTTGATAACGTCAAAAATAAGCGTGTGGGTCTTGCTACGGGCGAAGCGAGCGAGCTTGATACCTTTAGAAAATTTTATGGTGCATATCTTGCACAGCTTGAGTACTTAATGAGGGAAGATTTTAAACATCTCGATTTATATCAGCGATATATTTCCGAAATTAATTCGTTCTTCCTTTTCTCGGGCACATCGATGGAGTGTGTTGAGAAAATGACAGACGCGCTTGACAGTGCAATTGAGAACGATTCGGGTATAACTGTTTCGGGTATCGGTACTGCAGTCGATGCATTGATGGCTGTTAAAGAGTTGGTATATGATAAGAAGCTTGTGACCTTGGAAGAGCTTAAAAAAGCTCTTGATAACAACTGGGAAGGATATGAGCAGCTACAAAAAGCGGCATTGGATTCCAAGCATAAGTACGGTAACGGAGATCTTGAAACCGATAACTATGCAGCCGCTATTTTGAGATTTATTTCCGATACCATTGCGGGATGGCGAAATTCCCATGGTGGAAGATTGGGACTTGAGGTACATTCGGCAAGACAATTTATTATTCTTGGCGAGAAGTCAAAAGCGACTCCCGACGGAAGAAACGCCGGACAGGAAACGTCAAAGAACGCTTCTCCTACGCCGGGAGCAGATGTAAATGGGGTTACGGCTCTTATTCGTTCGGCAACTACTCTGGATGCGACGTTGCCTACAGTGGGATTTAATCTTGACGTTATGCTTCATCCTTCTGCCGTTCAAGGAGAGGATGGGTTGGCAGCACTGCACTCGCTTGTAACGACATATATGAAAAATGGCGGAGCGAGTATGCATTTCAACATTTTCAACCCCGAAACTCTGCGTGATGCGCAAAAGTATCCGGGAAAATACAAAAATCTTCAAGTGAGAGTTTGCGGTTGGAATATCCTTTGGAATAATATGCCAAAGATTGAGCAGGATGCTTATATTTTAAGGGCAGAAAATATTATTTGAGAGGAGATAGGCGGTGACATTCCTAACTAAAAAAAGGTGTGTTCTCGGTGAAGGACCGATTTGGAATCCAATTGACAAAAAGCTCTATTTTACAAATGGATTTACAAATGAAATATGTTCCTATGATCCTGTGGATGATGAAATAGTCGTTCGCATGCTCGATAAAGGCATAGCGGCAATAGCTTTTTCAAAAGATGGAAGAATGTTGATTTCACGAAGCGACGGAGCTTTTTACCTAAATGACGATGGAAGTGTGGAGCCGCTTTATGACAGAGAAAAATATCAAATTGAATATGGAAATGATGCCAAAGTAGGACCTGACGGAAGATTTTATATCGGAACCCAGAGTAAAAAACGTGCGGGAGCTTCAGGCGAGATTGACGGTAAGCTTTACAGTATAGATAAATATGGTAACGTAGATGTTTTATTAGATGGTCTGATTTTATCTAACGGCTTTGATTGGTCTATGGACGAAACAAAATTTTATCACACCGACAGTGATACCAATATCATAAAGGAATACAACTTTGACAAGGAAAACGGTAAAATTTATTCTACAGGGCGTTTCGTTGAGATTAGAGGTGTTGACGGATTTACTATCGACCGAAACGATCGGCTTTTGGTTGCTTGTTGGGGGAAAGGATATATATCCGTGGTTGATACCGAAAAGATGTGTGTTGCGGAATATATAGAGCTTCCCGTTAAAATTCCTTCAAGCTGCGGCTTTATGGGAGAAGATTTGAACACTTTGGCAATAACGACGGTCAGTTGGAGTTTAGATACAAACGAAAACTCAAACGACGGATTTACAATTTTGAAAAAGATGAAAGTTGGCGGTAGAAAACCGTATTTATTCGGCTGATTTAGAAATATCTAAATGTATAGGGAGGATTTATAAATGAAAAAGATTCTGTTGATAGGAGATTCTACAAGGCATGGGTATGATATTTATTTAAAGCATGTCCTTAAAGATTATGCAAATGTATATTTTCCTACCGAAAATTGCATGTATGCCGAGCACGTTCTTCGCAGATTGCATGATTACAAGTACGAGTTGAAGCTTGACGATGTAGATGTTATTCATTGGAACGCGGGTCTTTGGGATTGTTTGACGCTTTTTCGCGATGGGACACTTACCCCGATTGATGTTTATGCGCAGTATATCGAGCGTATTTGCAAACGAATTAAAATATTGTTTCCTACAGCCAAGGCGGTTTTTGCAACTTCCGCAAACATTGTAGAGCATTTGTTTACAAATCCGGATGTTTCATACAGAAAAAACAGTGACGTTGCTGAATTTAACAAGGTTGCAGTCGAAATCGTCAAGAAATATGACAATGAAATAGATGACCTTTTTGAAATTACAAAAAATCTTGATGAAAGCTACTATGTGGATTGCGCTCATTTATATACCGAAAAGGGCACGATTTTGATGGTTGATGCCGTTTTGAAATCGGTGTGCGATGCATTGGATTTGAAGGTTGATGTTGACGTAGCTTCAGTGGTAAAGGATTTGCAATCAAAAATAAATATGAATGTCAGCGCCAACGATATTTTAAGGCAGCTTAAAAAGGTAGACGGTGTGCTTGGAGTGTAAGTTTTGAAAATTGAATCGGAGCCACAAACCCGTATTTATTCGGCCGATTTAGAAATATCTAAATGTATAAGGAGGGTTTATAATGAAAAAGATTCTGTTTATAGGAGATTCTACAAGACATGGGTATGA
>JAZNBI010000100.1:0-6637 GCA_045586995.1 Eubacteriales bacterium | reverse complement strand
CTTTGACCTCTGTACGTGCGTACATCTGCGCTGACTCCGCATGCCCGCGCACCAAGCTTTTCTGAAATGTAAATCGCACGGCTCAAATGATATTTTTGTGTTACTATGACAAAGCTTTCGGCGCAAAAAATGTTTTTTGCTCTAAAAACACTTTCGTATGTTGAAAGTCCCGCATGATCCATAAATACATCTTCACTATCAACGCCCAATTCTATCAAAACACGTTTCATAGTTCCGACTTCATTATAGTCATCATATCTGTGATCGCCGCTTACAATTATCTTTTTGGAAACGCCGGAAGCATATAAATTATATGCTGTAATAAGTCGGTCGTACAGCATATCGCTCGGCGTACCATCCGGCTTTACCCCTGCGCCAAGCACCAATATGCAATCGAATTCGATATCATCCGCAAAGGAGTCCTTAGAAACAATTCGTTCTGCGGTAGAATCACAAATCGCCGCGCTTACTATAATAACAGCCAGACCAAATAAAATAATATATGCTGCGAAAAAAGCGATCCACGAAAAAAGCTTAGAGGAAAGGATTTTATTGCTTCTTATTATATTCATCCGATATCTCCGAATTTTTATTTTTTTGTTTATATTTAAACTTAAATATGAACAAAAGCAAGAAAGCAAGATAAATAACTAACAATCCAAACGTAACGAGTGTCATTTCAAAAGATTTGGATGCAAGTCCGATGAGCAAAAGCATTGGCGCTCCAAAAGCGATAGCAAAGCTGCTTCCTACTACAAGATTATTAGCGGCGGGTGTCTTAAATTCGGGGTCTACCTCACGCAAAAGAAGTATTCCGGAGCTGATCGTACCCGTCAGCATACCAAACATTGAAAGATATGCTTCATCCTGATAATCCTTGTACATTTTTTTGCACATCAAAGTCAGGAACCACAAGATTATAACGGTTCCGACCGTCGTCAAAAGTATAAAAGGCAACCATAAGCCCGAAAGATTTTTTATATCTATAGAACCAATACCTGCAACGATCATAAAATCGAACGCAAGTCCTGAAAGTCGAGATAAAAGATAATTGTTTTGGTATTGGCGCTCAATAATTTTCTTCATTCTGAATTTTTTCATAATCATTTTTATAAGCATTGCAACTAAGCATCCAATTATGAAATTAAATCCCCAAAGTATCGAAGAAACCGTATTGGCAAGTCCCACCGAAATCACTGCAAGAAGTTTGGTAAGTCCAAATGCAGCCAAATATGTTAAAAGATAAACAAACAATATAAGTGCCACCTGCATGGAAAGATGATCAATAGATTCTGCAACGGTTGCATCGGTATCATCATCAGAAGATGCGGAAGGAGGAGTATCGCCGGAAATTGGTTTAAGCACAGAAACCTGTTTCATTTTCTTTCTCTTGCTGAGCAAATTAACATAAATAACACCAACAATACAGGCAACCAAATAACCGGCTGCGGCAATAGACAATCCGAATGAACGTCCACCTACAAAGCCAAGTCCCTCGTATGTTCCGCCTACATTATTTGCCTGTCCGGGGCCTTGACCAAATCCCATAGGCAATAATATACCTGCAGCAGGCATAATTTCGGGCATGATAGTAACGAACAACAAAATCGTTATTATAAGTCCAACTATACCCTGCACTAAATATGTACTTACAATCAACGCACCGCTTTTTGCTCCAATAGTAGCGTTCGATGCATTCGTGCTTCCCTTTTCGCTTATTTGCAAGGTCATTGCAATAAATCCGAGCGCTATACCGTGAAAGGTTATCGTTTCGAGCATATTAGTATCTATCGCAACAATCCCGAAGCTTTTTAAAGCAAGCAAAAAGAATCCTGCGATAACGGCAGTGGGTATCATTCCCCTGTTAAAAAAAGAAATTTTTGCTCTGAGAAAATGTGACAGAAGCATGCATATTGAAATGATACCAAACTGTATAACAAAATTCCACAATTGCGTGTTAGTATTTGAAAAATCCATTGTAATACCTCTTTTTCTGTTTTTAACAATACCTTTTTGCAATGATATTATGTGATATTATATCACATTGCCATTCTTTTGTCAATTTCAAAATATATTTTGAATGGATTACAAAGTTGACTTTAATTTTAATGTCGTGTCATTTTATATAAATACTTGAATTTTAAATCTATTATGGTATAATATAAATATAGCGTTCTTTTAGGAGAAAAATTATGAAATACAAACTCACTCTCGATAGAATCGAACATAATATCGCAATATGCCTCGACGCTAATAATACGGAATATAACATCCCCTCGCATATTCTTAAAGGCGTTAAGGAAGGCGATATATTTACGTGTCAAAAGTCCGATAACGGTGAAATATTTGACGTAATTTTGTTAGAAAACGAAACAAGGTCCGCAACTTCCGCTGCAAAGGCACGGCTTAACAATCTTTTTAATCGTGGAGGAAACAAAAAATGACATTTAAAAAAATCATAGCGGAAGGTTGCATAAAATTAATTTTTGAGCAACATGATTCCCCTGATGCAGTCAGAGCAATTATAACGGTTTTGGCCGTTCTTGCATGTATAGTTATACCATATTTTCTGGGAAGCATCAATTTTGCAATAATCATATCAAAATCCAAACACAGCGAAGACATTAGAAATTACGGAAGCGGCAACGCAGGCATGACAAATATGCTTCGAACATACGGTAAATCGGCCGCGGCTTTGACACTATTCGGCGACGCGCTGAAAGCATTTGTTTCCGCTGTAATCGGATATGTTTTATTAGGTTACTCAGGGGCATATCTTACAGGGCTTTTTTGTATTCTCGGACACATCTTCCCCCTTTACTATAAATTCAAAGGCGGAAAAGGCGTTGTAACCGCAGCAGTGTCGATTTTGATGTGCAATTGGCTTGTTTTTGTTGTTGTATTTA
The DNA here is from genome assembly GCA_045586995.1 of Eubacteriales bacterium. GTDB lineage: Bacteria > Bacillota > Clostridia > Oscillospirales > CAG-272 > JAZNBI01. The sequence continues at coordinate 3,731 of JAZNBI010000100.1, read as the reverse complement.
TAGTTTTCGTTATAATCGTATCTTTTACAAAATATATTTCACTTGCATCGGTTATGTGTATGATGATATATCCGTTTTTGCTCTATCGTTTTGAAGGACCGGGACCAAATGTTATTATCGCACTTGTCATTGCCGCAATAATTATATTTAAGCATAAAGAAAATATAAAACGTCTCAGGCAAGGCAAAGAGTCAAAAATATCATTTACAAAAACAAACAAAATCGACTCAAAAAGCTCTAATTCACAGAAAAAGGAAGATTAAAAATGGCAGCAGATAATCGCCAATCAAACCTAAATTCAATAATTTCTATTGTTTATGATGCCGCTAACGCTCATATTTTAAAAAAAGCCGTATTATCTAAAAATTTTGACAAAAGTATTTCGCGAGTAGTTATTGCCCAAAAACTCATCGGAGGCAAATATGTTCTGCAAGCCGAATGTTTTTATAATGATAACAAAGCTAAACACATAAACATTCCCATAAATGATAACGATTTGTTTAATTCAACTTTATACGATATGTTTGAAAAATTTGCTCAAATCAATATCATTACCACTGCGGGAGATTGCGAATACAAAGTTTCAAAATCAGGAAACAGTGTGGTTTTGGGAGCTGATAAATTCAAAAAAGCCCTTCTTTCTGCACCGTCACTTAATATTTCCGGAAATGATAATGAAAAAGCATATATACTTTCCGGCAACGAGGACTTCTTAAAGCTGCTTAGCATAAGCGATGAAAACGGTCGCGTGTTTGACAAAAAGAAACCAAAATTCCGTCAAATCAACAGATTTTTGGAAAACATAAAGGAAATCATAAAATATCTCCCGAGCGAGGGCGTTCTGCGAGTATGTGACCTTTGTTGCGGAAAAAGCTATCTTTCCTTTGCGGCTTACTACTATCTTAGCGCAATTCTTAAAAGAGATGTTCTAATGACCGGTGTAGATCTGAAATCCGACGTTATAGAGTACTGCAACTCTATTGCTCGCCGACTTTCATTTGATGGACTTGATTTCGTTTGCATGGATATAAACGAATATAAAACCGAGTTCCCTCCTCACCTTGTTATATCACTGCACGCTTGCGACACTGCGACCGATACGGTGCTTGAAAAAGCAGTAAGCTGGAATACTCCTGTCATTCTTTCAACTCCGTGCTGTCATCATCAATTAAATCACACTTTAGCATGTCCCGAGCTTTCTTTCATTGCTGAGCATTCAATGCTTCGTCAGAAATTCTGTGATGCCGCCACGGACGCGCTGCGTTTAAAATATCTCCAAGCAAATTTATATAAGGTCGCAGCTATAGAATTGATCGATCCGGACGACACTCCTAAAAATATACTTCTCCGAGCCATCAAATGTAAAAAAACAAATTCGTCACTTGCCATGGCAAAAAACGCCGAAAATGAATATATTGCAGCAAAAAAATTTCTGATACGCAACAATATTTTGTGAATTCGAGGAAATTATGACATATAAAAATGCTTTAAAATTCATTGAAGCCGCTCCATCTTCAGAGCAAAAAGCTTCTCAGGATGCTCTTAAGCTTCTTTTTGAAAAGTTGGGAAATCCCCAAAATTCTGTAAAATTTATTTCGGTTTCGGGTACTGACGGCAAAAGCTCTTGCATATCGATGCTGTCTTCTATTCTCAAAGAATCCGGATATGTCGTAGGCACCCTGATATCCCCTCCTGCGTCCGAATATCGAGAAATGATTTCGGTAAATTTTCAAACCGTTTCACATTCGGATTTTACCGAAGCAATAAAGACGATATCCTATACTATTCAAAAAATTTCCGAAGAATCAGGAATAGCGTACAAATACTCGCGCAATGAAATTATCCTTGCGGCGGCGACAATTTGTTTTTACAAATCAAATTGTCAAATTGCTATTATTGAAAGCGCTGGAGGCAAATCCGCGCCGTCAAATATTTTACAGAACCTTCAACTGCTTATAATTTCGAATATAAATACTTCTATTGATAACACAAGTACGGAAAAGTTGTCTGCTCTTTGCTCTCATTTCTTATTCCGCCGCGCCGATGAGGTTGTTCTCGGAGCTAATCAAAGAGGGGTAATTTTCAAAACGGTTTCTACGTTGGCAATGAAAAACAACTGCCGCCTTACTATGCCTACTCAAGCAGAGATTTCGGAATATCATAAAAAATTAAGCGGCATTAAATTCACTTACAAATCAAAAAAATACGAAATTCCATTTTCAGCGCACTATGAACTTATAAATGCACTCACTGCCATAGAGAGTTCGTATGCGCTAAGGCGCAGAGGAATCGCAGTTCCCGAAGTTTCAATTCAAAGCGGATTGAAAAAAGCTTTTATCCCATTCAGGTTTGAAATATTATCATATAATCCGTGGATCGTCATAGATAACGTAAATAAAGACGAGAACATTTCAACATCGTTCGCATCTATGTCAAACTTAAAAAGATTCATCGGTAAAGATATTATTATTTGTACATCTTCTAAAGAATTCCCCGATATTGATAAGCTTCGCGTTGATATTACAGAATTATGCAATCAAAATTTTAATTGCAAAAGCATAGTGTTTTTAGATGAATCTGTTTCATTAAAAAAGGATGTTAACGAGCTTATAAAAAAGCTTAAACAAACCGATACTCTTCTCATTTTTGGGAGTATACACTTTGTTAACAAAATCAAGCTGAATATACGTGATTTTTTTGATGGTACATGATTATATAAACAGTAAAGTCCAAAAGAAAAAATGTTGCTTCTCATAAGGAAGTTAACCGTAGGCGGGGGCTTGCCCCCACCGCCAACAAAATACCCCGACAGATATTCAATATCTGTCGGGGTTCTTATTATTCCATTCGATAAATTGGAATCTGTTTAATTGTAGTTAATTGTATTTTTTAGAATTATTTTGCTTTTTTCTTTGCGATATATGATACGATAGAACAAGCTATGATAGCAATGGCAAATGGAATAATAAACAAAAGACCTACTTCCCAAGGCGCACTTGTTAAATGATGTTTTTCCGCATGATATCCGCTTGTGCAAATGTTAGTTACTACAACACACATTATGTTTGTGAGAAGAATTGCAAGCATCGCAAAAACATTTGATAATTTTTTCATTGAAACCTCCTAGTTATGTTTCATAGTTTTGATAAGTATTATAGTTCCAAAGACCACAAACAACACTGACACCAGCATTGCTATAAATGTTCCGTCAATGATTATCATAGATGACTGTGCAATTTTGACAGCGGTTTCGGAACTAACTACCGAAATAGCACCGAACACGATTAACGAAACGCATCCCAAAAGCGAAATTACAAGACCTAATATCCCAAGAAGCTTCTTGTTTACGATGTTCTTCTCGGCATGTTGTATGCTTGTTGGTTCTTCAATATCTTCTTTTACGATATAATCTATACTGACACCGAAAAGTTCGCTGTATTTTTGTAACATTTCAGTATCGGGGGTTGTCGTTCCATTTTCCCATTTTGAAATCACCTGCCTTGAGCAACTCAGCTTCTCTGCAAGAGCTTCTTGGGATAATCCTTGTTTACGGCGCAAGTTATAAAGTTTTTCAGACAGCGTCATGCGTACCTCCTTACACCATAAGTATAGCGGCTTTGATCTTAATAGTCTATACACAGCAGTAAGCAATTCCGCTACAAGCGTTGACATTTAGAAATTTCGTCAAATTCTTATTTACCGTTCTGCTTTATCGAATTAATCCTTTTGTT
>JAZNBI010000099.1:0-19306 GCA_045586995.1 Eubacteriales bacterium | reverse complement strand
AAAAAAGAGCTTAACAAATCTCTTAAGCGGCAAAAGGAAATTGATACGATGTTTGCAAAGCTATATGAGGATCACGCGATGGGCAAAATTGCCGAGCGTAATTACGATATGCTTTTGCACAAGTATCAAGACGAGCAGATGGTGCTTGAAGAAAAGATCTCCACGCTCAAAACCAAACTGTCCGAAAACGCTGAAACCGAGCGAAATGCCGAGCGTTGGATCTCGTTGATACGAAAGTACACCGAGGTCACGGAATTGACAGCCCCTCTGCTCAACGAGCTGATCGAAAAGATTGTGATCCACCAAGGCACAACAACAGAGGACGGATACCGCGACCAAGAGATAGAGATCTACTACCGATTCATCGGTAAAATCGATTAACGAAATGAATATTTAAAAAATGCAGTGCTTCGTATGTCCTTAATTAAGGCATACGAAGCACTGCCTTCGTGGACACAAATACAAAAATACGGCATACCTCTTTCGAGATATACCGTACTCTTGTAAAACTGTCCTTTAGGGTACCGCCCCTAAGCTTTTTTATTCGTATTTTTTATTTATTTGCAAGTTTTTTGAAAAGGTCGGCATATAAAAGATCGCGGCGAACCTTTCTCACATAAATATATTTGTGTCTTGACACATCATGAACATAGCTGCAATCCATTGAAATATACGGCGTCGGAACTATTGTCATATCAAGCGAGCTCGGAAGTGCGAGCGCCGCAACCGCCGTAACATCCCAAATAACCTTTGAATACCCGTATGGGTCAGCATTATGCTCAATGGGGTAGCTTTCAACGATATTGGCAAGATAGTCGCAAAGATCGTTTTTCCCTTTCAGGTAATAGTTAACCTCAGCAGAAGTTGTCAAAAACTCACTTACTACTCCGTGACACGGAAGCTGAACAAGCTCAATTTCCGAATCAAAGACAACCTGTGCAGCCAAAACGTCCTGCACCAGATTAAATTCTTTTCTGAAATCCTGCTCAAACGAAGCTCCGCCCAACCAAATCAATGCCGCTTTTTTAGCAATTTCGGGGCACTTTATAAGAGCAGATGCAACATTTGTAATAGCACCGATTGCAACAATGTAAACCTTCTCATTGCTATTCATAACGGTATTTATAATATTATCTGCTGCCTCGGATTCGATTGGCTCGGTCTTTGACTTCAAAAACGACGCAGAACCGCGATAGACCGGAATGTGGGCACTCGAATCAACAAGATGAATAATATTAAAAATTTCATTGTAGCTTTTCTCCATGCCGTCGGCAGGAGATGTCGAACGCGAATTAAGAAACGGTGCGGCATTTACCGAAAGAAGATTGATCTTCTCGGGAGAAAGCATTGCATATGCTAAAGCGAATTGATCATCAACCTCATTATATGTATCGGTATCAAGAATAACATTTTTAATTTCGGATGACCCAAGCTCGTTTAAAAGCCGTTGCATTATTATCTTTTTATAACCTTTTAATTATTTTGAATTTTTAAGGTATTTCCAAAGTGTAGCAAAATCAATTTCGTCGTCAGAAGGTTTGGTATCTGCAACTTTAACATCATCCTGAGGCACCGAGTCCTCCGATGCGTCCTCTGCAGCATCTTCGTTTTCTTCCTTGTTAACATCTTCAGCCGAATTTACAGAAATTGTTCTGCGATTTTCATCGGGAGCATTTGTAAATCCTGTAGCAATAATGGTGATTCGCATTTCGTCCTCGATTTCAGGATCAAATGCAACTCCCCAGATAACATTTGCATCGGGAGATGCTTCATTGGCTATCATAGTGGATGCGAGGTTAATATCTTCAAGTCCTACGTCAGGAGAAGCAGTAATACTGATAAGTATTCCGCTCGCACCGCTAATAGAGGTTTCAAGCAACGGGCTGGAAATAGCCGATTTTGCTGCAAGCTCTGCCTTGTCCTTTCCGGTAGCGCTGCCAACACCCATGTGTGCGTATCCCGCGTTGCTCATTACCGAAGTAACGTCTGCGAAGTCCAAGTTGATAAAGCCGGGAATATTGATAAGTTCGGAAATGCTTTGTACACCCTTGCGCAAAACATCATCAGCGATTTCAAACGCGTTGGAAAGTGTGATGCGTGTATCAGAAACCTGTTTCAAGCGTTCGTTCGGAATAACCACCAACGAGTCAACAAACTGGCTCAAATCCGCGATTCCCGCCTCTGCCTGTCTCATTCTCTTGGGGCCTTCAAACAAGAAGGGTTTTGTAACGATACCTACCGTCAAAATTCCCATTTCACGAGCAGCGCGCGCAACTATAGGAGCAGCACCGGTTCCGGTTCCGCCTCCCATTCCGGCGGTTACAAATACCATATCTGCACCGGAAAGCATTTCTTTTATTTCTTCGATAGATTCTTCAGCAGCACGCGTACCGATAGACGGATTTGCACCTGCTCCGAATCCCTTTGTAAGCTTTTCACCGATAACGAGTTGAGTAGCCGCATCGGATTTGCGAAGTGCCTGCTTGTCCGTGTTGATGCCTATAAACTCAACGCCGCGTATCCTTGTTGAAATCATTCTGTTGACAGCATTGTTTCCGCCACCGCCGACTCCGATAACCTTAATATTTACTCCGCTTTCGAATGTATTATCCGGTTCAAATGTCATTTGTGTACCCTCCCAAATAATTATTATACCTTTACGATTTCTTCAAAATTAAGAAGAATAAGCATAAATATAAACACTATATAATATAATAATATATTTTAGCGAGTTTTGCAATAGTTTTTGCAAATTTTTATAAAATTTCTCGTAAATTCGGCTAAATACACAAATCAATCAAGAATAGCGTCAAAATCCAGCGAATTATCGAACATCACACTCAGCTTTTTGGGATTGGAAACGTCTATTATCGCCGTTTTATCATTATCAAAAGCGGGATCGTTCAAAACCTTATTAACCACATTGATTTTCGTTGTTATATCCTTAGATTCGCCAAGGTAGATCTTATATTTTCGCTCGTATATAAAATACATTTCGAATTTGTTCTCAATATTGATAGCGTTTATACCCGCACCGAGCGCCGACGACGTTAATTCCGTCAATGAATCCCCTATATAGCTTTTCAGGCCCTGACCTTCCCCGTATTCTATATATTGTCCGACCGTGATACGCTTTACCTCGGGAATATCAAGCTTTATAAGATCTTTTGCTCTCAGATTAAAGCTGTCCGATTCCTCCAATACGCGCAGATCCTCCGAAAGAGCATAATATTCTCCGCTGATATTAATATAATATCTTCCTCGGTCACATTCGGCAATTATCTTTAAGGCATTCGGAAATACTCGCCTTACCTTTACAGAGGATATATATCCTATATTGTTCAGCAGTCTTTTTTCGACATCCGAAAGATCTACTCCGAAAAGCTTATCCTTTTTTTGAATTTCGCAAATTTCAAAAAGCTCATTTTCGCTGTACGGTATATTATCTGATGCGACAACTATGCGTTCGATCTTAAATGCCGACAGCATAAGCGATATGATTATCCAAAGAAGGAGAATAAAAACCAATAGCAAAAGTACCGCAAAGACCACAACTGTTTCCTTGCGGTGAGATTTGAAAATAGTTAATATTCTTTCGTCCTTAATTTTCATAATCCATTCATTTCCGATTCTTTTTGATCAGTTTCATTATTTCGTTAAAAACAAGTTTGTTTGCATCTGATTTTGCGAAAGAAACGATATTTGCACTCATCAAAGCGCGACGCGAATCATCTTTAAGCAATTCGTCAAGCGCACGTGTAAGCGCACCGTCCTTAAGCGAGGATTCCTCTATAAGCATAGCCGCGTCGGCTTTTTGTAAAACCTCGGCGTTTTTATATTGGTGATTGTTCGTAACAAACGGCGAGGGTATAAGTATTGCCGATTTTTTCATAAGAGATAGCTCTGATATCGTCATAGCCCCCGCGCGCGAAATTACAACGTCCGCAGCCGCCATTTGCAAAGCCATATCATATATATATTCCAATAGCTTTAAATTTTCAAAGCGGTCAAGACCGTATTCCAAGAATTTTTTGTAGGACACCTTATAATCTCTTGCGCCCGTGGCGTGTACGAAAAGCACGTCGGGGTGATTCTTTCCATAATCCTTCATAAGCTCAAGAACAGCTGCATTTACTCCCTCTGCTCCGCCGCTTCCGCCATACGAAAGCACAAAATATTTATATTTATCTATTCCAAGCTTCTTTCGGGCGGATTCATATGACATATCCCCAAAACCGTTTCTCAATGGGTTGCCCACGCATACTATATTACTGTTTTTTGGAAAACACTCCTTGCTTTCCTCAAAATTCAATAATATCATATCAACCGATTTTTTTAATTTTTTGACCGTTAATCCGGGAATAGCGTTAGACTCGTGAAGCAACGAAGGAATTTTCATCATAGATGCCGCCTTAAGTAACGGCCAGGAAACATATCCGCCCGTACCGATAACGATGTCCGGCTTGAATTCCTTTATAATCTTTTTTGCGGTGTTCGGAGAAGTAACTGCAAAATACAGCGCCTTTAAATTTGTGAGAGAGAGCGAACGCTTTATCCCTTCAACACGAACGTGGTACATAGTGTATCCCTCGGCAGCTACAAGCTTATTCTCAATTCCGTGTTCCGTGCCGACAAAAGCAATTTGCGCATCGGGAACATTGGCTTTTATTGTATTGGCTATGGCAATAGCCGGATTTACGTGACCGCCCGTACCGCCGCCCGTCATTAAAACTCTCAACATATTAAAATCAACCCTTCCGAGAAATGTTTAACTATTTTTTGTGTGTGCTGAAGCGTGAAATTGAAAGAATGATACCTATCTCAAAAATTTGCAAAGCAAGCGAAGTACCTCCCGAGCTGAAAAACGGAAGTGAAATTCCCGTATTCGGCATCATATTTGTAACAACTGCCATATTCATAGCTACCTGAAGCGCAATCTTAAATACAAGCCCATACACTACGAGCGACGAAAACTTATCAGGAGCGCGTGATGCTATTTTAAAACCCCTTATAATAAGCAGCGTAAAAAGGACAAGCAACGCAAGCGCGCCGATAAATCCCAGCTCCTCGCAAATAATTGTAAATATAAAATCGTTTTGCGGTTCTGAAACATATCCATATTTTTGTCTGCTGTTACCCAAACCAATACCGAAAAAGCCCCCCGAACCAATTGCATAAAGCCCTTGTAAGGTCTGCCACGCAGGTCCCAGCGGGTCAACCTTATCAATAAAGAGCCAGGTATTTACTCTTACCTGCGCATAATCCGACACCAAAATCAAAAATACCCCTGCAAAAACAATACCGCCCACCAAAAGAGCGAGCCACTTTTGCCGTGTACCGCCGATATACATAACCGAAAAGCCGATCATCGCTACTATCATCAAGCCCGATATATGCTTTTCCAAGGCGATCAATCCGCAGATCAAGCCAATAATAGCCATCGGCATTAAAACACCGTATTTAAAATTACCTCCCCATTTATGAGTAGACGTAATCTCTTTTTCATATTTGGACATAAAGAGCGCAAGCATCATAACTACTGCCATTTTTGCGATCTCGGACGGCTGTATGGTTATTATTCCTCCAATGTTTATCCATCTTTGAGCTCCGCTGCTTTCGTCGCCTATAACAAGAACCAAAAGCAGTAAAACTATTGATCCGATATATGAAAGCATTCCGAACACTCGCCAAAACCAAGGGCGAGCGTACATAACAAACGGAACGGTAATGATTATACTCATGAATGCATAAAGTATGTATCTAACCAAAAAATACGTGCTTTGGTCATATTCATTTTCGGCATATACCGCACTCGCACTAAATGACATCAACGCTCCAAAGCAAAGCAATAGCACCGTATAGAGCAAAAGCTGCATATCAATACCGCCCCTGCACAGAATTTGAGGCGCTTCCTTAACCTCGGGCACCGGTGTTATCGGCTCGGTGAAAATAATATCTTTACTGTACCGTTCTTCCTCTTTTTCTCTTATATATCTCTTTACTTTTATTTTTATGCTTTTAAAAAATCCGGCTTTTTTGGTAGATTTGGGGCGTTGCATATTATTACTATCCAAAATACTCCCACCTTTCTCTCCGAATTTTATATGCCGAAAATCAGTTTAGACCAAACCAGGCAATTATGCAGAAAATAAGCGTTACCAAAGAAAACACGAGCACGATTTTGTTTTCACTCCAACCGCATTTTTCAAAATGATGATGTATCGGGCTCATTTTGAAAACCCGCTTATGAGTAAGCTTATAAACGCTCACTTGAATTACAACAGACAGTATCTCTATAATATAAATTATTCCAACGGGTAAAAGTATCAGCGGTTTATTTATCATAAACGAAGCACCGACTATCATTCCGCCAAGGAAAAGCGAACCGGTATCCCCCATAAAAACTCTTGCGGGGTGAAAATTATACACCAAAAATCCGAGCGTTCCGCCGATAATCGATGCGCTTATAAGCACCAAAGACAAATTTTGCGTTACAAATGCCGCAACCGCAAAAAATCCGCCCACCACAAAGGTAACAGTGCTTGCAAGACCGTCTATGCCATCGGTAAAATTAACCGCATTTACCATACCGACAATAAATAATATCATAAAAATATAATAAACGTTGCCAAGCTCAATATTTATATTGAAATAAGGAATATAGATATCTGTATCTATATTGTTTGTTGCAGACATTGCGAAAATATAGATTCCCGCAGCGATAAACTGCAAAAACGCTTTTTGCCACGGCTTTAGCCCCTCGTTCTGCTTTTTTATGAGCTTGGTATAGTCATCTATATAACCAACAACTCCGTTAAGAGTAGCAAGTCCCAGAGTAAGCGCCATAGGTATAAATTCATCGGAAAATCCGTTGATGGCGGAAACGATACTGAAAACACTTATGACAAGCAAAATTGCCGTAATAAAGCATATACCTCCCATTGTGGGAGTTCCCTCTTTACTTTTATGCCAACGCGGGCCGATATCCAATATCTTTTGACCTACCTTGTGGCTTCGAAGTATCGGTATCATAATACGCGAGATCAAAACCGTCAATCCGAAAATACCTATAAGAGTTATTAAAAATTCGGCAAAAAATTCCTTGTCCATATCATTCCTCACAAAAGTATATTATTATATTTTAGCGTCGAATATACCGCCATATAAAATCATGCTGTCGATTATTTTTTCGGCTTTCATTCCTCGGCTGGCTTTAACCAGCAAAACGTCATTATCAGAAAGAAGCTCTCGCACCCTAAGCGCGGCGCTATCGGGAGCTTCTGCGCAAAGCTTTATAATTTTATCAAATCCATTGGCTCGCGCTCCTTCTGCAATTGAGGCGGCACGTTCGCCGTATGTAATAAGCAAGCCGTCGCCGAGCTTCAAAGAGAAATATTCACCTACCGAACGGTGAAGCTCCTCACTTTGCTCGCCCAAATTCAGCATATCTCCAAGCAAAGCAACCGGACGCATTTTCCGTTCCTTTGCATACTCGCTAAGCATATTTATTGAAGCGCGCATAGACTCCGGGCTTGCATTATAGCAGTCCCTTATCACGGTTATACCCTTATATTCCTTTATTTCCTGACGCATAGCAACATTATGAAAATCCAACAGACCTTTTCTTATATCCTCGTCATCAAAGCCGAGCTCTTTACCTATTGCAAAGGCAATAAGCGCCGCATATACGTTATGCTTTCCGAGAGTCGGAATACTGAATTTACTGTGAGGCAATCCGTTTAAAAGAACATCGAAGGTTGTGCATTGTTTATTACTCTCTATATTCACGGCTCTGAAATCCGAGCTTTCATTTTCCAAAGAAAAATATTTTACGCGCAATCCTTTTCGCGAAATATTTTCAAGCAACGGCTCGTCACCGTTTAACAAAAGTAAACCGCCCTCGGTCATTCCATCAACAATTTCGAGCTTCGCGCTGCAAATATTTTCGCGCGAGCCAAGCGTTTCAAGATGCGAGTTTCCGATGTTTGTAATCACAGAAATATCGGGACAGCCGATTTTTGAAAGCGAAGAAATTTCTCCGATATGCTCCATACCCATTTCAAGAACAAGGTATTGTAAAAGCGGCTCGCTTCTTAAAACACTCATTGGCATTCCTATAATACTGTTATGATTACCTTCTGTCTTTCCTGTTTTGAATTTTTGATTAAGCACCGAAAAAATAAATTCTTTTGTTGTGGTTTTGCCTACGCTACCCGTAACTCCGATACATTTGCAGGGTAATTTTTTTCGGTAATTTTTCGATATTTCGGCAATAGCGCGCGCGGCATTATCTATTACAAAAGCAGCACATCCTTTATCGATAACATTTTGCTTTGGAGCTTTTTCGCATATGAAATTAGTACATCCCTGCTCTGCCGCCTTTTCAATATAGTCATATCCGTCACAGCGTTCGCCCTTCATTGCGATAAAAAGTGTTTCGGAATCGGCTTCGCGCGAATCGGTGCATATAAATGAAAATTCGCTTTTGGGGTTACCTACTACCTCTCCATTGCACAAATCGACAAGCGTTCCTATATTAATTTTTCCGATGCCGATCTTAATTTTCATTATAAAATGTTCCTTTCAAATATAGCTTTTTACAAATCACGTCTGTGTGAATAATATTTATCCATCGAATTCAGAACAATTTCTCTTTCGTTGAACGGATGCTTACCGCTGCTGTCAATTTCATAAAGCTCGTGCCCTTTTCCGGCAAGCACTATAATATCACGGCTACACGCATTTTTTATAGCATAATCAATGGCTTCCGCGCGATTTTGTATAGTCACGAAGTTTTTTTCGGGCGGTATTCCCGAAACTATTTCGTCAATTATATCCTTAACGTTTTCGCTTCGACTGTTATCGGATGTGACGATTGTAAGGTCGGCATATTGCGAAGCAATTCTTCCCATTTCCGAACGCTTTGATCTATCTCGGTCGCCGCCACACCCGAACAGCATTACGACTCTCTGACCTGTATTCTTAAATTTTGTAACGGTAGTAAGCAAATTTTCAAATGCGTCAGGGGTATGAGCATAGTCTATAAAAACCGAAAAGTCGACCATTGCGGAAAGCTTGACGCGTTCCATTCTGCCGTCTATTCCGTATAACGATAAAAATGCATCCTTTATCGTTTTCGGAGATATTTGCATTTCAAGCGCGCAAGCCACGGCTTCAAGTGAATTCATAACCGTAAATCCACCCGGAATAAAGCTCTGCACGCGAAAAATTGCCTTTTGAGAATACAGAGTATATTCAACTCCGTTTATTCCCTTGTCATCGGTTATAAATGCTCGGTAATCCGCATCTGTACGCACTGTCGAGCAGGTAACATACTGGCATTTAATAGCATCGATAACTCTTTGCGAATATTTATTATCAATATTAATAATAGCTTTTTTACAATTCGAGAAAAGCTTTAGCTTTGCATTCAAATAATTTTCGATACTGTGATGAAAATCAAGATGCTCAGGACTGAGATTAGTAAAAATCGCCATTTCGAATTTCAACGGCGCGAGCTTCGAAAGGTGGAGCGCGTGTGAAGTGGCCTCCATAAAAACGAACTCCACTCCATCCTCAGCCATAACAGCAAGTATATGATAAAGCACGTCGGGATCCGGCGTTGTCATATTTGCCAAGGGATTATCCGAACGGATATCAAGCTTTCGGTCAAGCGAATAGCAATTCATCGTACCGATCAGTCCGCAACGGTACATGGCAGATTGAAAAATCTGCTTTAACATAAACGTCACGGAGGTTTTTCCGTTTGTTCCCGTAACGGCAATAATTTTCAACCTTCTCGAAGGATAACCGTACCACGCATCATAAAGGAAGGAGAGTGCTCTTCTCGTGCTTTCCGCTTCAAGAAAAACCGCTTTGCCAAATTTTTCGAATACGCTTCCGATTTCGGTTATAATTGCAATTGCGCCTTTTTCTACTGCATCCTTAATAAAGATATGTCCGTCGGTATTAATTCCCTTTATGCAAACGAAAACAAATCCTTTTTTGACATTTTCGGAATTATAAGCAATTCCTTTAATATTCATTTTTGCCGCTTTTTCGGGATATTTAATCCCTGCAGCATCGCAAAGCTCTGATAATTTCAAAAAATCACCCCCGAAAGTTAAAATATTTAAATATTTAAACTTCCGTTTGATTTTATTCAAAATTTGATTTTATTCAAAATTTGATTTTATTCAAAATTTGATTTTATTCAAAGCTTGATTTTATTCGAAATCCTCATCTTTATCAAGGTGTCTGAATTCTACCGTAATTACACTTCCCGCAGACACAACACTTCCCGCGGCAGGAGATTGCGAAATTACTGTAGCACCTACTCCGCTCAAATAATTTTTAGCTCCTTCAATTTTTATATTCAATCCCGCATTTACCAACATTGAATTTGCGGCTGCCGCGGTTTTGCCGACAACATCGGGCACTTCTATATTTTTCGTTGGCTTTGAGCTTCCGGTATAAAAAATTATTTTTCCCGAAACCTTTTCAACAACCGAACCGGCAGTCGGCATTTGAGATTTAACATAACTTCCGTCGCCTACTATTTCTACGTTAAAGCCCTTTAATTCGGCGTAATATTTAGCGTTTTCAATACCCATATATTGATAATTCGGAACACTCATTGACATTTTGGCAAGCTCTTCCTCGGTATATACCGCTTCAACTCCGAGGTACGGTAATATTTTTTCCATAACGTTAGAAATATACGGCGCGGCTACAACACTTCCGTATCTTGACCCGTATGTTGGCTCGTCAACAATTATAATAACGGCATACTGAGGATTATCCGCGGGAGCAAATCCAAGACACGAACCGATTCTTGCATCCGCTTCGGAGCTTCCCTTCTTTTCCGAAGTACCTGTCTTCGCCGCAACTCTATATCCCGGAACATATGCATTTTTTGCGCCTCCATCACCCGAAACACCCTTTTCCAATATATCTGCAATCGTTTTTGATGTTTCACTGCTTATAACCGAGCGCTTTGGAGCAGTATCGGTTTTATATATCACATTTCCCGATTCATCGGTAATAGATTCTATCATATGCGGGGTAACAAGCTTTCCGCCGTTTGCCACTGCCGCAGCGGCACAAATTTGCTGAATGGCGGTTACGTTAAAGTTTTGACCGAAAGAATATATCGCGAGGTCAAGCTCGGTCATATCACGTCGTATAATACTTCCGCCTTCGCCCGGAAGGTCGATTCCGGTTCTTTCATTATATCCGAAGGCATTAAAATATCTGTAAAAATTATTCGAGCCGATTTTCAAGCCCATTGTCATAAGCCACGGATTGCAGGACTGCTGAAGCGCCTCGGCAAAGGTAAGTATACCGTGTCCTGTGGTTTTGTGACAATGTATATGATGTCCGCTTACCAAAAGCGAGCCCGAGCAATATACCTTATCGCTGATATTAAACAATTTTTCTTCAAGTGCCATAGAGGCGGTTACAATCTTAAACGTAGAACCGGGAATATAGCTGTCTGTCAGTACCTTATTAGACCACATTTCAAGCAGCAATTCTCTGCTTAATGCGCTGTATTCGTCCGATCCTTCGGAAAATCCAGACGCTTTGAGCTTTTCGTTGTAATAATCATTAAATTCCCAAGGGTCATTCAAATCAAAGCTCGGCGCTACTGCCATCCCTAAAATTGCTCCTGTGTTAACGTTCATAACAATTCCGCAAGCACGGTTCTTTGCACCCGACTCAATGAGTGTTGCCTGAAGTTCTTCTTCAAGCACTGACTGAACGTACACGTCTATGGTTGAATTCAAGCGATATCCGTCAATTGCCTCTATATAGCTTTCGTATTTGTACGGCATCTCGTTTCCGTAAGAGTCACGAGCCGTCACGTATTTTCCGTCGACACCTTCTAATTCTTTATTATACTGAAGCTCCAAGCCGTAAAGTCCCTGCCCGTCACTGCTCGTAAATCCGAGCACGTGAGAAGCCAACGAGCCGTATGGATAATATCTGGTGCTGTTTGCTTCCAGATAAATCATACTTTCAAGGTCGTTTTCATCAATAAAAGCACGAATTATATCTGCGGTTTCCTCATCGACATTACGTTTTATCGTTCGGTCCAAATATTTTGTATAGGTTGTCTGTTTTAATACATCTTCATATTTTTCTCCGAGTATGCCCGCAAGTCCCGATGCAATTAATTGGTCAAGCTTTTTCGCATTTTCACCGTACTCATCGTTAAGCTCTCTTTGGGCGCTTTGAATACCCGACGGAGAAATAAAAACTCTATATGTGGTGATATTCGTTGCGAGCACGTTTCCGTTACAATCATAAATTATGCCGCGTTCGGCAGACACGGTGGATTCTGTAGTAAGCTGATTAATAACAATATTCTGATATCGTTGAAAATCAATAGTCTGTAAAAGAAATATTCTTATGAGCAGAACCAAGAAAACACCCAACAGCGCCAACAATGCTATATTGGCGCGTTTTATTATTTCCGTGGTAACAGTTCTTCTTGACATTTACATTCCTCTCTTCAACAAAAATGGACGGTGTTGAGACGAATTTTAAAAAGCAGATGGGCCGCTGCTCAAAAAAATCCGTTGCCGACTTGCCCGAATGGTTCGGGAAATTACGGCGCGCTCTTCACCGTTCCTCTAATATATCAATAAATCAAGTATATCGGCTCTCGCCTTTTTCAATATCAATAATATTAAGTGATTGAATATTTTATTACTGTAAATCGCAAAAATCAGTTTCTTCCGCTGATAATTGCACTCAAAACGGTTGCAAGACCTATATCGTCACCCGTTTCATCGTCAAAAACCTCAATTTTTTCTTCACCGATCATATCAATATATCTAACATCAATATAATCCTGACTGATCATACCGATCTGATTGACAGCAATCTCCTCAATAACCTCAAGGTCATTCTTTTTATCAAGCTGATTTTGAATTTCTCTTTCTTTTTCCTGAAGTGCTGTATACTCGTCCTGAAGTATACTCAAGTCGCCTTTTGCTTGGCTTACCATAATACTGCTTCCGACCATAAGCATCAACGAAACCGAAATTATAAACACGGTGAGCATGGTAGCAAGCGGCAATCTGCGTCTTTGCGGAACGTCGCGATTTTCTCTGTTTTCCTTCGGAAACCAGTTTTGAACAAACGAAACCGCCTTCGCCTTTACATCTATCTCCGATGCCTTTACAGACACCTTGTTCTTAGAATTAACTGCCTTTTCATAAGGATATGCAATATTTGTTATTTTTGCCGATTTCTTTCTTTCAACATTCTTTTTTGATGTTGGATTAACCGTCTTAAATTCTCTTGTTATATGTAATTCTCTGTTCGAAGAATTTATCTTCTGTGCTCGTACGTTAGTCTGAACTCCTGCCGAACGGAACGCCACTTTGCCACTGTTTTCGACAGGGATACTCTTTACGCTTTGAGATACCTTTGTTTCATTTGTTTTGGCTATTGCGGGCTTGTTCGCCTGAGTATTTTGAATATTATATCCGCGGCGTCTGTTGTAGCAAGCAACAAAATCCTCCGCTGTCATATAGCTCTGGCCGTTATAGTTACCGCTTCTGAACTGATTGCCTGCGTCACTTTCCATAACTATCGACATATTATAGGCGTTCGGAGCTATGCTTCTGGTTTTCGCTTCTTGACGGCGCTGTTCCAGTGCATCGGCATAAGTCATAGTATTGGAGGTTTTGCTTCTGTTGCGAAGACAAAGCTCTCTCATATATCCGCTACAAGTACCTTGTTGTGTTGCATCGTCCATATTGTACTCGTATGTCACTCCGAATTCCTCCTTTTTTAGTTTATATTTTTTCCGCTATTCTGAGCTTTGCGCTTCTCGAACGCGGGTTCTCTTCAAGTTCAAGCTTTGATGGCAATATGGGCTTCCTTGTAATTACGTTCACGGTGGGCTTTTTACCGCAAACACACACAGGAAAATCCTTTGGGCAAACACAGCCCTGCGCCAATTTCGCAAATGCCTGCTTAACTATTCTATCCTCTAACGAATGGAATGTTATAACGGCAATTCTTCCGCCCTTATCAAGCATTTCAACCGCATCATTTATAGCGGGGGCTATGGCATCAAGTTCTCCGTTGACCTCAATGCGAATAGCTTGAAACGTACGCTTTGCGGGATGATGTCCGTTTTCTCTGGACGCGGCAGGTATCGCTGATTTTATAATTTCCACAAGCTCACCTGTGGTTTCTATCGGGTGCGATTGGCGTCTTTCGCAAATTTTTCTGACAATATTTCGCGCGAAGCGTTCTTCGCCGTATTCAAAAATAATCTGCCTTAACCGTTCTTCGCTGTAATTGTTAACTACCTCAAATGCGCTTAACGTCGAACGCCTGTCCATTCTCATATCAAGCAACGCATCGGCATTATAAGAAAATCCTCGCTCGGCAGTATCAAGCTGATAAGATGAAACGCCAAGGTCAAGCAAAACACCGTTTATCTTATCAATGCCCAATGTATTGCAGACGGATTTTATATTTGAAAAATTATTTCTGACAAGATTGACCTTGCCTTCAAAGCAAGCAAGCTTTTTTCCTGCCGCCTCGATTGCCGCGTCATCGCGGTCAATAGCAATCAGACGTCCGTTTTGAAGCTTTGAAGATATTTCAAACGAATGTCCTCCGCCCCCTGCGGTACCGTCAACGTAAATTCCGTTCGGATCTATGCTTAATCCTTCGATACATTCCTGCAGCATAACCGACTTGTGCGAAAAAACATTTTCGCTCGGCATTTCCTTTTTTTCGTCCATATTATAATCCGCATGCCTCAAGAGCTTCTCTTATTGCCTCTTTATCTTCTTCTTCAACCGTCTTATCGTAAAGCTCCTCTGACCAGATCTCAGCATAATCGCCGCATCCTACGATAACAGCGCCCTTTGTGATCTGTGCGTGCTCGACAAGTCCCGCGGGAAGCACTATTCTTCCCTGCGCGTCGGGAACGGCCTGTGTGGCGTTTCGGTTTAAATATCTGAGCGTATCCTCGGAAATTTTTCGAGGAAGCTCTTTAATGGGAGCGATATACTTTTCCCACTCGGTCATTGAGAAAACCTTTAAGCAATTTCCTCTGATACTTCTGACCACCACAAAAGACAAACCGAGTTCATCACGGTGCTTTGACGGTATAAACAGTCTGTTTTTAGGGTCTAACGTATGTTTAAACTCTCCTGATAACATCGATTTCTCCTTTCCGGTGCACTTTTGGCTCATTTTAAACCATTTTAAACCACTTTCCACCACTTGATGTAGTTTTATTATATAATAATTCAATTTTTAATGCAATATCTTTTTAGTGATTTTTTTGAAAAATCGTTCAGTTTTTTTATTATTTCTCTTATTTTTTTATCATTAACGACGATTTTCCGCCCTGCTTAATTACATTTTTTCCAATTTCTTGTAAATATTTACATTTTTATTAAATTATGTCATAATAATATCCTCTTCGAGCATGTTTTTGACGCATTTATAATGACTTTGAAGCATTTGGTCAGATTTTTTTCAAGACGTTAAATTTAATTTATCTTATAAAAAGAAATCAGCCGTGAATTTGAAATTCACGGCTGATTTCTTTTCAAATAATAGACCATAATCAACAGCATCGCGCTGTAATTTTTGTCACTGCGCTGTACTTAATATCTCTCAAAATATTTTTTACCTTGCCAAGTATTTTCTTCAAACATCAGCTTATCTATATCATTGATAACCGCAATCTTGCGCCGACTCCATTGGGGGGCTACAAGCATTTCCTCCATACCGTCGCCCGTTATCCTCGCCACAACTATGTTCTGAGGCAAAAGCTCAAGCGCCCTTATCACAGTTTTTACATAAACTTGTTGCTCCATTGGAATATAGTTACCTGCTTCGTACATTTCGCAAAGCTTGGTATTTTTCAAAACGTGAAGCAAATGAATTTTAACTTGATCAGGATGCAGATCTGCAACGTCCCTTACTGTTTTTAACATATCCTTTTCGTTTTCGCCGGGCAAGCCGAATATAATATGAACACATATATTTATTTTTCGACTTGCTTTGCGAAGCGCATTATATCCTTTTATAAAATCCACAAAGCTGTGTCCTCGATTGATCAAACGCGCAGTTTCATCATTAGAGCTTTGAAGCCCCAATTCTACCGTTAAAACGGTTTTCTCTGCAAGCTCGGAAAGCAACTTTATAACATCGTCTTCAAGGCAGTCCGCTCTTGTAGCTATATTAAGTCCCACCGCATTTTCAAATTCGATTGCAGACTCAAACATCCGACGCAATTTATCGGCAGGGGCATAAGTATTTGTGTGAGCTTGAAAATACGGTATGCAACGTTCGGTCGGCCACTTTGAAGAAAGCTTTTTCTTGGTGATTTCATATTGCTCTTTTATCGGAATAAAGCACGGCTCGGCAAAATCCCCGCTTCCCCTTCCCGAACAGTAAATGCAACCGCCGACTCCGCATTTGCCGTCTATATTCGGACAAGTAAATCCCGCATCAAGCGGAATTTTTGCGCATTTTCCGCCGAATGTTTTTCGCAGATAATATTCGTAGGTATAATATCTTTTATTACTGTCACTGTAAGGAAACGGATTTATATCGGTTTGATTTCCTTTTTTCATACACAACCTCATAAAAAAGCAAGGGAACGTTTTATACGTTCCCTCTTTCTGTAAGTATTTTTTCGATAGATGCAAGCTTGATACAGCACGCAAGTATCTTAATAGCCATTTCAAGCTCCTCATCGGAAGGATACGTTGGCGCTAACCTGATATTTCTGTCACGAAGGTCATTTTTATAAGGATAGGTCGAGCCCGCTTCGGTAAGCTTTACTCCTGCTTCGAGCGCGAGGTTATATACTCGCTTAGCGCATCCGTCGAGAGTGTACAAGCTAATAAAATATCCGCCCTTCGGATGCGTCCAGGTAGCAACTCCCGCATCTCCGACATCATTTGAAAGTATTCTTTCCACGATTTCAAACTTAGGACGTATAATATCCGCAAGCACCTTCATATGTTCGCGAATATTTGCCGCATTTTTGAAATATTTCACGTGCCTTATCTGATTTATTTTATCATATCCTATCGTTTGTACGCCGAGTATCGGCTTTATCTGAGCCAAATTGTTTTCTGACGCCGCAAAAATAGCAACGCCTGAGCCGGGGAATGATATTTTGGAGGTTGAAGCAAAATAGAATACTCTGTCCTCATTGCCGTACTTTTTCGCTTCGCAAAAGATATCAAGCAAATCGTTTTCGTCATTTTGATAAATATCGTGAACCGCATATGCATTATCCCACATGATTCGGAAATCCTCGGCCGCGGTCTTCATTGACGCAAGACGTCTTACGGTATCGTCGGAATACGTAATGCCGTCAGGATTCGAATATCTGGGGCAACACCAAATTCCCTTAATAGCTTCGTCGTTTGCAACGAGCGCCTCTATCACGTCCATATCGGGTCCCGTGGGCAGCATATCTACCGTAATCATATCTATTCCGAGCGATTCGCAGATTGCAAAATGTCTGTCATAACCGGGCGAGGGACAAATAAACTTTATACCCTTCTCACGGCACCACGGCATTTTACTTTTATAAACACCGTAAAGCATTGCACGAGCTATCGTATCATACATAAGATTAAGCGACGAGTTTCCTGCCACGATAATATTTTTTTGAGGTATATTCAAAAGCTCGGAAAACATTTCCTTTGCTTCCGGAACACCGTCCAAAAGTCCGTAATTACGATAATCGAATCCGTCCTTCGAACGGCAATCCTCGCTCGTGGAAATACAGTCAAGCATTCCGCTCAAAATATCAAGCTGTTTTTTGCCCGGCTTTCCCCTGGTTATATCCAACGCAAGATTCTTGGATTTATAGGACCCATATTCAATCAAAAGATCGTTTTTTATATCAATAAGTTCGCTTTCTTTAAGCTGAAAATAATTCATAGATTCTCCTTTGGAACACAAACCGAAAAGACGAAGATGCATCAATCGGTTTTCCGTACTGTTATATTAGAACTCCGCATTTCCGGTCGTTCTCGGGAATGCCTCGACGTCACGTATATTCGTAATTCCCGTGATATACATAATAAGGCGTTCAAAGCCAAGACCAAATCCGGCGTGCTTCGTTCCGCCGTATTTTCTGAGGTGGGTATACCATTTGAAACGGCGAAAAAGTACGGCGAAAATACCGTCAAAAAGGACGAAAACCAAGGGATCTATATCACGGTGAAAACTGCGCTCGACCAAGCGCCCGGAGTTTACACGGGTCAAGTTACGGTGGACTTTCAAGAGTTCGTTGAAACGGTGCCCGTTACCGTCAAGGTCGCGGATATCGCGGTGAGCGAAGAGCGGCACGCCAAGAATATTTTCTTGACGGAATGGGATTACCACAGCGGGGAGCTGGAATCGGGACAAGAAATTTTGGACGACTACACGGAAATGCTGTTCCGTTACCGTTTGTCCCCGAACAGAATTGTGACGGATACCGCCTATACGGACGAGGATATTGCCTACTACGTCGATAAATCGTACGAATATATGCAAGACGTAAGATGTTCAAATATCACCGTTCCGTACTTGACTTCCTCCTATCAAGGGGAAGCGTGCTTTGAAGTGCCTGTCTTTGAAAAGACCTTACGCGCGTTTGCGGAAAAGAGCTTTGAAACGGGCTACAACATGTTCGACAAGCTCGTTTGCTATTTCGGGTTCTTGGACGAACCGCCGCTGAGCGTTTTAAAGCGGATTGAGGTTGCGTGCACGGTATACAGAGAAACGCTGGAAAAGGTGGCGTCCTCTTACGAGAACGACGAGACGATCACGGCGGAGAACAAAGCCGAGGTCATCGCGGGGATTCGCAATCTCCGTAACGTCGTGACGAGTTCTTATCAAAAGGAATTTGCGCCGTATATTGATACTTGGTGTCCTACGGCAAACGGGTATCACACGGAAAACCAAAGAAAATATTACGAAAGTCAAGAGGAAAAATGGTGGTATACCTGTATTTTCCCCCGCACGCCTTATCCTACCTACCGTATTGAAGATACCCTAATCTCCGCAAGAGCTTTGAGCTGGATGCAAGCGGAGTATAACGTGGTGGGCAATTTGTACTGGGCGGTCAACGTCTATGCGACTTATGATACGAAAGTGGGTTGGTACGTTCCCATTGAAGACTATTACAAAAATCCCATCCGATATCCGCAAGGGAACGGTGAAGGTTACTTATTCTATCCCGGCGGTCAATACGGCTTGGATATGCCCGTTGCGTCCATGCGTTTGGAAGCGATTCGCGACGGCTTGGAAG
>JAZNBI010000098.1:0-5772 GCA_045586995.1 Eubacteriales bacterium | reverse complement strand
TAAAATTTGAGATGTAAATTGTAATTTTTTGTATTTTAACCTATTGAAAAAAAATTAAAAAGGTGTATAATAATGTGTAATACATAATAAAAACAAAACAAACGGAGAGTTTAAAATGTCAGAAGAATGTACTCATAATTGTTCAACTTGCGGGAAGAAATGCGAATCAAAGGACCTGCATGAAAAATTAAACGAATTAAGCAGCGTTAAGCATGTCATAGGTGTTGTAAGCGGAAAAGGCGGAGTCGGTAAATCTATCGTAACTTCTATGCTTGCGGTTCTTATGAACAGAGAAGGATATTCAACGGCTATTCTTGACGCCGATATCACCGGTCCGTCTATTCCAAAGTCGTTTGGATTAAACACGAGTAGTGTTGAGGGGGATGAAAACGGTATGATACCCCCAAAAACTACTACAGGAATAGATGTAATGTCTGTTAACCTTTTACTTGATGATGAAACCAAGCCGGTGGTTTGGAGAGGTCCTGTTATTGCCGGAACGGTAAAACAGTTTTGGACAGACGTTATTTGGAACGACATAGATTATATGTTTGTCGACTGCCCTCCCGGGACGGGGGATGTTCCGCTTACCGTGTTCCAATCGTTACCTCTTGACGGAATTATTATAGTAACAACTCCTCAGGAATTGGTTTCTATGATAGTTGAAAAAGCGGCAAATATGGCAAAGCTTATGAACATTCCCGTTTTGGGTATTGTTGAAAATATGAGTTATGTTAAATGCCCTGATTGCGGAAAAGAAATAAATGTTTTCGGACTAAGCAAGGTCGATGAGATATCATCTAAATTTGGCTTTGACGTCTTGGGAAGAATTCCGCTCGATTCAAAGCTTTCCGCACTGTGCGATAAAGGAATCATTGAGCTTATGGAAAATGATTATTTGGATTCTGCGGTAAGTGCTTTGGTCAAGAGATTCAGTAAATAAAAACAAACAATTTAAAGGGGCAGAAAAAAACTGCTCCTTTGTTTACTTATCTGCTATAATATGATATAATAAATTAAAATATTGTTTTATTTATTTTTTATTTTAAATGAAATAATTGACGAACAATAATCATAGCAAAAAGGAGTTAGAGTATGCCTCATAAATTTATTTTGCATTCTGAATATAAGCCGACCGGCGACCAACCTCAAGCTATAGATCGTCTTGTGTCGGGAATAGAACAAGGAAATCGTATGCAAACCTTACTTGGCGTAACAGGTAGTGGAAAAACATTTACGATGGCGAATGTTATTGAAAAGGTAAACCGTCCGACTCTTGTGCTTGCTCATAATAAAACTCTTGCGGCACAGCTATGTACCGAATTCAGAAGCTTTTTCCCCGAGAATGCGGTTGAATATTTTGTGTCGTATTACGATTACTATCAACCCGAGGCATATATACCGGGTAAAGATGTATACATTGAAAAAGACGCTATGATCAATGATGAAATAGATATGCTTCGCCACAGCGCAACGTCATCACTTTTCGAAAGAAGAGATGTTATTGTCGTTGCCAGCGTATCCTGTATATTTTCACTCGGAGATCCAATTGAATATAAAAATCTTGTCTTGGCTGTTCGTCCGGGGATTAAGATGGAAAGGAATGAATTTATACGCCGCCTTGTACTGATAAGCTATAATCGTAATGATATATCACTTGAACGTGATACATTTAGGGTTCGAGGCGACACGGTAGAGGTTCTTCCTGCCTCGAGCGGAGATAAAGTGATAAGAGTTGAATTCTTTGGTGATGAAATTGAACGCGTAACCGAGATAAATATAGTTACTGGCGAAAGAATAAGAACGCTTTCGTATGCTGCTATATATCCTGCTACTCACTACGCTGTTTCCGAGGATAAAAAAGAGGCGGCGTTTGCGCAGATAGAAGCGGAAATGAAAGAACGCATAGAGTTCTTTAAGTCTTCAAATAAGTTGCTTGAGGCACAGCGTATAGAGGAACGTGTGAAATACGATTTGGATATGCTCAGAGAGGTTGGATTTTGCTCGGGTGTGGAAAATTATTCGCGTGTTCTTTCGGGACGAGCCCCCGGCTCCACACCGTATACTTTGCTTGATTATTTTCCCGAGGACTATATTATGTTTATCGACGAGTCACATGTTACGATTCCGCAGGTTCGGGGAATGAGCGGCGGCGATACCGCGAGAAAAAAGAATTTGGTTGATTACGGTTTCAGATTGCCGTCGGCATATGATAATCGCCCGCTTTATTTTGACGAATTTCTCGGAAAACTCAACCAAACCGTATTTGTAAGTGCAACACCGTCGGATTTTGAGAAAAACAACTCGTCTCAAACGGTCGAGCAGATTATACGTCCTACAGGGTTGCTCGATCCTGTTATTGAGGTTCGTAAGACCGAGGGGCAGATTGACGATTTAATAGGAGAAATTCGCGCGCGCAGCAAGGTGGGAGAAAGAGTATTGGTTACTACCTTGACTAAAAAAATGGCGGAGGATCTGACGGCATATTTCGAACAGAATATGTTAAAGGTCAGATATATACATTTTAATGTAGATACCATGGAGCGAATGGAAATAATAAGAGATTTGCGACTCGGCACGTTTGATGTGCTTGTGGGAATCAATTTGCTCAGGGAAGGTCTTGATATACCCGAGGTTTCATTGGTTGCCATACTTGACGCTGACAAAGAAGGATTTTTGAGAGCAACAACATCCTTGATTCAGACAGTCGGACGCGCGGCACGCAATGAACACGGCAAGGTTATTATGTATGCGGATACAATAACTCGCTCAATGAGCGAAGCAATAAATGAAACCAATCGCAGACGCAGGATCCAATCCGAATATAACGAGCGAAACTCTATTATTCCTCGTACTATAAAAAAGGATGTAAGCGACCTTATACAGATAAAAATCGAGGACGATTCTAAAGAACATCGTGTTAAGAACAAGAAAATGTCAAAGAAAGAGCGTGATGCTCTTATCGAAAAGCTCACATTGGAAATGAAGGATGCCGCAAAGCGCTTGGAATTTGAACAGGCAGCATTTTTGCGTGACAAAATAAAGGAATTGCGCGGCGAAGCTTCGGCAAGAAAGGAAAAGTAAATGTCATCGGATTTGATAATTAAAGGTGCCAGAACGCATAATTTAAAAAATATAGATGTTACGATACCGCGAGATAAGCTTGTTGTTCTCACGGGGCTTTCGGGCTCGGGCAAGTCGTCGCTCGCTTTTGACACAATTTACGCAGAGGGACATAGACGCTTTGTGGAGTCGCTTTCATCTTATGCGCGTCAGTTTTTGGGGCAATTGGACAAGCCGGATGTTGACCTTATTTCGGGACTTTCGCCGTCTATTTCGATAGACCAAAAAACAACTTCTAAAAACCCGAGATCGACAGTGGGAACGGTGACCGAAATATATGACTATTTGCGTCTTTTATATGCTCGAATAGGAAAACCGCACTGTCCGGTTTGCGGCAAAGAAATTTGTATGCAGACAACAGATATGATTATTGATAAAATAATGGAATTTGAGTCCGGGAAAAGGTTTATGGTTCTTGCACCCGTTGTGCGCTCTAAAAAGGGAATGCATGAAAAGGTTCTTTCGGATGCGCGAAAAAGCGGATATTCTAGAGTGCGGATTGACGGGAATTTATATGATTTGTCCGAAAAAATCGAGCTTGATAAGAATAAAAAGCATAATGTAGATGTGGTCGTAGACCGCCTTATTATGGGAGATTCCGTGAGATCGCGACTTGTTGATTCGGTTGAAAATGCGTTAAATCTTGCTGACGGACACTTGTTGATAATAACGGTTCCCGTAAATGACGAAGCAGAGGAAAGGTATGAATTTTCTCAAACATACGCTTGCGAAGAACACGGCATATCGTTTGGTGAGCTTGAACCGAGGATGTTTTCGTTTAACAATCCTGCAGGAGCGTGTCCGACTTGTCTTGGTCTTGGAAGCTTCAATAAGCTTTCGGTAGATAAACTGATACCACGCAAAGAGCTTTCTTTGCGAGAGGGAGCTATTGCCGCAAACGGATTTAAGACATTATCCGAAGAATCCTGGAACGGTCCGCTTTTTGCCGCCGTTATTGAAAGGTTCGGACTGTCTGTTGATACACCGATAAAGGAGTTCAGCAAAAAGGCATTTGACGCGCTTATATATGGTACCGGTGACGAAATGTACGATATCGTTCGTTATTTCGGCGGTGAACAGCATCGCCAAAGGGTTCGTTTCGAGGGGCTTTTAAAGATGATAGAAGCCAGAATGAATACTTATGATAATTCTGCGGAGTATTATAATGCTTTTACGGTGGAAGCGCCCTGCTCGGATTGTCACGGTATGCGTTTGTCACCCAATTCGCTTGCGGTTACGGTTGGCGGGTTAAATATTTTTGAGCTTTGTTCAATGACTATATCCGAAAGCTACAAATTTATAAATGAGCTTTCTTTGAGTGATACCGAGCTTATTATTGCCAAGGAAATTATTAAAGAAATAAAGGCGCGTCTTAATTTTCTTATAAGCGTCGGACTGAATTACCTTACGTTGAACAGAAAAGCAGGTACGCTTTCGGGAGGCGAAGCGCAACGTATTCGCCTTGCAACTCAAATCGGATCTTCGCTCGTAGGGGTTTTATATATTCTGGACGAACCGAGTATAGGGCTTCATCAAAGAGATAATTTCAAGCTGATAGAAACATTGAAAAAACTTCGTGATATAGGTAATACCGTTATTGTAGTAGAGCACGATGAGGAAACTATGGAAAGTGCCGATTATATCGTGGATATAGGTCCCGGGGCAGGTATTCACGGCGGAAATGTGATTTTTGCGGGCACACCGGATGATTTAAAAAAATGCGACAGCTCTGTTACAGGGGCATATCTTTCCGGCAGAGAATGTGTACCGATTCCGACCGAAAGACGAAAGGGAAACGGAAAAATCTTAAAGGTGATTGGTGCACAGGAGAACAATCTGAAAAATATAGATGTCGACATACCGCTCGGATGCTTGGTTTGCGTTACGGGAGTGTCGGGCTCGGGTAAATCATCGCTTGTAAACGGTATACTCTATCCTGCGCTTGCCGCCGAATTAAATCACGCAAACACATATCCGGGCAAGTATACGGCAATAGAGGGAATAGAGAATATAGACAAGGTAATCGCAATAGACCAAAGTCCCATAGGACGCACTCCGCGTTCAAACCCTGCGACATATACAGGGGTTTTTACCGATATACGCGAGCTTTTTGCGCAAACAAAGGATTCAAAAGTCAGGGGTTATACGGCGGGGCGCGTTTCGTTTAATATAAAGGGTGGAAGATGCGAGGCGTGCGAAGGCGACGGCGTAAAAAAAATAGAAATGCATTTCTTGCCGGATGTTTATGTTACGTGTGACGCGTGCCGAGGCAGACGTTATAACAATGAAACGCTTGAGGTCAAATATAAGGACAAAAGTATTTTTGGTGTGTTGGATATGACGGTAGAGGAAGGTCTTGCATTTTTTAACAGTATACCGAGCATTAAGCGGAAATTACAAACTTTGTTTGACGTGGGTCTTGGATATATAAAAATCGGACAAGCATCAACAACGCTTTCGGGTGGAGAGGCGCAGAGGGTTAAGCTTGCAACCGAGCTCGCAAAGCGTGATACAGGGCGTACACTTTATATTTTGGATGAGCCGACAACAGGACTTCATGTAGCCGATGTCAGAAAGCTTATTGAAATTTTGCAACGATTGTGCAGCTCCGGAAACACCATTCTCGTTATAGAGCATAACCCCGACGTA
>JAZNBI010000097.1:0-9554 GCA_045586995.1 Eubacteriales bacterium | reverse complement strand
TTATACCACTTTTCAGAAAAAAATCAAGAGAGGTGCGCTATAATTTATCGAACAGCGCTTCATATTTCGGCATAAAATTCAAAATATAAAAAGTATTTTCTCAAAAAGTATTTACAAAAAATATTTTTGCGTGTATAATGTAAATGAATATATAATTTCGATGAGCGGAAAGAAGCCGTCCGAAATCCATTCAGAGAATTACCGTCATCGGCTGAAAGCGGTATATGGAAAGAACGGTGTGTGCATCTGTGAGAATTTTTTTGCGATACGTAGCAAAAAACGTCTGCCTGCGTTAAGGGCTTTAAAGGCGGCAATAATTTGCCGTAAAGCAGAGTGGAACCGCGTTATCACGCCTCTGTACCCGACGGTACAGAGGCGTTTTTGATTTTTAAAATATTTTTACCGTCGAAAAATACCGCGCATAAGGTGCAATTATATGTCAAAAGAATTTTCAACTGCAAATAAAAATCTCGAACGTGCAGTTAAAACCGTCCGAAAGTCAATAAACAATATGATAAAGCTGAAAAATGAGCTTTACCGTGAAATAAAAAGCGACGTTGCCGCAATTCGCGAGCGCGACCCTGCCGCAAAAAGTAACGCCGAGGTCTTGTTCCTTTATTCGGGAGTTCACGCCGTGCTTGCATACCGCGTGGCGCATCGGCTTTACATCAGCCGTCATTTCTTCTCGGCGCGTTTGATAAGCCAATTTGCAAGACATATTACGGGGATTGAGATACACCCCGGCGCAAAAATCGGCTCGGGGCTTTTCATAGACCACGGCGCTGGCGTTGTTATCGGAGAAACCGCGGAAATAGGCGACAACTGCACTATCTATCAAGGGGTTACGCTCGGAGGTACGGGAAAGGATTCGGGAAAGCGCCATCCTACTATAGGAAATAACGTTATGATCGGCGCAGGAGCAAAGATCCTCGGCCCGTTTAAAATCGGAAACGATTCTAAAATCGCGGCAGGCGCTGTGGTGCTTGAGGAAATTCCGGAAGCGTCAACCGCAGTCGGTATTCCCGCACGAGTCGTACGCAAGGACGGCGTAAAAACCGACGATCTTGACCAGATACACATTCCCGACCCGATATCACAAGAGCTTTGCAGATTAAAAATGCGAATTGCAGAGCTTGAAAAAAAGCTTGACACCGAGAAAAAAGCAACGAAAAAAACAAAAGCCGACAAAAAGGAAAGGTACTGATAATGCAATTATACAATTCGATTTCAAGAAAAAAAGAGGAATTTATTCCAAATGAACCGGGCAAGATAAAGATGTATACCTGCGGTCCTACCGTATATCACTTTGCGCATATAGGCAACCTCCGTTCATATATTATGGAGGACGTGCTCGAAAAATTCTTTCGTTATTCGGGCTATGACGTCACGCGCGTTATGAATATCACCGACGTCGGACATCTGACAAGCGACGCGGATACGGGCGAGGATAAGATGCTCAAGGGCGCAAAGCGCGAGCATAAAACCGTTTTACAGATTGCAAAATTTTATACCGATGCCTTCTTTGAGGATTGCAAAAAGCTCAACATCAAAACACCCGATTTCGTTCAGCCCGCAACCGGATGTATAGACGACTTTATTCACGTTATCGAATCGCTTATTGAAAAGGGCTTTGCATACGAGGCGGGCGGAAATATATATTTTGACACTTCAAAGCTGAAAAATTATTACGTATTCAACGATTTCCGAGATGAAGACCTCGTCGTCGGCGCGCGTGAGGGCGTCGGTGAGGATACCAATAAGCGCAACAAGGCGGATTTCGTATTATGGTTCACAAAGTCGAAGTTTGACGATCAGGAGCTTAAATGGGATAGCCCTTGGGGTATAGGATACCCCGGCTGGCATATCGAATGCTCCTGTATCAGTATGAAATATCTTGGCGAATATCTCGACATTCACTGCGGCGGTATCGACAACGCTTTTCCGCATCACACTAATGAAATTGCTCAAAGCGAGGCGTATACGGGACATAAGTGGTGCAATTATTGGTTCCACGTCCTTCACCTTAACACCACGAGCGGAAAAATGAGCAAATCAAGCGGAGAATTTCTGACGGTTTCTCTGCTCGAATCGAAGGGATATTTGCCCATAGTTTACAGATTTTTCTGTCTGCTCTCGCATTACCGTAAATCCTTGGTATTTTCCTACGAGGCGCTCGACAACGCCGCGCAATCGTATAATAAGCTCGTTTCTCGAATCGCTGCGCTCAAGGAGTCGGACGGCAATATATCTCTTGGCGAGGACGCAAAAAAGCTTCGTGATAATTTTGAGTCGGTGCTTGGCAATGACTTGAATACCTCCCTTGCCATCACCTGTCTGTACGACGTTCTTAAGGCAGGTATCTCGGATGCCGAAAAGCTGGCTCTCATTGCGGATTTTGACCGCGTGCTTTCGCTCGATTTAATTGAAAACGCAAAGCAAATGCGCGAAAATGCAACCTCCGCAAATGAAAGCAAATCCAACGTGGACACCTCCGAAATAGAAGAGCTTATTTCTCAGCGCGCAGCGGCAAAGAAGGAAAAAAATTACGCCGAGGCAGACCGTATAAGAGCATATCTTGCAGACAAGGGAGTCACGCTGATAGATACTCCGCAAGGAACTCAGTATAAAATAAATTGATCAAAGAGGCAGAAATGTATATAAAAGAAAAGTATCGCGAAATAATAATGTATTTGATTTTCGGCGCGCTCACGACCTTTGTAGGGCTGGCGGTCTATTTCGCGATACTGTTTCTCGGCGAAAACGTGTTACTGATAGACCCCGAAGCACCCGAATATTATTGGGTACGGCTTGCAGCACAGATCATCCATTGGATAGCGGCGGTTCTCTTTGCGTTCTTCACCAATAAAAAGTGGGTTTTTCAAAACGCCGAAAACGAGCGCAAAGAAGTGTTTAAACAGCTTGCGGTATTCTCGGCTTCACGCTTGGCAACGCTCGGCCTTGACACTCTGATAACCTTCCTAGCCGTGTATTTTTTGTTTAAGGGTGGGTATCAGCCGATCTATATTTTCGGCTTTGCCGTGACCGCCGACGTGATCTCAAAGCTTTGCGCTGCGGTTTTCGTGGTTATTTCAAACTATGTTTTAAGCAAGCTTTTGGTTTTTCGAGAAAAATAAATTTTATCTTATAAAACAAACATTAAAAAGGTCTTGACAATTTGAATTAAATATATTATAATATAATTCGTCTGACGGAGATAACGGCAGTCAGACGGTACGGAGAAGTACTCAAGTGGCCGAAGAGGCGCCCCTGCTAAGGGTGTAGGTCGGTAATACCGGCGCGAGAGTTCAAATCTCTCCTTCTCCGCCAGAAAAAAGCACACATTTGTCTACGGGGACAATGTGTGCTTTTTTTCAACTAAATCCGTCCTTGCGGACGGGATAAATCCCACTTGCGTGAGATGAAATCACTTCGTGATGAAATCCGACTTCGTCGGGATAATTAGGACGGATTTAATTTCATCTGAGGCGGTACGCCGAAGATTTCATCCGAGCTTGCTCGGATTTCATCGTGCGTAGCACGATTTCATTGATTCTATACAAGGCTCCGCCTTGATTTATCTCTGAAAGTGTGATATAATAAGGGCGGAAAGGTGGTGAAAACATGAGTTGGGACGAATTTTACAAAGCAATTCAAGAGGCATATCATATAGAGAACGAAGCTACTGTAATAAAAATACCGTTTGGAAATATCATTGAAATCACCTCGCAAGAATTGATTTTCAAAAACGATTACGGCAGGACTCAAAAAATCAATCTCGACGAATGCGCTAAAAACTTTGATTTGGCGCAAGGCATATCGCCCGAACAACGAGAGGGCAGATTAAAATGCATTGGCGGCAGATGTTTTCCTTTTTTTGAATTTTTCACGCCCACTCACCATACAAGATTTTACATACCATTGAAGAACACTGCATTCACACGATTCTTGAAAAAGATCGGCTGGAATCCGTACGCAAAGGAGCATTCAGAATTCTATGCCTTTCAAAAGAAGCTTAACGCTTTAGGATTTACTTCTC
Organism: Eubacteriales bacterium; assembly: GCA_045586995.1. Classification (GTDB taxonomy): domain Bacteria; phylum Bacillota; class Clostridia; order Oscillospirales; family CAG-272; genus JAZNBI01. Next base: position 5,518 of record JAZNBI010000097.1, on the reverse strand, counting down.
TTGATTTGACATGAGAGTTCAAACATATAAAGTCCAACTTGCTAACTATACTTGGTGTACTTTTTACTGTTCTTACCTGCATTTATACACCTTTTCACTGCTCTTTCGCAAAAAAGCAGAGGATAGCAAAAGCTATCCTCTGCTTTTTTTGCAAAGAGATTTGAACTCGATCGACGAAGGCGCGGGCTTTTCGCAAAACATCAACAATAATAAAATGTCTTTTAAACTTCTTTACAAACAAGTAAATATATGTTATTATATAATTAGTTATAAGTATAATGGTATATCTTTATATCGAAAAACATCTGATTGGGGGCAATCCAAAAATAGTTGCCTATGCACAGGAAACGAATATAAACTTTGGATAGCAAGGATTGATATGGATATTCAATACACTTTTTTAAAAGAAAATATAAACAAATTTATTTGCGGCGATTCTTCGGAAATATTAAAAAATTTTCCCGATAATTCAATCGATCTCGTTGTAACATCTCCGCCGTACGATGATATTAGAAATTACAACGGATTTTCACTTAACTTACATGCAATAGGAACAGAATTATACAGAATTCTGAAAGACGGCGGTATCGTTGCTATGGTTATACAGGACTCTACGCATAATTATGCCAAAACTCTCACATCCTTCAGAACCATAGTAGATTGGTGTGATAATATTGGATTTCGTTTGTTTGAAACCGTAATATATCATAAAAACGGCACCGAAGGCGCTTGGTGGAAATATAGATTTAGAGTTGACCATGAATACATGCCAATTTTTATGAAAGGCGCAAAGCCCGCTTATTTTAATAAAGAACCGCTTAAAATTCCATCAAAACACGGCGGTAAGGTTATGACCGGAAGTGGAAACAGAAGGACCGACGGCACGACAACAAATACCGTTAGAAGAGCAATAAATCCTACCAAGTGTCGCGGGACCGTATGGGATTATATGATGGCAGGCGACAAAAATCCGCTCAAACGGAAACACCCCGCTGTCTTCCCCGACAAAATACCATACGATTTTATCACGTGCTTTTGCCCTGAAAACGGAATAGTTTTAGACCCTTTTGTCGGTTGCGGATCAACCGCCGTTATGGCAAAAAAATTAGGTAGACAGTATATCGGAATCGATATTTCAAAAGAATATTGCAATTTGGCTCAACAAAGAATTGAGGAGGAAACCTAACCATGCCGTCCAATATCGAAAAATTATTAGAAAATCAAAATGATAAATTGGATTACGATTGGTTACTGGAAACTTATCCTTGGATAGTTGAAAGAGATAAAAAATGCGTTTTAAGCCCGGATAGTGATGGATTGCTGTGCGGATTGTTTATGGCGTTTTTCAAGAATTGGGAGGTCGTTGGATTTTACGATGATAAGGTCGCTGTTATCAGCAACGACTGTTTAGGCGACGATATCGTATTTCTTGACGGAGAAATATTCAGGAAAGAAATCAAAAGTCTTGGTCATCACATGGTACAATGGAACAAAAAGCAATTACCTTCGAATTGGTCTAATTTTGATTCCTGTATTCAACCAAACAATTTCAGAAACTATGACGGAAAGAGCAATTTTAGACTAAAATATCCTCTTGCGTCAATACATATGCTTGCAAGTATTATCGCTTATGATGAATATAAACACGGAAAAACGATCACCATTCCAAATTCCGCAATACCGCCCTTATTCTTTACCGACGGAGTATTTAACGTTCTGTTTTCTTACCCGGAAAATGTATTGAATTGGCTTTCTTATTTAAGAATAAACGAAGATTGGAATCCTCTTAAAAACATTTTTGAAAACGATACGTATTCTGTATTTACTCTTATGAATACGATGCATGATTTCTTTAAGCAAAGAGATGAAATCACCGTTAAAAGAGAACGAGGCGACAGATTGAAAATATCATCTAACGACGGCTCGCCCTATAATTTAATTCCTGATAACTCCGGTCTTTGCTTTATAAATTTAGACGCCAAAGAACGAATTGAAAAATTTTTGTCGCTTATCGGTAATATGACAACGTGGAATTATGATCTCGGCAAATGGAAGTGCTGGGAGAAGTTAAGATATTTTAAGTTTACGAAGCATGATTTTACAGGAAGCAAAATAAATATTACCAATACTTCTTTTGATGAATTTATAAAGAAAAACCCGCTTTCGTGGGCTATGACCAGCGGCAGTAATATAGAGTATACGCTTGAAGAACCGTCCGTGCTGTATATAAACAGGTGTATGCCGAACGGATATCAAGACGTTATATTGACAACGTCTGATGTTGACGGCGAATAATTATATTTATAATTTTACGTGAACACGGAGGAAATACTTGTGGAATGTATTTGCCAAAAACGTTGCGTTATAGGAGAATCTCCTATCTGGAACGAAAAAGATAAACGGCTTTATTTTGTAAACGGCTTTGAGCAGGAAATTCTTTCATTGGATATCAAGACAAAAGATTTGCGCGTTTATAAAGTAGATAAATCGGCGTGCGCCATATCGTTCGATAAAGAATACCGAATGATCGTTTCAAGATGGGACGGCGCTTTTTATCTTGAGCCCGACGGAACCGAAAAGCCCCTATATGACACCTCTAAATATCAAATACAGTACGGCAACGACGCCAAGGTCGGCCCCGACGGCAGATATTATATCGGAACGCAATCAAGAAAAAGAGTCGGCGTTTCAGATGACGTCGACGGTAAACTTTACAGTATAGACAAAGACAAAAACGTGCGGATCCTTCTTGACGGGCTTCGCATTTCAAACGGCTTTGATTGGTCAATTGACGAAAAATACCTTTATCACACCGACAGCGATACCTCTCTTGTAAAGGAATATTCGTTCGATAAAGCGACTGGCGACATCGAATATACCGGAAGGTCTGTTTCGATGATCGGCGTAGACGGTATGACGGTAGATAATAACAATAATTTACTCGTTGCCTGCATGCATCAAAAGCACATCGCCGTTGTTGATACCAAGTCCTTTGAAATAAAGTCGTTCATCGAAACACCGGCGAAATCGCCCGCAAGCTGTGCCTTTGCGGGCGATAATATGGAGTATCTTGCAATAGTGACCGGAACGTATAACGTATCCGATGACCCTAACGCGGGATTTACGTACATTCATAAGACCGGCATCTGCGGAAGAAAGCCCTATCTGTTTGGCTAGATATCATTTGCACGGCAACGCGCGCAAAAAAGGAGTACGAGCTATTCTCTGTTGTCTTAAACGGAGAATTTGCGGTCACAAAAATTTCGGCAGAAGGATTGTTTCTTCTGCCGATTTGTGTTATAATGATGCTAACGAAAAGCCTTCCTCCGGGAGGAAGGTGGCACGCGAAGCGTGACGGAAGGAGCCCGCGTGATTTTAGTTTTGTGCTAATCTCATTGTAACGCAATCTCCCTCAGTCGCCTACGGCGCCAGCTCCCTCCCGGAGGGAGCCTTGACACGTGTGCAACTTTAGGGGTATGGGCTTAGCCCTGTGCCTTTGTAATACAAAGGCGAAACTGGCGATAAAGCGAAAGAAGTAATTAAGGATGTTCTATATTAAGGCTACAGCCACACGTTTAGTAGATGATAGTGCTTATCCGGAATTTGTATTGTGTGAATTCATGGATGCCTATGATCGTAAACATAGGATTATCGAAAAATGGCCGGTTGTATCAAGCGAGAATTTTAAAAATATCTTTCCCAAAGATTGCTTTATCGGATGTGTAATTGTAGAGAAAAAAGCTAATTCTTACATTGTGGATACAGAGCAGCCATGGGATATTGAATCTGAAGAAGGAAAAACAATTTTTGAAATTAATGCAAGTCTTTTAATTAAAATGAATGACTAAAGGTGGCGAAAACCCCGACAGATCTTTTTAGAAAATCTGTCGGGGTTAATTATTTGTTTACTGCGGAGCAATTCCGCGCGATATGAGCAAATCGAATTATGATTTCTCCGATAAGAACATCACGCTTTTGCTCATACTCTTTTTTTGCGCATTTGCTTGCCTGCAAAATATTTTTTATTTTGCATTCTCTTTAAAAGCTTTAAATAATTCTATATTTTTTAATAGTATGTCCTTTTCTTTTGGGGTAAATGTTTCTGTAAGTTCTGTAATTCTTTTTACAAAATGATTGTTTCCGGATTTGTTGTTTAAATCTCCAAAAAGCAAGCTATCTATTGATATTTCAAGAATATTTGCAATTTTTATCAATGTTTCGAGCGAAGGGATTCCCTTTGCTCTTTCTATTTGTCCTATAAAAGTAGTTGAAACGTCAAGCTTTTCTGCTAATTGCTCTAATGTGTATTTTTTCTCTTTTCTTCGGTTCCTTATATGCTTTCCCAATAATTCATAGTTCAAAACATTAACACCTACCTTTATTTAATTTTAACACTATAAGCTTATCATTAACAGAATATAAAATCTCAAAACATTAACTAAAATCTTTATTTTCTATTGACAGTTATGTATTTTTTTGTTATAATGTGTCATGATAGGAGGCGATGAACTTGAAAAACAAGTCATTTTTTTCACAAATTATGTTGTTGGTTATTTTATCCGTAATTTGTGTTGTGTTGACGGTTGGCATTGCTCTTTTAGTCGGTTCTTCCAATACAACATTGTTTGATTTTAAAAACCTTAATTTTTCTAATATGATACCGACTTTAATAATTGGCGGTTTTGTTAGCTGTGTTGTTGTGGGAATAACCGTTCTTTTTGTAGCGCGATCAGTATTTTTAAAAGTAAAAGATTATTTATCTGATAATGGAGGAGATAAAAAATGAAATGTACCAATCACCCTGAAATTGATGCACAAGGCATGTGTGCATACTGCGGCAAACCGTTTTGTAAGGATTGCCTTGTAGAAGTAAAAGGAAGAATGTATTGTAAAAATGACCTTGGCAACGTTCTTGACGAGGCAAAACAATCTTCAAACGCGCAACCTACAATTAACATTACCAATAGCAACGATAGTATTAATACCAACACAAACGCCAATGTTAACGGCGGATTTTACGGTGCTCCCAGAAAAAGCAAAACCGTCGCCTTGATTTTATGTATCCTTGGCTTTTTTGGTTTTGGTGGGCTTCACAGAATGTATGTCGGAAAAGTTGGTAGCGGTGTTCTCCATCTCCTTACATATGGACTCTGCGCTTTTGGAACAATATTTGATTTGATTTCAATTTTATCCGGTGGATTTAGAGATAGTTATGGTCAGCCGTTGGTGTAAAACTAAAAATATCTACAAAAAAAAGAAACATACCTTACACTCTTTGGGTGTAGGGTTTGTCTTTTTTGTTTTTCTGTTTATATTAACGAAAATTTTTTCTGTATCTTTATGTCCTATAAAAAATTTTTTTGGAGTTTCTTGCTTTGGCTGCGGTATGACAAGAGCTTTTATATCAATTTTAAATCTTGATTTTAAAACTGCTTTTGAATATAATACTTTATCCATACCTTTGTTTGTAGGTATTGCTCTGTATTGTATATTTGCTGTAATAGATTTTTTCTTTGAT
>JAZNBI010000096.1:0-35539 GCA_045586995.1 Eubacteriales bacterium | reverse complement strand
GAAACCAATAGCCATGATAGCGTTAATGCAGGATTATCTTCTGGAATTAAGGGCATTATTTCATCGGATATTGGTGCAAAATCAAGCTTTGATAGCTTGAAATCGGTAAAAGTTTCGGACTCTTTCACGGTAAAACAAACTAAATCTAATATTTTATCGGATATATTGGTAATGGCTGATAAGAAAACAGATCTTTCATCGGCTTCCGATGGCGACCTAATACGATTGGATAATCTAAAATTAAAGTTAGAAAATGAACAACTTATTAGATTGTTTAAGGTGCTTTCCAGAGATATTATAAAAGGGCAAGTTGCTAATGGAATAGATATCAACAAAGCATTAAATTCTCTTGCTAAAGACTATTCTTATCTACTTTCCGCCACCTTTGCAGGTAAAAATATTGTAATAAAAATTCCTATGTCCGCCGAAGGCGAATTTGAAAACAAATACTCTATCGACGATTTGTTAATTGGAAACGTAGGCATTATCGGAGTTTATAAAGGGACAATTAAGGGGTCGGAAATCAATAGCACCTTTGATTTCTTTGTTAATCTTGGAAATGTAGCAGGACAGGCAAGTACCTCTGAAGAAGAAATCCAAAGCAGCAGTGATGAGATTTCTGTTCAACCCTATTCATTGTCCACTACATTGAAAGAGAGTGCCGATTATATCTTTATTGATTTGCTTGCTGTTTTTCAGCATATAAAAGTTCGAGAGCCTGATTCATCTGTAGATAAGCCCCTCAAAAAAGAATGTTTTCTAAAAAGATGGTTTAGGAGAAAGAAAAAATGATTGATAGAGAATTAAAGCTATACAAATTAAAAGACTTTCGCTCAATCAAATCATTTTTCGAGGCCAATGAAAAAATCTTTACTGCTGCCATTGCTTTGCAAGGAGATTTTTTGGAAGAAATAAAAAGCGATCCCGATAAATATTACATCGACATCACGCAGTGGGTAGAAAATCTTAACGTACATAGAGATCTCATTCACAATATGCAGGGACTTCTTAATCTCTTGCCGGAAGAAGTTACTTTTTTGTGCGAAGATAAACTCGCTGATTTAGCGTTGGATGTTTTTAGGCATAATTTCTCTTCAAGTGCTGATTTAGATATTCAAATACCCGAAGAAGCATCTCAAACTCCAACACAAGAGGATGTTAATGTAGTTAAAAAGCTCGTTGATCTTAAAAATGAAGAATTGTCAGACTTTTTGGAGCATATTAATAAAAATTTGATTGGTCACAAGAAGTTTAAAGAAGAATTAGCCGTTAGATTGAAGAGCTTTAAATTATTTCATAAATTGGGCGAGCAAAAGGTCTTTTCGATTTTCTTAATGGGTGAATCTGGCATCGGCAAAACTGAGGTTGGTAGATTAATGCATAGGGCTTTAGGAAGTCAAAAGAGTTTATGCAAGATCAGTTTTGGGAATTATAGTAGTAAAGATTCTTTGAATAGTTTGATAGGATCTCCTCGTGGCTATATGGGAAGTGAGACTGGTGAGCTTCCTCTGAAAATTGAGAGAAGCGACATCGGAATTATTTTAATTGACGAATTTGAAAAAGCAGACAATCCCGTCTTTAACTTCTTTCTGGATTTGCTGGAGGAAGGAAAATTTACAGATTCACAATCCAACGTTTATGATTTGGATGGATACTTGATAATTTTCACATCCAACTTATCGCCCGAAAACTATAAAAAAAGACTTTCTCCAGAGCTTCGCTCTCGTTTTGATTATGTTTGTCAGTTCCAACTACTGACAGATAAAGAAAAGAAAGATTATATGTATAAGCGGATTGAGGTAACTATAAAGAAGTTTGAGGAAAAACTTAATGTTACTATTTCAAAAGAGGATAAGGCTATTCTTTATAGCATTGATTATTCTTCTTTGAACAATCTTCGCAAAATAAATCGTGCTATAAAGGAAAAGTTTGCAGAAATATCAAGAGCGTATATATCATGATTTCAAACAAAAAAGTCATTGCAGTTTTGCAATGACTTTTTTGTGTCCTACTCGGTTAGTGTGATTTCTTCGTTAAGAACATCACGCTTTTTCGGAGCATTTTTTATTATCTCAAGAGAACTGAGGTGCAATGAAATCTGCCTTCGGCAGAATAAATCCACCTTTGTGGATGAAATCGCTATGCGATGGAATCCGACTTCGTCGGGTTATATTGGCAGATTTCATTTAACCCGAGATTTATCTCGGATTTCATCTGAACGTAGTGAAGATTTCATCCAAGCAACGCTTGGATTTCATCACCGTAGGTGATTTCATTCTTCCTCGCTTAAACCGTTCACGGACTCCGACACAGTAACGCCAGCCTGCTTATCAATAACGGCTATGATGTTAAGGCAATTTCCGAGCACCTCGGTCATTGCAATACCGAAATCCCCTCTAATATCTACGTTCATATTTTCAAAGAATATAAAGCCAAAATGGCTGAATCTATCGAACACGATTTGCTTTGAAAAAGGAAAACAGTTGCTTTTGTACAAGCAACTGTTTTCAAAAATAAAAGTTATGGTTAAATGCTAAAAATTTTACAAATGCAATTCTATTTTAAACTTATTTTCGATAAGAATGTCTACTTTTTAATCTTCTTCAATACTGTTGTATTCGCCGCTTGCAGCCGCCATAATTACCGCTCCAAGCTCTATTGCCAATTTTTTTGCGATGTCTTTATCAATGCTCACTTTTATTTTAATATTACGCACATTGTTTCTTGAACGAGCGAAAATACCTCTGAGATTATTGTTAATTGTATTTGTAGATAAACTCATTGCAGGAGTGATTTTGCTATCAGTGCTTATGTTGCAGATAAGAGAGCAGGATTTGTTCGTAAAATATAACACAACAAATATTACACCTAATACCGTCTCTAAAAAAGCAAGAGTAGAATTAGAAGGGGATTTTATGATAGAAAAAATTCCGAGTAAAGATAAAAGAATACCGAATATGAGAAGCGAAATGCTGGAACTCTTTTTGTAGTAGGTGTTTACGTATTTAGCAGAGCTTACAGGCATTTCATCTAAGCTGATACTTTCCGAACCCGTACCTGTCGAGATAATCTTATGTATTATTCTCTTGTTGGTTACTATAAGACTTTTTGAAGAATTGGATGATTTTACGCCATTTTTTGTTTTTGTTTTGCCATAATCGTAATTTCTTATAATTTTTTCTCCGGCAGCTAACTTTATAGACATAATAATGTCCTCCTTTTTAATCTTCCCCATATAAATATACCAAAATGGGATATTTTGATTATACCATATTGGTATAATAAAGTCAAGAATATTTGCAAAAAATTTTTGCTTTTTTGGGGTGTTATGTTTAGACTAAAAGAATTAAGAGAAAAAAAGGGGATTTCACAACTCAAACTTGCTATGGATTTGAATATGAATCAAAATTCTATAAGCAGGTACGAGAATGGTCAGCGAGAGGCAGATTACAGAACGCTGATAAAATTTGCGGACTATTTTAACGTATCGATTGATTATCTGCTTGGCAGAGAAGAACACTAAACTGTTGAAATCGACTGATTTATCTATGATAATAGAGAAAGGGGCAAAAAGCCCCGCTTTTTTATTTTCATAAGTCAACATAAGCATTCCGCAGCCGTCCTATTTACTTTTTGCCGTTTTTATGGTATAATCTAACTAATCGATAAACTTGAATTTAACGGAGGGTGCTAATATGGCTAAAGAAAAAAGATTTGAAAAGGTTTACTCGCAGGGCGTAGGTTCTGTTGAAATCTGGGTTGACAAGGAAACGGGAGTAAACTATTTATATCACGCGAGTGGATATTCGGGCGGACTTACGGTTCTTCTGGATAGAGAAGGAAAGCCAATGATTACGCCTGTTCAAAAATAATAAAATGAGGATTAAACGTAAAAGTGGAAAGAATAATCATTTCTATCGTTTTAGGTGTAATAGCGATTTTGTGCTTCTTTTTTTGCGCCCGCCAATTTAAAAACAAGGGCTTTCTGTTCAATAACGCATACATCTACGCATCCGAGCAGGAACGGAAGGAAATGGACAAAAAACCGTACTATAAGCAATCGGGAACGGTTTTCCTGATGATAGGAATTTGCTTTTTGATTAACGCCCTTGAAGCATTTTTCCAAACGGGATGGCTGCTTTTTATAGTTATAGCCATCGCATTTTCGGCAATTACCTACGCAATAGTGTCCTCCGTATTGATAGAAAAAAGAAAAAGCAAAAAATGTTAATTTTCGTTGCTTGTGGCAACGGGTGAAAAAAGCTATAATAAAATCATAAAATACGGAAAGGAATAGCTTTATTATGCTCAACGAAAATTTAAAAAACGCAAGAAAGGCGAAGGGGCTTTCACAAGAGGAGTTGGCGTTGCGCCTTAACGTCGTCAGGCAAACCGTTTCAAAATGGGAAAAGGGACTTTCGGTCCCCGATTCCGAAATGCTGATCAATATATCGAAGCAGTTAGATACTCCCGTTCATATTTTGCTGGGAGAGGAGCAAGAGGGCGCAAAACACGAGAAAACAGAAAAGCAAAGCGCAAGGAAAAAGCTCTTGCACGTCCTTTGCGGAGTGGCATTTGTTTTTATCCTTTTCTGCATCCTGCTCGAAGTCGGCATCTATATTTATGCAAACTTTAATTTACTTAATTCCAATGCGGACGTGGGCATTATAGGGGGCGCAGACGGCCCGACTGCAATTCTCGTTTCGGGCGCATTTAATTGGCTCGAGCTTGCGGGCGCTATAATTTTGCTCGGCGTTGCTATGCTCGGTTTTCTTCTTACGAAAAACAACAAAAAATAAATCGAGGTATAAAAATGTTGGATTTTAAATGGTTTGAAATAAGCACCGACGCTTTTTTACTGATACTTTCGGTACTTCTGCTATCGCTTCAGCTCACTCTTTGCTTTAAGGTTAAAAACCTTTTCATCCGACTGATACCCACCTTTCTTTGCTTTATTACGGCGGTCGTATTTTTTATTTTGGTTTTCGTCTTTGACGGCTGGGATAGTATAGGATTTCTCATCCTCTCGATTTGGAGTGGCGTGCTTACGCTCGTGTGTGGCTTGGGGTGGCTCATATTTGTTATAATAAAAAATATAAGAAGGTAAAACGGGCATAACGCCCACCTTTTGAAAATTCTATTTACTTTTTTCGTAGCTTGTGCTATAATAAAGTAAAAGAACGCCTTAACGGAGGAAACAAGATGGACCTGAAAAAAAGAAAAATGCTCGCACCTATTATAGTTACCGTTATAATGGTGCTGTATTACGTCGTGTATTTCGGCCTTTTGATTTCTTTGCTTGACAATATATGGCGGTATGCTCTCGGAATTATTCCGCTTGTATTATCGGTGATAATGATTAAGGTTTGCTTAGAAAGAATAAATGAAATAAAGAAGGGTGAAGAAGATGATATTAGTAAATACTGATTACGTTACAGGCAAAAAGTTAGAAACCTTGACGCTCGTGAAGGGAAGCACCATTCAGTCAAAGCACGTCGGAAAGGATATCGCGCAGGCATTTAAAGGTCTGGTAGGCGGTGAGCTTAAAGCATACAACGAAATGATGAATGAGGCAAGAGCGCTCGCTACCAAGAGAATGGTAGAGGAGGCAGAAGCACTCGACGCCGACGCTATCGTAAATATTCGCTACGCTTCATCTGCCGTTACGCAGGGCGCAGCGGAGGTTATCGTCTACGGTACCGCCGTCAAGTTTATAGCCGAATAACCAAATAACCAAAAAACCAAAAAAACGCTTATGAAAAAATCCATAAGCGTTTTTCGTTATACAACAATCCCCCTTGCCCACGAGGGCAAGGCGGATTTAAGCATTACTTTAAATATGTATCAATAATTAGTCGTCTGTATCGGGTGCGGTCGCCTTATCAAAGATGGCGTTAACCTCGTCGGTGGGCGCCTTCGTGCAGAGAGAAACGATAACTGCCGTAACGGTGTTTGCAATAAAGCCGGGCAAAATTTCGTAAACGCCTGTGGGGACAACAAGCGCCGTAGTAATGGTATTCGTGAGGCAGAGAAGCCATGCGATATCGACGACAGCGCCAACGAGAATACCCGCGCAAGCGCCCGAGTAATTCAATCTGCGCCAGAAGAGCGAGAGAAGCACTACGGGACCGAAGGCGGCGCCAAACAAGCCCCACGCGTTTTCTACCATGCTCATGATATTACCTGCCCACTCGCTTCCGCTTGCCGCGATAAGAAAAGCGACTACGCTTACGATAGCAACTACGACACGTCCTACCCAGAGGGTTTCCTTAGCGGATGCCTTATCCTTACGGATTAACGGCTTATACAGGTCGCTCGTGAAGGCAGAGGATGCTACCAAAAGCTGAGAATCGGCGGTAGACATAGCGGCTGCAACTATAGCGGCAAGTAATAGACCTACGATAACGGGCGGGAATATGTTTTGAGCCAAAACTATAAATATGTTCTGCTGTAAGCCGTCGGGCAAAAGCGTTTCTGCAAGGGAAACACCGTCTGACAAAAGGAAGGTTCTGCCCAAAGCGGCGATTGCGATAGCGCTGCCTAACGTGAGAACTACCCAGATAATAGCGACTGTAGCCGCCTTCTTAACCTGAGAGGGCTTTTTAATACCCATAAAGCGCACGATAATGTGAGGCATACCAAAATATCCAAGTCCCCAAGAGAGGCCTGTTACGATATCCTGCCAGCTTGCAGAGAAGGGATTTGACTGGAAAGGCGCTACGTTCTCCGCAAAAGCGGCGGTGAGCGAGGAATCAAAGTTACCAAGGCACATAGCGATCGGCACTGCCAGAAGCGCGATGAGCATCATAATTCCCTGGAAGAAGTCGGTCCAACAAACCGCCTTATATCCGCCAAGGAAGGTATAGATAAGAATTAACAAAGCGAAAATGGCCATAGCCAAGGTTTCCTTGTCGGCAAACCACGGGATTACAGCGATCATAACGCTCTTTCCCGCAACGAATGCAGAGGAAACGTATACCGTAAAGCTGATAAGGAAAATTACAGCGCAAAGAATTTTAAGCGCGGGGCTCTTGGAAGCAAAACGGTTGGTAAGATATTGGGGAAGAGTGATCGAGTCGCCCGACGCCTTGGAAAAACGGCGCAGTCTTCCTGCGACGAATATCCAGTTTGCGGCGGTGCCCAAGGCAAGTCCTATGCCTATCCACACCTTTCCCATACCGAAGGCGATAATACTTCCGGGGAAGCCCATGAGCAGCCAGCCGGACATATCGGATGCCTGAGCGCTCATAGCGGTTACCCAAGGACCCATAGAGCGTCCGCCCAAGAAATAATCCTTCTCGTTACCGCTCTTTGAGCGAAGGAAGAAGAAAATGCCAATAGCGAGTACCAGCACAAAATAAAGAACGAAAGCAAGTAATTGCATAATAAGTCTCCTTGTCGGTTAATTGTATTTTAAATGAAAACATCCAAAAGATGACTTCCTAACTTTTTTATTATAGCATAAATAATAAATAAATCAATACTTTTGAGAAAATATGCGCCCAATTTTGACAAAAAAACGAAAATCAAGGTTATAAAAAATAGCGCAAATAAAAATAGTTTGCGCTATTCGTTATTATTTGTTTTCCTCTTTTACGGCGACACTTGTGAAACGCAAAGCTTATTCAACTGAAATCTTAATCTCTGAAATATAAATCTCTTGTATATACCTTATCCATTACGTCGGCGAGATCCTCGTTGTAACGATTCGCCAGGATAACGTCACATTTTTCTTTAAATTCGCCCAAATTTCGAATAACCTTGCTGTTGAAGAAAGCATCGTCCTTCATTGTCGGCTCGTAAACGACAACCTCAATACCCTTTGCCTTAATGCGCTTCATAACGCCTTGAATACTGCTTTGACGGAAATTATCACTGCCCGATTTCATGGTTAAGCGATAAACGCCTACAACCTTGGGTTGCTTCGCAATAATCTGGGACGCAATAAAATCCTTTCTCGTTCTGTTCGCCTCGACGATGGCAGAAATGATGTTTTGCGGAACGTCGTTATAATTTGCCAAAAGTTGCTTGGTATCCTTAGGCAAGCAATAGCCGCCATATCCGAATGAAGGGTTGTTGTAATGAGAGCCGATTCTTGAGTCGAGCCCTATGCCCTCAATGATAGCTTTTGAATTCAAGCCACGCATGCAGGCGTAGGTATCCAGCTCGTTAAAGAATGAAACTCGAAGCGCAAGATACGTATTTGCAAACAGCTTAACCGCCTCCGCCTCGGTGGGATTCATATAGCGTACCTCGATATCCTTTTTAATTGCCCCCTCCTGCAAAAGCTTGGTAAATTCTTCTGCCGCTTTTTGAAGCTTTTCATTTTCCGAGGGGACGCCGACGATAATACGGCTCGGATATAGATTATCATATAGAGCTTTGCCCTCGCGCAAAAATTCGGGGCTAAATAAAATATTACGGCAATGGAATTTCTCATGAGCGCCTTCTGTAAAGCCGACGGGAACGGTGCTTTTTATAATCATTACAGCGTGGGGATTGACCGCAATAACCTGCTCGATAACACTTTCCACGGATGAAGTATCAAAATAATTTTTTGATTCGTCATAGTTTGTCGGCGTGGAAATGATAACCAGCTCCGCGTCCCTGTATGCCGCTGCGCCGTCTGTTGTTGCCTTTAGGTTTAACGACTTCGTAGCCAAAAACTCCTCGATTTCCTTATCGACAATCGGGGATTTTTTATTGTTGATCAGGTTTACCTTTTCGGGAATTATGTCCACTGCCGTGACCTCATTGTTTTGGGAAAGCAGAACCGCCATAGAAAGACCTACGTAACCGGTTCCTGCTACTGCAATTTTCATTTTATCAGCTCCTTTATTAGAATTTTCTCCAAACCATTTTATCTACTACGCCTGTATAGCTTTGGATGATTTTGACAACTTTGGTTGACGCATTTTCTTCTGTATAATCGGGTACGGGAATTCCGAAATTGCCGTCCTTGGTTAAATCTACTGCTGTGGCAACTGCCTGCAATAAATTCTTTTCATCAATGCCCGCAAGCACGAAGCAGGCCTTGTCGAGCGCCTCGGGACGTTCTGTGCTCGTGCGAATACAAATCGCAGGGAAGGGCTTTCCGATGCTCGTGAAGAAGGAGCTTTCCTCGGGAAGCGTACCGCTGTCGGATACTACCGCGAAGGCGTTCATCTGTAATTTATTATAATCGTGGAATCCCAAGGGCTGTTGACAAATTACACGTTTATCAAGTACGAATTTGCTTTTTTCAAGACGGTTTCTGCTTCTGGGATGACAGCTATATAAAATAGGCATATCGTATTTTTCTGCGAGCTTGTTTATTGCCGTAAATAATGACAAAAAATTCTTTTCTGTATCAATATTTTCTTCTCTGTGCGCGGAAAGCAGGATATATTTCTTCGCCTCCAAGCCAAGCTTGTTAAGCACGTCGCTTGCTTCAATTTCGGCAAGATTTGCGTGCAAAACCTCCGCCATTGGAGAGCCCGTTACGTATGTGCGTTCCTTAGGCAATCCACATTCCGCAAGATATCTTCTCGCGTGCTCGGAATATGCAAGATTGACGTCTGATATTATATCAACGATACGACGGTTGGTTTCCTCGGGCAGACACTCATCCTTGCATCTGTTGCCCGCTTCCATATGGAAAATCGGGATATGCAACCTTTTTGCAGAAATGGCAGACAGGCAGCTGTTCGTATCACCTAAAATAAGCAGAGCATCAGGTTTACAAGCCGACATCAGCTTATACGAGCAGTTGATAATATTGCCGACTGTCGCGCCAAGGTCGTCACCTACTGCATCCATATAGACCTCAGGATCGGCAAGCTTCAAATCCTTGAAGAAAACGCCGTTGAGATTATAGTCGTAGTTTTGTCCCGTGTGAGCCAAAATACAGTCGAAATATTGGCGGCATTTGTTAATGACCGCCGATAAGCGAATAATTTCGGGACGAGTGCCAACAATTATTAGCAATTTTAATTTTCCGTTATCCTTGAATTTTACGTCAGAATAATCTAATTTGATTTTTGTTTCCATTTTTACTTCACCTCGTATATGGTATGCTCGTTTATTCTACAAGCTCAAAAAAGGTATCGGGATTTTGGGAATCAAACTGCTCGTTCGCCCACATCACCGTCACCAAGTTTTCGGTATCGGACAAATTGATAATGTTGTGAGTATAACCGGGCAGCATGTGCACTGCCTCAATTTTATCACCGCTAACCTCGAAATTAAGCACCTCGTCTGTGCCTATTTTTCGTTGCTGAATAAGACCGTGGCCTGAAACAACGATGAAAAATTCCCACTTTGTATTATGCCAATGTTGCCCCTTCGTAATTTTTGGCTTAGAAATATTGATAGAAACCTGTCCGCATTTTTCGGTTTTCAGAAGCTCGGTAAAGCTTCCTCTATCGTCTACGTTCATTTTCAAGGGGAAGGAAATCTTCTCACTCGGCAGATAGGATAGATAAGTGCTATATAGCTTTTTGGCAAAGCTGTTTTTCGGAATTTCGGGTAAAATAAGCGTATTCGGTTGCTCGGCAAAGGAGTAGAGAAGGTCTACTATTTCCCCGAGAGTTACCTTGTGCGTAATCGGCGCCGCGCAGTATCTTCCGTTTTCGCAAAGAACGGTATCAATGCCGTCGAACTCGCAGTGATGCTCTTTTCCCACAAGCGCCAAAAGCATTTCGTCCACAAGGTCGTCAATATATAATAGCTCGAGCAGAGCGCCCCTGTCGTTGACTTGAATTGGCAAATCGTTTGCAATATTATTACAAAAGGTAGCGACGGCGGAATTGTAGTTAGGTCTGCACCATTTGCCGAAAAGATTAGGGAAGCGGTAAACGAGCGTTTTCGTCCCCGTTTCCTTACCGTAATTAAAGAGAAGCTCCTCTCCTGCCCTTTTGCTTCTTCCGTATTCGCTGTCGTATCTACCGATACAGGTGGCTTGAATAGAGGAAGAAATCATTACAGGACAGGTGTTTTTATGCTTTTTAAGCGTGTCAAGCAGGGTAGATGCAAAGCCAAAATTACCTTTCATAAATTCCTCTTGGCTTTGAGGGCGGTTTACGCCCGCAAGGTTGAACACGAAATCGGCGTCACGGCAAAAGCCGTCAAGCAACGAGATATCCGTGTCAACGTCATATTCGTAGATTTCATCAACTATAACGGAAGGATGCGTTTTGTCCTTTCCGTCACGAATGTTTTTCAGAGCTTCGCATAGGTTTTTACCGACAAATCCTTTTGCGCCCGTAACTAATATTTTCATTTTTTAAGTTCCTCTTTGATGTAGTCAAGCGAGGCGATTTTTGCCTTCGTCTGCTCCACGTTCAAAAGCTCTGTATTGTTAGAGTTGAACTCGGTCAGCTTGTTTCTTTCCTTGTCGCCCTCTTTGAAATATTTATCGTAGTTAAGTCCGCGCTTGTCGCAGGGTACGCGGTAGAAGTTGCCCATATCAATAGCGTTAGCGCACTCCTCGTTCGTTAAGAGCGTCTCGTACATCTTTTCTCCGTGACGGATTCCTATGACCTTAATGTCCTCTTCCTTTCCGCCGAAGAGCTCCATAACCGCCTTGGCTTGCGTTTCAATGGTACAAGCGGGGGCTTTTTGAACGAGAATATCTCCGCTCTCTCCGTGCTCAAAGGCGAACAGAACGAGGTCAACCGCTTCGTCGAGCGACATAATAAATCTCGTCATAGTCGGCTCGGTAATGGTAATCGGCTTGCCCGCCTTGATTTGCTCTATCCAGAGCGGAATAACAGAGCCGCGGCTGCACATAACGTTACCGTAACGGGTGCAGCAAATTTTCGTCTTTTCAGGAGATACAGTGCGGGATTTTGCGACGATGACCTTTTCCATCATCGCCTTTGACGTTCCCATTGCGTTTACGGGGTACGCCGCCTTGTCGGTCGAAAGGCATACTACGTTCGATACGCCTGCTTCAATGGCGGCAGTAAGTACGTTTTCGGTACCAAGCACGTTCGTCTTTACCGCTTCTATCGGAAAAAATTCGCAGGAGGGAACCTGCTTAAGCGCAGCAGCGTGGAAGATATAATCCACTCCGTGCATTGCGTTTTTTACAGACGCGAGGTCGCGGACGTCGCCTATATAAAACTTAATCTTTTCCGCATATTCGGGATATTTAACCTGATACTCGTGGCGCATATCGTCCTGCTTTTTCTCGTCACGCGAGAAAATACGGATTTCTCCGATATCGGTCGCCAAAAATCTGTTCAATACGGCGTTACCAAAAGAACCCGTACCGCCTGTGATAAGAAGTTTTTTGTTTGTGAAAAGTCCCATAATTGATATCTCCTTATTGCTTTTAAAAATCGTTAAAATATTTACCAATACAATTACTCTTGGCCTATGATTTTTTAATTTTTCGCTTCGACTTGAATTTTAAAGCATTTTGTAATTTTAAGCTTTTCATTACAAAGGTAAAACCGTTATTTTTTCTGCGTAAGCGCAGCAAAAAAATGTTTTTCTCTGAGGTTATTTCATTTGTGCTCCAAAGAATTTGTGCGTTAATAATCGCGTAACGTTATTAATCGGATTTTGAATATAACTTTTACGCTCATTTTTGTCAAAGCCAATAAAATACATCAAAACAACATATACTGAAAGAAATGAAACTGCTTTTAAAATAAGACCAAACCAACCGTCAGGAAACCAGATTGAAGTAGGAATAAGAGTTAGCGTGGTAATGATAATACAAGGGAAAATACCTTTACAAATATTCAAATACATTCGTCCAATATTTAATCCTACACGCTTTTTTAGGTATATACTTGTCATAACGCCCTGTCCGACAATATACGATAATGCAGTACCGATAGCCGCCCCAATATATCCGATGTAATGCACAAGTATTATTGAAATCACAACATTGATAACAGCCATTGCGAAAAGAATTAATGACCTTCCCATTCTTAACATCTTGGCGTCTAAAATTGCATTGGAAACGCTAATAATTACGGGAATCACAGCGGGAATAATCAGCAATAAAATGACAGGATATACCGCTACATATTCTTCTCCCACCCATGCGGTAATGAAGGATTTGCCGTACAAAATGAAGCCACCAACAATGGCACCAGCTAACGCAAGCTGCACTCGTCCCGGACGAATAACAAAATCTGTTAGTTGCTCACTGCTAGCACCTGAATACACCAACTTTGTTGCTTGAGGCGTGAATACGCCGGAAATAACATTCGTTACTGCAGAGTATGTAACAAATATTGTCAACCCGAGCGAATACATTGTAACCGTATCTGGATTTGTCATTGCACCCAGAATAACACCGTCCATGTTTTGATTTACCGAATTAACAATCGCTTGCAAAAATACTGCAGATGAAAACAAAAACGTAGTTTTCATAACTTCCTTGTCCCACGATTGAAATTTAGGCCGTTCCTTAAGCTTCACTCTTGAGAAAACAATATCAAAAATAACAACACAAACAGTTAAAAACAAATCGACAGATACAATGGCAACCGACTTTAAGCCAAGATTTATAAGTAATATAATTAATGCTACTCTGCCGATAATTTTAAATGTTTTTGTTAAATAGCTCAATGCAAATAATTCGTGTCCACGAATTATTCCGGAATAGGAATCCCCAAATATGGTAAATGCAGTATTTATTATCATCAAGACAAATAATATTTTCGCAGTCTGCAAATCATGTGACGAAAGAGAATTTTGATAAAGCCCGTCAATAAAGAGAAATAGGATTCCTCCGACGGCAATCACAAGAAAAAATAGTACGCTCGATATAACATTTGCCATAAAAAGAAAGTTCTGCTTTTTTTCCAACTCGTTTTTCGTATTGTAATGTACTATATTTCTTGCAACGACAGTGCTCAATCCAAAGCTCATAATAGATAGCTGTCCCGAAAACGAATGAATAATTTTATACACACCATATTCTGCGTCCCCCAAACTGCGTAACAAAAAGGGGGTAAAAAATATGTTCACTGCCATATTTAGTAAAATATTGACATAAGATACCGCTACACCAGCTCTTTTTGACTTGTTCATTTATAACCCTATCTTTCTGTGAATGACATCAACAAGGAACAAAGACATTGATGTCTTGTTGCATTTATAATTTTGTATACTTTCATGTTTCAATACAGTTGAGTAGCCATGCCGAAGAATCTTTTCTGATTTCATCAACGCATTTATCCACCGTCTCCCAATCTGCTTCATCAATGATACAAAAATCAATATCTTCACTATTTTTGCAAAAACGGTTACTCAAGCCCACAGTTTCCAACAAGGTCGTGATTCTATCATTCATGTTCTTTCCGTCGACTGGGAGCACGATAAAATTCTTGTGAAACAGTATAGAAAAAACTGTTGCGTGAAAGGAATTAGTAACAACAATATCACAATTTGCAATAGATGACAGCCACTCGGGAACCGATAGAATTTGATCACTATCTGAGATATCGTTCAATTTCTTCTTCACATATTTTACAACATCGTTTGCGTTGGTCTGCCCTTTGTGAAGAATAAATGGAAAAACCTTTTTTCTCTGAACAGTAGAGTTGTCAAATAGTGCTTTATAATCATCCGCTCCCAAAAGCAAGGTGGGATCGCAGACTCGTGTTGCAGAAAGATGAATATCCTTGAGCATATCAATCGCTGTATTCTCTCTTACACTAACCCCTCGAAAATTGGATAGCACAGGGCCAACAATTTCCTTTGTTTTGTCCGTTAAGATATTTGTACCAAAGCTTGCCGCATAACTAATTTTTTTTATGTTATCCGGCAGAGTGCCCAAATAATACGCGAGGCATGGCTCTTTTTCTGCGTGAAATAAGAGCCACTCATTCCATATCTGGTCGCTTCCGCAAACAACGGTGTCGTAATTATTTAATTTTGATATTGTCCTTGATTTATATGCTTTTTTGTGAGAAACGCGAATATTCTTCCTTACAAACTTGTGGATTTTTCTTCTCTTTTTCAACTTGTCACGGGCAGTAAGAACTTCTTTGATTAGTTCGTGAAAATAGAGTTTGCCTGGTTTGTAATCAAGGACTTCTGTATCATAACCGTTTTTTAAAAGAAATTGTTGTAGGGCAAACGCCTGTAATACAGCGCCATAATTGTTCGCCCAATGAAATGTAATCGTCCCAACTTTCATCTGATAAAATTCCTTCTCAAAGCTCTTTCTGCTTTTCTTAGTAGCTTCAAGTGCCATGCGTACCCCATAATCTTAACCATTTTTCTATCGTACTCATCATCCTCGATGATATATTGGGGATGAGAATATGGAGCCGATAATTCGCAGGCCTCCATCATCAAAATTCGTTGAGTTTGTTTGGGTTCGTGGCGTAATTCGCTTTTTCCATGGGTTGCTTCTGTTCCTGCTCCAATGTTGGAAACCATATTAACTCGAGGAACAATAATCAATTGTGAAAATAAATATCGCATCATACCAAACTGATATGTCCATGCGGTTAATTTCTTGCCAGTGCAATATGCTTCGTACCTGTGCTGTCCCATTTTTAAATAGCGTTTTTTGACGATGTCATTAACAACTGATGCCCTAAAGCAATCCATTGCATATTTATCGGACATAAATTTCATATCGTATTCGTAGAGGTCCCAGACACGCTTCCATGTAGCCCATCCCCAAATTGCGCCTGTTTTGCAGAAGAAATAATCATTTCCGCCACACTCATATTCGCCAAGATGGTTCATGCCGCTTATCATATTGATGCGCTGGTCGTCTTTGTATTTTTCTAATAGTTCTTCGCAAAACGAAAAGAAGCTTTCGGAAGGAACGCAATCATCCTCAAGAATCATCAAACGGTCAACGGTTTTAAATGCTTCGGTGATACCCGAAGACACTCGTTTCCCGCAACCCAGATTGATATCGGAGTAAATCTTTACAACCTCACAGTTCCAGTCAACACGTTCGACAATCTCTCTACATTTTTGAATATTTTCCACATCCTTGGCATTGCCATTGCGTGCTCCATCTTGTATCAAGAATAGCTTTGACGGCTTTGCTTTTACTACCGCCTCGAAAACTTTTGCAAGGCATGTCGGACGGTTGAAAAAGACGATTGCTACCGGCACGTCGTAATTATAATTAACCATTTCTATTTATTCCTTTTATCAGTTTGATAATTTTAGATTGTATTTCTCGCCCTTGTCCCGGGAGATAAGACATCATTTTTTTCAGTAAAATTTTTCTGCGCTTTCCCTTGCTGAATTCCTTTCGATAATTTTTAACAATTTTAGTGATTGAAGCATCGTCTTTTGAAAGTTCAGCGTCAGCCAAATCGTGATATTCTTGACGAGGATAAGGTTTAGTGCTTTGTGCCGATAAACATTCTTCCGTGGAATATTCACCTAATATTTCCATGTTTAGATTTTCAAAGAAGTTCTGACCCGCCTCGGTAAAAATAGTAACGGCTGAAACGCCTTTTCTGTCTTCGCGAAAACGCATTCCCCAAAAGTCACCTATACGAAAGTCTGCCCCACTATACTTCTGTCGGTATGAACAGTCAAAGCAAGAATGGTTCAGCAATACATCATCAAAAAAAGTGGTTATAAATTTATCCCTTCCACCGAACGATACCTTTCTTTTTTTGCCAATATTATATTCAACAACATATGTTCCCCAACCGGTTTTTTTGGAACGGAAATTCACCTTTTGGGGATTTTCTCCGTACTTTGCCTTTATACTGTCGCAATAATCATACCAGATTTTATAAGAAGGTACGCCATGGCAGTACATATCGACCAATATAAATTGATCACGAGTGCCGCTTCTTTTGAGTCTTGCATTCAGCCCGGCAATTTGACATGGCATCGCCACCACAAAAAATCTTGCAACAGGATTTTCTTTGGCCAAACGAATGGACTCCTCAAACGCCCCGCGCATATCGGCCTGTAAGTACTTTGAACCTCTAAACGTCTCTGTTTCCTCTTTTAATCGGGATAATGCGCCTATCGCTTGCCGTTTTTCTTCATCATAATAAACGCCAATGACATACATTTCGTTGCTGAGTGCATACTGATACGCAGCGTAGGCAACGCCACCGGAGGAGCATTTCAACAATTCATCCTCGTCGCGAATTTTTGTAGCAAAGGTTCTACCGGTTAATAATCTCTCCCCATTGTTTTTTTGAATTCTGGGACATATTTTTTCACACAATCCACATTCGACACAAAGTGTCTCATCTAATGTTGCGGAAAAAAAGCCCGACTTGTTCATCTCATATCCTATGGCGTTTTTAGGACATGCCGAAGCACATGTCCCACATCCGGCACATTCTTTTTCAATTATAAGTTTTATACTCATAATTCCATTTACGTGATATTATCAGAGACTAAATCACGCATTTCCTTTCTATATAGTAACAGACGGCAATGATTATCCACGCTGTAGGCAGTACTATTAAATCTGGCACACAAATTTAGCATACAGTACTTTTTAAAGCACAGTCAAGATATTCAGCGCTGTCTTTGCGCAATGACTCTATTTTTGCGTTAATCTCAAGATAGTCCATTTCTGTTTGATATAAGTCCTCTAAATTTTCCAAATCGGGGGTCAGTCTTCGTGAGGATATCCCCAGGGTCTCCATCAGATTTTCAAGTTTATTTGAATTGATGCTATCGCGGACTAATACCGCCATCGGCTTATTTGAGATAACCGATGCGATACAGCCGTGAAATGTATCTGTGATGATAAAGGAAGCATGAGAAAAGGCATATAGCCACTCGAGACAATTGCACGGAATGTTTTTGTCGCACCATTTATGGTATGTTCCTGCCGAAACGGTAATTAAACCATGACTATGGGCGAACTCGCATATTTTTTTTGTTTCTTCCGGGGAGTTCATATTGCGGTCATAGGAATACACGAGCAAATATTTCTTTTTTGGTATTCTGCATTTTATCGATTCGGAATCGAATTTGTGCAACAACACCGGGTCAAGGACTAAATTAGCCGTTCTCCCACTCAGCTCAAAAATAATTTCCTTCGTCTTTTTGTCTCTTGCCGAAAGAGAAGAATATTTCAATAATCCATCT
The DNA here is from genome assembly GCA_045586995.1 of Eubacteriales bacterium. Classification (GTDB taxonomy): domain Bacteria; phylum Bacillota; class Clostridia; order Oscillospirales; family CAG-272; genus JAZNBI01. The sequence goes on along the minus strand of JAZNBI010000096.1, from coordinate 17,491 downwards.
GTAATTTGCTTTGTATACCCTCTCTCTTTTATCAAGCTTATATCTGTTTGCCCGAAGGAAGGTGCATACGCAATCATATTATCGGCATTTAAGCCATTGCAAAACATGATATCGTTATAACCTTCAACAATGCTAAAAACTTCATCACTGCCGACAAATACGGTGTTAAATTTTTCAGCTGGGCTACAAAATTCAAAATGTTTTTTTAAAAAGGATTTGTGTTTCTGATATTTTATAAAGTTATGTAAACACGCACCAAAACCTCTTCGGAACAAATATTCCTTTAAGATATACGGAATCGAGCGAATAGAAATATTATTTCGCTTATCGGCATATTTATCAGAAAATTCATACGATTTGGTAAATGACACAATTTTGGGATTTAACCCGCGCGCTTTTAACTCTAATGACAGTGCATACAGTTGTAATTGAGCCCCCTGATTATTTACGTTATAATGAGTCAAAATTCCTGTTTTTGACATGCGATTTTCCTCACTTTGCAGGTTTAATAGCTTTATAAGTATATACAGTCAGCACAAGAAGCATCCAACACAGGTTGTATGCCGCATAGAATAAAACCAAATAGTCAAAACAATTAAAAACAAGGGAGATAATCAAAAATGGGATAAAGAGAGAAGAAAATCCCAAGGTCTTTCTAATTCGACTGCCAACAAACATAATTCCCCGCTTACCGCTTGGATCATCCTGTTTGACATCCGGCAATGTTCCGTTCATCTCGTACTGTTCTCGATACATAGCAATTGAGTAACGGTTGTGAACCAATCTTGAAAACACTTCCGCAAGTGATGCCACACCGCCTATAATAATCCACAAATATGCGTTGGCAAGGAGTGTTGATGTATGAAATGACGCAATTCCAATGGCAAAATAGATAAACGATGATGCGGTATAGCCACTGATAGCATCAACATACTCGCCTCTTATCGAGGACTCCTTTTTCACTCTTGCGATATTCCCGTCAACGCAATCAAGAACATGCCATAGTGCAAATAACACTACGCCCACAATCCTGAATATCATTGAATTGATGGAAACACACACACAGCTTGTTAACGCACAAAGTATGGAAATAACAGAAACCGTGTTTGCTTTTATTCCAAGATTAATCAAAATGTGTGTAATGACAAAAGAAACCGGTCTGCTGAAAATGCGCGCCCAAAGCGAACTCATTTGCTTTTTTTTGTTTGTATACGATGATGTTAAATCATTCCATGAATATTTCATAACTGTAATCTCCTTATTCCCAGAAAAAATTATATAAATATACTGACTCGCCAGAAAACGTATTTAGGAATTGCCAACCTAAAATGGCAATAAGCAGAGAAGCAATTGCAATATTTATATTTCTGATTTTTAATTTCTTATCTAGATTTTTTATACTTTCCGGAATCAAAAATATAGCCATACACAAAAAATATCGCACAATTCGTAAAGCTGACGGATTCACAAATACGAGGGGCATAAAAATTGAAGCCACACTGCACATTGATAATTCCGACCAGAATTTTCGTTCTCCGCTATTTGCAAACATGCCCAGTACCACAATTGCAATACATAAGAATGTCATTGACAGAGGCGCCGCCTCATGGATCCCGTAATCCGTATATCCGCCAATTACCTTAAACATATTTGAAATTTGGACGCGAAAAATAAAAAATATTGCCAACAAGGATATATATATTCCCGCAAACGTAAGCTTTGGGGATTTAAATTTCAACTTGCAATTAATTAACGGATAAATTACCAAAATAATCGCTGATGTGCGATGGAATAACACCGCAATAAAAACAAATAGTAAATGTTTCCATAGTTTTTTTTCTATTGCCATATCAATGGCTAAGAAAATAAATGCTGTTGTCAGCGTATTCTTTATACCTGATAATTGCAATGTCAAAAAGAGACAGCAATACAAAAAATAGGAAAAAGGAATATTGGTTGAATATTTTAATACAAGTCTCCCAAGAGACCAATAATGTAGAAGAGCTACGGCGCAAAAATAAAACGGAATGCTTACACTGATTCGAGATATTATCCACGCAAAAGCAACATAAAATGGCGACTCGTGCGCAATAGCACTTGCTTTCATAAAATCAAAGTCCCATGAAGCAATTTCTTTAAAGTGTGTAGCATAACGCAGAGTGTCGGAACCCACATCTTCAGATCTTAATCCCACAAATAAAATCAGGACGAGTGAATTAATAACAACTTCCAACTTTTTGTTGCTTTTCCCAAACAAAAAATGAACGATAAATGGTATCACCAACAAATAAATATATATTATCAAATCATTCACCCCATTAATATTTTTTTATAAAGCTCAACATATTTTGCATAATTTCCTGAACTGGAAAAAAGCTCATTGGCGCGGCGAATACAATTAGGAGAAAAGTATCCCTTTCCTAATTGTTGAATTTTCTTTATGTGCTGATAGCATTCGGCAGGAGTTGCACTATTGTTGATAAACCCCGTAGAAGCATCAACTAATTCAGGAGAAGCGGTTGTTGGCATAACTATTGCCGGTGTGCCGCATGATAGCGCTTCGGCAACCACCATGCCCATCGTTTCCGCCTTTGAAAAACTAACAAACCCATCTGCCGCATTGTACCAATTCTTCAATTCTTCTGCATTTTTAGTTTTTGATAATCCCAAAATGTTTTTAGGTAAAGCATCAATTTGCTCTTGTGATAAGCCAATCAAAACAATGCGGATGCTTTCATCTACTATTTTGGAAAGGTCTAAAAAGCTTTGTAGTCCTTTATTCTTTCCCCACCCGTTAGATACGCCCAAAACAATAAATTTATTATCCAGATGATATTTTTTCCTCATATCTTCTGTAATGACAGAATTAAACACATCTATGTCTACACCATTGTATATAACAGTATTTGGAAAGTTTCCCAAAAAAGATTGGTCAACAATGCTTTTTAACCAATGTGAAACGCAAACCAATGTCATTTGATTGTTTAGACCCATATACAATTTTTTCTTTAAATTATATAAGGACTTTGTTCTATCCAAAAGAAAAGACTGTGGATATTCGCTTTTTAGAGGGCACGAATAACACTCCTCTTTCCATTTTTGACATCCGGTAAAAATAAAATGTGTGCATTTTCCTGTAAAGGCCCAACAGTCATGAATGGTCCAAACAATCCGTATATTGCTTTTACGTAAAAACGAGAGCAAAACCGCAACATTTAGATAAAAACTATAAATGTTGTGCAAATGTACAATGTCCGGTTTTTCTCTCTTTATATAGCGAATCAGTCGTCTAGTTTCAATAGACGAATGGAATCCGGCATCGCCAAACAAAAATGCCAATATCTGATGCCATTTTGTACAAATGCGATTACCTATTTTAAAATAATTATCGCCTGTAAAAGTTTCTCTATTTCCACTATACGCAATCAAGCAGGTATTCCCGCTATCATAGAGCTCTTTTGCAATGCCAGAAACGATTTTCCCGGTGCTTCCGCTTTTTGCAACGCCATTAATTTGCAGAACCTTCATTTTACTGATACCTTTCTGTATAAATAGCGCAAGCCAAAGAATATCTTTCCTTTTATTCGATAGAACCAAAGGCCAATACTCTTGCAAGCACGGTAGGATATAGAATTGTTTGAGAGTTCTTTTGCACAGTTCAAGGCATAAATTGAAGCGTTTTTGTGATTCCGTTTTTCAAGATAGCAAGCAATTTTTAGAAAATACATCCAATTTTCAGTAGTTCTGTTCTTCCAAACGGTTTTCACAATTTGTGTATTTAGCGCATCGCCTTCTTCTCGCATTCTATTTGCATACACTTTTCCGACTTGCTTTTTATGTACGCGATTCTTTACCAATCGCTTGTTTAAAAAATAGAAATCGTATCCACAGTTAATTAACCTAAACCAATATTCCTTATCCGAAGCAGTGCGGCAGTCCACGTCAAAATGACCAGCATCGGTAAATGCTTTGGCAGGGATTAATACGGCGCATCCCCCGATTCGATAATTCTTCAGATGAGCCAATATCATATGCTGGCGGTTCATATGCTCCGGCAACATAAATATTTTTTTCTTGATGATACGTCCATCTTTATTTATAGTATAGTTTTTACAATATATAACAGTCTTGTCCAAATTAATTCTCTTATATTTGGACATTATCTTGTTGAGAAATTTTATCTGAAACAATATTTTATCGGGAAGATACAAATCATCATGGGAAAGCCAAGAAAACCATTCCCCCCTCATATTGGAAATTGCCATATTTAAAGCGGTAGATACCCCCCCATTCGGTTTTTCAAAATACCGAATTTTATCCCCATAACTTAGGGCTATTTTTGCCGATTCACCGTCATCGGATGAGCCATCGTTCACAACAATGATTTCTATATTCTTATAAGTCTGCGCCAAAGCAGCTTCAATCGCTTCTTTCAAATAATTCGCTCCGTTGTATACCGGTATTACTATTGAAACTAATGGTTTATATATCATGAATTTAACCCTTTTCCCAAAAATATCAATTATTTGTTGTTTTCAAAATACGTTCCCGCAATTCGGTTGTAGACACACCTTTAGTGTAGGGAAGATACTCTATTTTAACGTCACGTTTAGACATTATGTTTTCTGTCTCTTCCCACCTAGGGGTTCCTTTCCAGTCATCCCCAATAAAAATCACATCGAAATTGCATTGTCGGTGAATCTCTTGCTTATCTAAGGTATTCACTATATAAGCTTCGCTCACACATTTCAATGCTGACACAATAGAAAGTCTATCTGCCTCTGAAATAACCGGATAGTGATTTTTATATGTATAGACCAACTCGTCGGAATTTACACCCACAATCAATTTATCGCATAGTTCGGCGGCTTGCGCTAAGAGATTAAGGTGTCCAATATGAAACATATCATAAACGCCCTGTGTATACCCTGTTTTATACTTTTTCGCCATCACAGCTCCTCCTTTAAATTTTCCTTATATATGTCAGCCATTCGCTCTACAAGAATATCAATACTCAAATCCTTTATCAATGTTAAATTGTTCTCTTTCATTAAACGACGCAATTCATGATTGGATATTAATGTCTCTGCTTTTTCACAAAAATCATCTGCATTATTCACTTGATAGATAAATCCATTATAACCGTTTTTAACAATATCAATATTACCTCTGATGTTTGATACCAATTCAGCGCATCCCGATGCGATACCTTCCACCACGTTAATTGGCAACCCCTCTTGAGAGCTTGTTGAGAGGTTTATATCCACTATGGATAACAATTCGGGGATGTCCTTTCTAAATCCTAAAAAGCAAACCGAATTCTCAATAGATAGTTGATGTACCAATCGCTCCATTTTTGCCGTTAGAGGTCCTTTTCCAGCAAGCAACAATATCGCATTTGGATGTTTTTTGACAATTCTTGAAAAATTTTCAATCAAAAATTTATGATTTTTCCGCTGAATAAATTCCGCCGCATAGAATAGAAGAATTTTACCATCGTAACCGCATTCTTTTTTCTTCTGTTCACACAACTCATCGGGACAGGGGAAAAAGCGTTTTGTATCGATGCCTACGCCATTGATATAATGCGGCGTGCACGAGTGGTTGCCAATCATTTTTTTTAGGTTAGAATAATCCTCGCTATTAATAGTGATTAGTGCATCGGTATGTTTAATGAGCGATTTTTCCACAAGGTAAAAGAGTGTCCGATTAAGCAAAGGCGCTCCGTTGTAGAAATGGAAACCGTGTGCGGTATACAGAACCTTGGCTCCTTGCTTCCTTATTTTCCGTGAGGCAAGCCGCCCGATTACGCCGCCCATAGGGGTATGGCAATGTACGATATCATATTTTTCGGAATCTATGATTTTTTTAGCCGCTTTATATGCTGCAAGGTTCTTCAAAGAGAACGGTGAACGCTCAATCTTAACGTCGTAATACTTATCAAAGCATTCGGCTTGCTGACCATTGCTGTTTGCCATTACGTGAACTTCAAAGCCATTCTCTTTAAACCATTTTATGTAAGGCAAATGAAACGCATATATGTGAGATAAAACATTGCTCACAAACAAAACTTTCTTCATTTTTTCTTTCTCCCTAATTGATAAACCCGTTACGTACTATATAATCCGTCGGCATTCGCAAAATGAATTGCTCTGATGCCTAACATTTCCGGCGCGACAAAGTCCTTCTTTAGGTTATCTCCAATATAACACATTTCCTCAAATGCCACTCCCAGTGCTTCTCGCATTTTTACAAACGCAGCTTTATTTGGCTTACGATATTCCACGCCACCAAGTTCATCTGTAACAATAATAAAGTCCACAAGCTCATCCAATCCAAGTGCCTTAATTTTGGCTCTCTGTCCTTCAGGCCTGCCATCTGTGATGATTCCTAACTTATATCCGTCTGTCCGTAATTGTTGAAGAATCTCTTTTGCGTTATCGTATAAATGTATATTGGGTTGATGAAAACGGTACACCGAAAGGCATTTTTGTTTCAATTCGTCCGTATATATTCCCTCCGCTGACAGCACTTCATCTATGGCTGATTTCATTTGTACAAACGCTTGCCACAACTTTTCTTCCATTTGTTTTATTTGAGGTAGCGTATCAGCAATTGCTCCAAAGCCACTTCGAACATATTCTTTTTCACTATACAAAGTATCGTCCAGATCAAACACGATCGCTTTCAGCCCTTGAATATGTTTTTTGATTTCTGTTATAGATGCAATCTCAAACATTTGTTTGCCCTTCATTTATACAAATACTTTGATCGAAACGACTATAAACAGCCCCGTCTCTTGCTGCTTTTTCCGAATAATATAATTTCTCTCCGTTCAACATTCTCAACACTGCTTTGGCACTGTTTGCACCTGCCTTAATACTCAATGGTGCTCCACCCCCAAAACGAGGATTGATTTCTATGTAGTAGTTATCTCCGGTTTTTTCTTCTTTGATAAGTTGAACTGCAATCTGACCGCAAGGTTTGTAGTCAGCAATTAATTTTATTATTTCGGCAATTATTGTTTCATCCTGGGTGATTCTCGTTTTAAGAACTTCCCCGGAACGAACCGAGAGTCTCTCTCTTGGTGTGATATAAACAGGATTCCCCTCATAATCGCAAAAAATATCAACAGTGTATTCTCTGCCACTGATATAAGGTTGAATAATATAATCCTCAATTTTATCAGCATATAACTTCAAATCGTCAATGGTATCTACTCTGTAAGCATTAATACTGGAGCTGCCGTCCTTCGGCTTAATAAAGGCAGGAAAAGAAACCTCACCACGTTCCATAATCTGCACAAATTTCTCCACACTGTTTGCTGGCAAGGGTGATTTTAATCCAAGAGAAACGAAGTAGTCCGCAGTATAGTTTTTATCTCTGCACAACTTTACTTTATCGACCGCAGAAATCAATACCTTTGTACCAATCGCTTCAAAGCATTGCTTGTTTTCTGCCAGCACCAAAAGGTCGGTATCAATGAGTGGGATTAAACAATCTATCTTTTCATTCGCACAAATCAAAAGAAGTTGAGGAATATAATTGCTATCCTTGATTCTGCAAACGATTTTTTGTTCATCACAGAAATACATTGCAGGAGCGTCATTTGCAATGTCCGCACCAAAAATTTTTAAATCAATCTGCAGCTCATCCGCCGCCTTTCTAAATGCCTGGATAAGCTCAACTCGCCGTCCGACACTTGTAAATAGTATTTTCATGTAATACTCTCCGTTTGTTTATTAACAATTTGCTCCTGTCCTGTTCCCATAAATTTTTCCATTGTAACAGAAGTTTCCGAGCTGATGCCCTCGTGCTTTAATACTGTCAAAGCCGTTTTAAAAATAATGCCGAGGTCATAGAACAGGGAAATTCTTTTCGTATATTCTACGTCTAATTTGAATTTTTCTTCCCAGGAAATCGCATTTCTGCCACATACCTGTGCGTATCCCGTAAGCCCGGGACGGACGGAATGTCTTCGTCTTTGCTCCTCGCTATATAAGGGCAGATACTGCACGAGCAGAGGTCTTGGACCTACTATCGACATATTGCCGAGGAAGATGTTTATAAGCTCGGGCAATTCGTCAAGCGAGGTACTGCGTAATATTTTTCCGTACTTTGTCAGGCGCTTATCATCAGGCAAAAGCTCGCCGTTTTCATCCTTTTCACAGGTCATAGTGCGGAATTTTATGAGCTTGAAGATTTTTTCTTCTCCCGTCCTTTTGCTTATCTTGCCGGGCCTTTCTTGTGTAAAGAAAGGATTACCCTTCATTTTGACTGCGCCCAGAATTGTCAGCGCCAACAGCAGAGGCGACAAAACGGCAAGCGCAATTCCGCTTAACAAAATATCGTAGAACCGCTTGAAAAATTGGCGGTAAAAAAGCATCGAAAGCAAAAGCCAAACGGCGAGAGCAATGAGGATAATTATCGTAGTCCCCCACCACGTCGAAATCAGGTTTAAATATAATTCCTTCATAGCGCAAAGCAACTCTTTATGATTTCGATAATTACGTCCTGCTCCTCTGGTGTCATTTTGTTGTCGCTCGGCAGGCAAAGCCCTCTCTCGAAGATATCTGCGCCTACGCTTGCCGTTGCGTCCTCGCTTGAGCTTGCTGTGACAAACGAATTTGCGCGATATATAGGTTGCATATGCATCGGCTTCCAGATCGGTCTGCCCTCTGCATTATATTTTGCGAGCGTTTCTAAAATTTCGGTAGGGCAGCTCTTGCCCTTTTCCTTTTCGTAATGCGCCTCGGTATCGCTGCGAAGCTGCTTGCACATTGCGTCCTTATCAATAAGTAGGCAGGAGAGCCAGAAGTTCGGCTCCATAATATCCTCTATGTAGGGATTCATCGAAACAGGAAGGTCCTTGAAGCCCTCCTTGTAGCGAAGATAAATCGCCTTCTTCTGAGCAATATGCTCGTCAAGGTGCGGATACTGTCCGCGGACCACGCCTGCTATCAGGTTGCTCATTCGGTAGTTATAGCCCATCTCCTCGTGCTGATACCACGGCGCGTTTTCACGGCTTTGAGTAGACCACTTGCGCGCCTTGCTCGCTGCCTCCGCGCTGTCGGTCAAGAGCATACCGCCCGACGAGCCGGTGATGATTTTATTTCCGTTGAAGGAAATTGCATTATATGTACCAAAAGTTCCCGTTTGAATTTTCTTGTAGGTCGCGCCGAGCGATTCCGCAGCGTCCTCGATAATAATTGCGCCGTGCCTGTCGCAAATCGTTTTGATTTCGTCCATTTTGCACGGTGTGCCGTAAAGATTGGCGAGAACTACCACCTTTACGTCGGGATAAATTTCGAAAGCTCTCTCAAGAGCAACGGGGTCCATATTCCAAGTGTCGTATTCGGTATCAATGAAAACAGGAACGCCGCCCGCATACGTTACGGGATTAACCGTCGCTGCGAACGTCATATCTGTGCAAAAAACCTTGTCGCCACACTTTACGCCTGCGAGCTTCACCGCCAAGTGCAGAGCCGCAGTTCCGCAGGAGAGCGCGACAGCGTATTTACAGCCCGTCTTTTCACAAATCAGGCGTTCCACCTCGTTGATATTTTCACCGACCGTGGAGACCCAGTTCTTGTTGTATGCGTCCTCGACGTATTTGATTTCCTCTCCGTGCATCGTTGGAGAAGAAAGCCATATCTTTTTTTCAAAAGGTTTGATTTGCATAATGTAAAACACCTCGCAAATATTTTCCGCACGCGTACGCGCGTGCGCGTAATATATAATATCCCAGATAATTATATCACCTATGAACATAAAAATCAAGGGCAAAGTGGTAAAAGCTTCGCTTATATTGCATATTTTGCGCCGTTTTATAAAAAAAGCGACTTGACGAGATGGTTGTCAAGCCGCTTTAAGGTCATATTAATATATCATAGTCACATTATAGCATAAAATTTTTATAATTACAAGATGTCGGCGAGAGGGTAGTTGTAGTTTCAGAAAAAGTCCAAGATATATTGCAAAAGCATTAAATGTTCCCATTGATAGCTTTGCAATAGATTTCGAAGAAGATAATTCCAATATCTTTTTAAGTACAATCAGAAGAGATGTTGAAAGCATGAGCAAAAAGCAACTTGATATGCTTTGTGATTCAATCGAAACAACCAAAAAAGATGAATTTTAATACTAAGGGGTGGAGCCGTTCAGTTACACCCCTCTAAATAAAATGAAAAACGTCGGTACGCAGTATCCGACGTTTTTCCTCGTTAGAGATTCAATAAATTTTATTTAACCGCTCTCATTATTTCGAGTGATATTCCCACTGCTTTTAACCCGGCGGGAAGCTTTTTGCCAAGCTTTTTTCAAAAAAGCGGCTTTCTTTTTCAAAGAAGGTAACATCAATCAATCTTAGGAAGGCTTGCAGCAGCGACGGACTGACCTACACGGCGGGATTTCTCATCGGGGATATGGAGCTTAATCTTCTTTGCGAGCTCGGGGAATTCGGTGTTAAGAACCTCCTGCGCACGCTCGAGAAGGATAACTCCGCCCTCGCCCGAGGTAACGCGTCCCATAATGAGAACGTGCTTGATGTCGTAGAACTCGGTATAGTAAGCGATAGCATAGCCGAAATATGCGCCGATGGTATCGTAAATAGCAGCAGCGCGGGGATCTCCGTCCTTCATGAGCCCCTGAACTACCTTAAGCTTTTCTGCGGGAGAAAGGTTTTCGTCAAGCTCGATACCTGCCCAGGGAGCGCACTTGATAACGCCGTCCTGCGAGAAATACTTAACTCCGCAGCCGTAGTCGCCCGACCATTCGTCGACCATTGCTTCCTCACAGAAGTCAACGGGAACGAAAGCAAGCTCGTTGTGCCAGCCCGTGATATTTCCGTCGGGATCAACGTATCCGCCTGCCTCGGAAGTGCCCATAGCTACGCCGAGAACCGCATTGTCGTCAAGGTCCATAGCTCCTGCAAGCGCGGTAACGTCGCCGTCGTTTGCGACCTCGATCGGAATGTTCTCTCCGATCTCCTTGGCAACGTCGATATACATATTCTTGACCTTCTTGTCGAAGTCCTCATCGCTTACCTTAAGGAAGAGGGAAGCGACCATTATACGATTATCAACGTAAATGCCTGCGCTGGATATGCCGATAGCGTCAACGCGAGGCATATGAGACGCTGCGGTCTTCATAGCGTTGAGGATTCCCTCGTAGTGATAACTCGGATCGGAGTTTGTCTTGGGGAACCAAACGACCTCCTCGGAATAAACACTCTCTCCGTTGATAACGGCACTGACCTTGCGGTCGCTTCCTCCTGCGTCAAAGCCGATGCGGCAGCCGTCGAGATGGCGTCCGATAGGAGCAGCGGCAGACTTGTCCGTGGGAGCGTTCTCAAGAGAAACTACCTCAACAGCAAAGGGCTGCTCGTAAACTCTTTCCATAAACTTAACGTCAAAGTCGCGCAGACCGCCGTAAGAGAATGCCTCACGGATTTTCTCGCCGACGATCTCGCTTCCCGCGATAATTACCTTGTATCCGCCCGCAACCCAAAGAAGTGACTTTGAAAGACGCTCAACAAATCTGAAATTCTCCTCGTCGTGTCCCGTACCGTCACGGAAAATGCGAGTTTTGTAAGTAGTGGTGTAGCCGTTATTTCTTTCAACGGCGATAACGATGTCCTGCCCGTCAGCATTGGTAGCATTGCGCATATCGCGGCATACGACTGAAAGGGGCTGGAATTTGGGGTCGAGCTTTGCCTGAACCTTAAGCTTCATATCTGATAGTTCCTCCTATAATGGTTTTATTTACGTTAAATTCAGCGTCGGTGATAATGATATCCGCATCCTTGCCAACGTCGAGCGAGCCCTTGGACTTCTCGATGCCTATTGCTGTTGCGGGATTGAGAGTTGCGCCGTTTACGCACTCGTGAAGCGGAATGTTAGAGTTTGTAAATACGTTCCAAACGCCCTTGTTAAGCGGAAGAACGCTTCCCGCAACCGTTCCGTCCTCAAGACGACAAACGATGTCGCGGTAGATTATCTTCGTGCCGCCGAGCGTGTACTCGCCGTAGGGAAGTCCGCCCGCGGGGAGACAGTCGGTGATAAAGCAGAGCTTTCTGCCCTTGATCTTGTAGAGCAGGTCGTAGAAGCAGGGCGCTACGTGGAAGGTATCCACGATAAGCTCGCAGGTAACGTCGGTGTTGAATGCGGCGGTAACTACACCGGGCGCGCGGTGAGCCATAGCCGTCATTGCGTTGAACAAATGAGTTACGTGCTTAACACCCGCCGCAGTCGAACGGACTGCCGTCTCGTAATCCGACGAAGTGTGTCCCATAGAGATGACTACGTCTGTGTCGCGCGTTATCTCGCGGATAGCGGCGAAATCCTCGGTGTCGGTCTCGGGAGCGAGCGTGATTATCTTGATGATATCAGCGTATTCCTTAACGAATGCCGCATCGGGCTTAAGTATGTATTTTGCGTCCTGTGCGCCCTTCTTGCTCTCGCTGATGAACGGGCCCTCGGCATGACAGCCGAGAATTGCGCTTCCCCTCCAGCCCTTGCTTTCTTCCTTGAGATCGCGGCAGATCTCGAGTGCCTTGCGAACGACCTTCATATCAACGGTCATAGTGGTGGGAAGGAATCCCGTAACACCGTTTTTAACGATTCCACCTGCGATAGTGCGGATAGATTCCTCCTCACCGTCGCAAACGTCCTTTCCGAGGTATCCGTGAATGTGCAGGTCAATGAGTCCGGGGGCAACGTAGCCGCCGTTAGCGTCGATGATCTCGGCACCCTCGGGAACCTTATCTGCGTCAACGATTCCCTCGATAACCTCATTGTAGAGAAGCGCGAAGCCGTCGAGCACGCGGTCCTTTAAAATTATCTTTCCATTTACAATAGCTTTCATTTTTTTCTCCGTTTTTATAATGAATTAAAATGTCTATTCAAATATCACAAGAAAATCTTTTTTTCGAAAGGTTTGATTTGCATAATGTAAAACCCCTCACAAATATTTTCCACACGCGTACGCGCGTGCGCGTAATATATAATATTCCAAATAATTATATCACCTATAAATATAAAAATCAAGGGAAAAGCGGTAAAAACTTTGCTTATGTTCGAATACTTCGCTCCGTTTTATAAAAAACGGCTTGAAGTGGACCTGTCAAGCCGTTTGGGATTATATTAAATTTTTTTCGTATGTTACGGCGCGTATGCTGAAAACTTTCCCATTGCGCTGCCCTGTTTTTAATGCCGAAGGCAATTCATGCGCCGAAGGTGCAATTTATGGCGTGAGCCAATTCACGCCCGCAAGGGCAATTCATTGCGTAGTGTCCTTAAGGGAACTACGCATACGCCACGGTCGTTTAAAGAGCAGGGAATCAGTTTATAGCTATTTTAATATTCCCCGTGTCTGTTGTGATTTGGCATCTGCCGCCGTTTACAGAATCCGGAACCTTGACCGAGCCGGTATTAGTCCTCGTTATAAATACTTTATCTGAAAGCAGCGTTCCGCTGACGTCGCCCGTATTGGTTTCTATAAAAATCTCTGCGGCATCGCAGGCGTCGAGCTTAACGTCACCCGTGCTTCTTTCAATAGAGAACCTTTCGGTCGCAATTACTCCCTCCAAAGCAATATCTCCCGTATTTCCACTTGATATGACGCTTTTGCATTGAATATCGGTCAGATATGCCTTGCCCGTTGATACGCCGACCGTAACGTCCCCTGCGCAGCTTACGTCCGAAGCCGTTACCTTGCCTGTAGAAACCGAAAGGTCAAGCGCAGATGCGGAAACGTCCTCTAAATCAATATCTCCTGTGGTCGTTTTTATTTCGATTATTCCCGAAGCAGACGCGCAAAAATCGACGTCTCCCGTGCTTAAGGAAATTTTGACGTCAGAAAAGGTGAAATCGTCAGGCACTTCAACGTCAGCGGTATCTCCATCGATTAAAAGCGAGCCGTATTCGGTTGTCGGAAGATATATTGTTATTTGCGGGGAAGTAAAATTTATCCCAATATGATTATACCACGCCTCTTTATCAATCATCTTAATAACGAGAGTATTATCTTCGACCGTAACGAAATGCTTCGATGCTTCTTTTTCGTAACACTCCACCCTGCATTTTCCGTCATCGGAAAGCAGAAATTCAACGTCTGCTGTGTCTACGTTCACAGAAATGCCGTCAAACGCTTCGTCGATTTCATAATTATTGGTTTCGTATTTTACAGTTGACAACGCGGTAAAATTCCAATCGAGCTTTGTCATTACGAATGAAAAAAGCGCGCAGCCAATCAACACAAGAAAAGCCGCTATAATAAGTGAGATTTTTGTTTTCGTTTTCATTACGCCCTCTCCTTTCCCCTGAAGCAATTTTTTGTCCATATTGCAATTTTCTTTGTGAGTATCAAGCATCCGATTGTAGCCGCCCGGCATCCGTAGAAAGTAAAGATAGCAAGACCTGCCAAGACAATTCCTACGGCAAGCATAGCAAGAGCGGAAGCCACTTTACCGCCTGCAATAAAAACACCGCAAGAGAGTACACCGCCAACAGAACACCCGATAACCGAAGCAAAAACAGCCCACAAGGAAATTATCACAGCCCAGAGTGAAACGTAAAGCGAGAGAATTGCGGCGACAGCGGCAATAGCTAACGAGAGCCATATTGGAGAGCCGAGAGCCAAAAGCACTATTTCTCCTTCGTTCAATCTCCTTTTTGGGTTAATTCTTTCCATTGCGATTTTCACAAGCGGAGTTTCTGCCACCACCTGCGCGACAATTTCATCTACCGCGCCTACTGCCGAAACTGCCTCCTCCTCTGAAATACCGTCTTCCATTTGGTCATCAATCATTTCACTGTAAAAAGACAAACGTTCTTCAATATCATCCTGCGGTAATCCCGATAAACCCTTACGTAGCCGCAGAAGGAATTCTTCTTTATTCATTACCGTTATCCTCCTTTGTAACAAATTGATATATAGACAAAATCTCTTTCCATTCGAGCTTGAAATCCTCAATGCGTTTTCGCCCTTCGTCTGTAATACGGTAATACTTACGAAGTCTGCCCTCGTGTTCTACCGAACGTACGGTCAGCATATTTGCGACCTCTAAACGCTTCAGAATCGTATACAAGGTCGATTCGGAAAGCTCAATATACGGCTTCATATCCTTGATTATCTTATAGCCGTATGAATCCTCGCTTTTAATCGCAGCCAAAACGCAGACGTCTAAAAGCCCTCGCTTCAATTGAATATCCATGTGATACCTCCTTTTACATAATACATCATATCACGAAGTATTGCCTTTGTCAATACTTTTTTTAAAAAAATCGTCCAAAGTGAAAAAAACAGAAGCTGTGATTTTTCATCATATACTATCTCCTTCGCTCCACTTTTAGTTAAAATTAGAGAGATTTATGGCTTATTTTAATGTATAATTCCCCACCTACAATGCTTTAGCGCATATTTCTTGACCTTTTATAAAAAGCTCTTTAATTTTACTTTCCGGTCTTTTCAGGATAAAAGATTTATTATAAATCGCTTCTTCTTCACAGCATAGTCATAGGCAACCTTTTTACTGATTGGATAAGCAGATACGATATATCCCTTTGTTCTGCCGTCATATAAAACAAACCGCCAAAATGTAGATAAATACACTCTGGCGGTCGTTTTTATTCCAACCCTTTTTATTTTGCACCTGCCTTACGGCAGGGATAAACCTTTTTTATATTCTGTCCATTCTACTTCCTGCCCCTGTCTGTTCTTATTGTGAGTACAGACATGAGAGGTGTTAGATAAATCCCACTATACACTATAGTACGGAATACGCCAGAATATAACTATTATTTATTGCCTTTTGCTCTGTTATGGGTTTTACAAAGCATTTGACAGTTATCTATGTCGGTTGAACCGCCTTTGCTCCAAGCGGTCACGTGGTCTGCGTCCATTTCTGTAATCTTCCAGATACGGTTTTTGTTGTTGTCAGCACCCATAGCACAAAGAGGACAGTTTGAAACATTACTGCTCTTTGCTTCTTCGGTCTGGCGTGTATAAACTGTCTTTTTGGTGGGTTCGTCAAATACTCGAATGTTAAGGAGTTTGCTGTCAGTACAGCCACCGAGGATATACTCATATACACCTTTTTTGTCCTTAACATAAAAGTCAGAATACAGTTCTTTTAGTTTAGCCGACACTTCATCGGGAGCATAAGCGTTTGTGTGGTACTGCTCGTAGAACTCGCCCCAAGGCAGACCTCTCATTTCGCTTTCAACATCGGTAAAGACACTTGATACCCAATCAATAACGCTTGTGAAATATGCTTTCAACTCGTTAATGTTATCATCGTATCTGTGCTTACTCATATAATCGTCAATGTTGCCCTTGCTTACCCATTCAAGAGCAGTACGCAAGTAGTCCTGTCTTATAACGCTACCAGATATGTACGCACTCCATTTCTGGATATTGGCGTTCTGACTGTTTGAGAACTGCTCCTTTGCTTTGGTAACAAAGGGGCCCGAATGTATAGCGTTTGAAAGTTCCTGCTCGTTAAGGGGTATGCCTGCAATATTGATAGTCTTGAACCATTCCTTTATTTCGCTTTCTGTACCCTCACAGATATAGATAGTCAAGGTGGTCTGCATAATCTTGTCCTGCATATCCTTTGCAAGTCCAGAGAAGTATCTCGGTATGCCGTTCTGGTCGTTAATGGCAAACTTGCCTGTTACATATCGTCCAAAACTGGTAATACGCTGTTGTCCGTCTAAAACCTCGTATTTATCTTCTGCAACCTTCGTAAAGTAAATAAGTCCCAGAGGATAACCTTTGAGAATGGAATCAATGACAGCTACATCACGTTTTCCGTCAGCATAGATGTAATTACGCTGATACTCTGGCTGAATAACAAGTTTTCCAGAAAGACCGAACAGACCTTTACCCTCATACTCGTTATATACAAAGCCTTTGCATATGTCCTCAACTGTTATGTCAGTTGCTAATGTGGTAATCATTCTTGCACCCTCTTTCTTATAAGAATACGAGCATATTTCTTTTTTCCATCAACATATGGATAACCAAAATTATATTCTGTTATCTGTGTAGATGCCATAATTCCAAGAACTTCAAATTGTTCAGGATTATACTTATCCAAAAAAGTAATTGGAACACCCATTACACCATTATAATCTGATGGTATTGCATCAGTAAATGCAACCTCGATAGCGTCGTAGTTGTCATATTTAGGGTATCCTATGCTTCTAATTTCTTTATGCCTACTGTATTTAATGTTATCCATCATGCTCATCAATTGCAGAGGCTGATGTCTCCTACCGTGTTCAATATTTGTCAGCCATAAACAGTTGTTTGTCGCAACGATTCTATTTCCGTTTTCATCTATACGTGCTTCAGTTCCATATAGTCCATAATTTTGCGGAACAATAAAACCCGAAATCCATCGTCCCATACCATTACCAAGCCAAACTTTGTTTTCTTTAATTTTAGAAAACACTTCTATGTAGGAGATACAATTTATATTTCCAAT
>JAZNBI010000095.1:0-37533 GCA_045586995.1 Eubacteriales bacterium | reverse complement strand
AATGTGTATACATCTTTTAACGAAAGGAAAGAAAGCTATGAAAAACATTTTAATTAAGGTTTTGTGTCTTTGCTTGCTTCTTGCCATGATTATTCCGCTCGGCGTTGCTTGTAATAACGGCGGAAACGGCGATGATACAACGCCTTCCGATGGTGGAGAAATAACTCCCCCCACAGGTTCCGACGATGAGCTCGATGAATTCGGACGTCCGCTCATTCCGTCTTCGCTTCCCGCGAACTTGGATTACGGCAACGGAACCATCTATACCTTGAACGGCGGAAACTGGGATAATGACCTTCTCGACAGAACTATCGATATTCTTGCGGAAGCTGAGTATACCCGAAATATGGAAGTAGAGGACACGCTTAACATTCAGATCGAAACTATTGAAGAGGTTGTTACCGGCGGTGGAAACACTGTATTTAACAATCACGTTATAAACAGCTACCTTGCCGACGACCACGAATTTGATATACTTACGACATTTACGGCATACACTACAAATATCGTTACATCCGGATATTTCTTAAACCTCAATTTAGTCGACAATATCGATATGAGCCATCCCGGTTGGAACAGCTATTTTGCAGAGCAAACGGAGCTTTTGGACCAGCTCTATCTCGGAATGAGTTATGCTCATACTTCGGCTGTTTCTTCTATATTCTGTATGTTCTATAACATAGAACTCTTCCAGAAATGGTTCCCCGAAATCGATATTTATCAGGTTATCGACGACGGCAAATGGACTATCGACTATTTTTCAGAGCTTGTAAAGGGAGTATACGAGGATCTTAACCAGAATAACGAGATCGACCAAGAGGACCTTTTCGGTATGACCGGAAGCGCGCACTCGGTTTCGATAGACGGTGTATTCTGGGCGCTCGGACTCGGCGTTACAAAGATCAATGACGATGGTATTCCGGAATTCACTCTTTACGATGAAAAGATAGTTGACGCTTGGGATAAAATGTATTCGCTCTTGTGGGAAAACTCTGGAGTGTTCACAAGAGAACACTCTGACGAAGCGAGAGATTTTACACAAGCAAACTTTGCAAACGGAAATTCTATGTTCTTGACAATGCTGTTTGGCTCTACAAAAGGTTTCCGTGAAATGGAAGATGACTACGGCGTACTTCCCATTTACAAATACAACGAAGAGCAGGATGATTATTACACCACTATTCAGGATGCATGGCACTCAACCGCTGTAATGGCAAACTGTCTTGACATGGAGCGCGCAGGAGCCGTTTTGCAGCTTCTTAGTGAGCTTTCTTACAGATCTGTTGTTCCTACATACTATGAAATCATGTTGAAGCTCCAATACTCGTCAACAGATAAGAACGCTGCAATTTACGATAAGCTCGTTGCAAACACTCGTCTTGACTTCGGATACGTTTTCGGTCAGTCCTTGGATCAAGCCGGAACAATTTGGAAGACGATGGCTGGTTACAAGCTTAAGGACTACACTTCCAAGTATAACGGAAGCATCGGTTCTTGGAACTCGCATCTCGACAAGCTTGTTGCATTCTTTGAAGACCTTGCGTAAATAACTAAAAATGCCTGCAAATATTGCAGGTAAACATAAAGACCATACGAGCCGCATCAAATATGCGGCTCGTATGGTCTTTTATTGGTTTCCGAAAACCACCGTTATTCCCTTTTATTTTACAATCAAATAAATCAGATATATAATAACAAAATGCATCGGATAAAAAATATAGAAAAAGTATTTTAAATTGGCTTTTCCTCTTTTGCCGTTATACAAGCACAGCAACGGAATGGAAAGCAGGGCAAAAAGCACTATCCTCCCGTTATAATACGACATAAAAATTACAGTAAGTCCAAGCGCAGTCAGCTTTAACCATTTGCTTGGCAGCAAATATATAAAAACAGGCAAAAGAATTCCGAGCAAACCGTAATCGAATTTAAAGCCGTTTATAATATTCGGCAAATAACACGCCATAAGCACTACGGAGAGAATTTCGAATATAAGCAAAATAAGCGAAAGAGCATTTCTTTTTTTATCGAAATGCGAAACGAAAAACAAAGTAATTACCGAAAGCGAAAAGGTAAACAGAATATTCATATACCACGAGTGCTTTAAAATAAGATAAATCGCTTGAAATAAAACACCCGATATCAATAAGGTTAAAAAATATCTTGTCTTGTTTCGTGTGTACCTATATCCCTCTGCAATCATATACGCAAAAATCGGGAATGCCAACCGTCCTATTATTCGGAAAATAATATATTGAGGAAATAAAATATATCCTACGTGATCGATAGTCATAGAAATTATAGCTATGATTTTAAGCTGATTGTTTGTCAATCCAAATCTTTGGTACACCATTTTAAACTCCATAATAATCAAAAAAACGATAAATTCAGTGCGCTTCCACACGGTCGCGCACTGAATTTTAATTTATCAGAAAGAAATTCCCTCTGTGATGTATTTCTTCAAATCTGCAATCGGAATTCTTACCTGCTCCATAGTATCTCTGCTTCTTACCGTAACGCAATTATCGTTTTCCGATTCGAAGTCATAAGTTATGCAGAACGGCGTTCCGATCTCGTCCTGACGGCGATATCTCTTACCGATAGAGCCGCTTTCGTCAAATTCGACGCGAAAATCCTTTGCAAGATCGTCAAACAGCTCGATTGCCTTGTCCGAGAGCTTTTTGGAAAGAGGCAATATTGCCGCTTTGATAGGCGCAAGATACGGATGCAAGCGGAGAACCACACGGATATCGTTCTTTTCGGCATCAATAAGTTCCTCGTCATAAGCATCAACAAGAAAGGCAAGGGTTACGCGGTCAGCACCAAGCGACGGCTCGATAACGTAAGGAACGTATTTTTCGTTTGTTTCGGGATCGAAATATTCCATCGGCTCTCCGCTGTGATCAGCGTGCTGAGTAAGGTCATAGTCCGTACGGTCTGCGATACCCCAAAGCTCTCCCCAACCGAACGGAAAAAGATATTCGAAGTCGGTGGTTGCGCGCGAATAGAAGCAAAGCTCCTCTTGGCTGTGGTCGCGCAATCTCAAGCGGTCCTCTTTCATGCCCAGATCAAGCAAGAACTTTTTACAATAATTCTTCCAATAGTCAAACCATTCGAGGTCTGTTCCCGGCTTGCAGAAGAATTCAAGCTCCATCTGCTCAAATTCACGAATACGGAAAATAAAGTTACCGGGAGTTATTTCATTTCTGAAGGATTTACCTATTTGTCCAACACCGAAGGGCACTTTTTTTCTCGTTGTTCTTGCTATATTCTTAAAGTTAACGAAAATTCCCTGTGCGGTTTCGGGGCGCAGATAAAGCTCCGACGCGCTGTCCTCGGTAACGCCCTGGAAGGTTTTAAACATAAGATTAAACTTTCTGATATCGGTAAAATCGGTTTTCCCGCATCCCGGGCAAGCAATCTGCTTGTCCTTGATATACTGTACCATTTCTTCATTTGACATACTCTCAACGACCATAGAAATACCGTTTTCGGCATTATAGTCCTCGATAAGCTTATCGGCACGATGACGCATTTTACATCCGCGGCAATCTATCAACGGGTCGGAAAAGCCGCCGACGTGACCTGATGCGACCCAGGTTTCGGGATTCATAAGTATAGCGCTGTCCAGTCCCACATTATATCTGCTTTCCTGAACAAACTTTTTCCACCAAGCTTTTTTTACGTTGTTTTTGAATTCAACCCCTAAAGGTCCATAATCCCAGGAGTTGGCAAGCCCGCCGTATATTTCAGAGCCGGGATATACAAATCCGCGCGTCTTACAAAGCGATACTATTTTATCCATTGTTTTTTCTGAATGGTTCATTTGAATTCTCCTCTGTATAGCTTAAATTTTATTTAAAAATAAATTTTTCTGTAATCATAGAATAGCGCCAAGGTTTTCTCGGTGTCGCAGACAAAATATTTTTCGTCGCCGATAATCCTGTATTCTCCGCAAAGCTTGAGCGTTTCTACCGTAAAGCTTTGATACATAAATAAAAGCTCTGATTTTTTTTCAAATACGTCTTTTGAAAAATCGGTTATACAATATTCCGCCAAAGTGTCGTAAAGTTGAGAAACGCTTTCGCGGTTTTGCGGATTGAACAGGCTTGAAGCCATGACTTTAATGAAAGAAAACAGCATTTTCTCGCGTTCTTCTGCTATATTCACATTGGAATATCTCAGCACCAGTGCCGCTTCCTTGCCTCCAAGCATTTGCGTGCCTGCGGGAATATCGACTGTTCGGCTTTTGTCATCATAGTCGGGGCAGGAAAGCTTTGAAGTAACGGTAAAAGTAATTCCGCCCAAATATTCGACGGTTTTTTCAATAAATTTATCGGTTATAATCGCGTAATGATCAACTGTTATACCCGTCAAGGCATAAACCTTATCGCACATAAAATCAATTCCGCGCGCATTGTATACGTCGAAAAGCGAAACCTTACTTCCGCCGAACGTCACCAAGGTATTCAAAGGAATAAAAGTGTTTGTAATTTGTCCGCGTTCCTTGTCCACGCGAACAAGTACGGCACAATCCAAGGAAAGCTCTCCGTCTTTCTGCAAAGCGATTTTTTCGTGGGACACGTCGGTATGTATAAATAACATATTAAAAGACTCAGCGCTCACGTTTGCAAACGCCTCAGGAATTTCAAACTGCTCTGTTTTTCCTGTCAAAATATCCTCGTTTGGGCTGTCAATATCCGCGCCTAATATTGCGTTTACGATAAAAAACGCTGCAATACCGAACAAAAACAGAGCAGTAACCGTAGACAACATATATAACTTTAAATTGTTTTTCAATATTATGCCCTCCCTGTTCAAATATCTTTTAATTTAGTCCTCCGAGCGCTGACCCAATACAACTCTGTATTTATTATAAAAGCTTTCAAAGTAATTGCCTTCGATAGCTTTTCGAATCTCAAGCATAAGGTTGTTGTAAAAATAAAGATTGTGTGTAACCGCCAATCTCATTCCGAGCGCTTCCTTAGCTTTTATAAGATGTCTTATATAAGCGCGGCTGTAATCACGGCAGGTGGGACAGTTGCAGCCCTCGTCTATCGGTCGCTCGTCACGCGCGTATCTTTCATTTTGAATATTGATCTTACCGTGCCAAGTAAAGAGATTGCCGTGACGCGCATTTCGGCTCGGCATAACGCAGTCGAAGAAATCAACTCCGCGATGCACCGCCTCCAAAATGTTTACCGGAGTTCCGACACCCATAAGATATCTCGGCTTATTTAACGGCATAAACGGTTCCACCGCGTCTATTATTCTATACATATCCTCGGTTTCTTCGCCTACGGCAAGACCGCCTATTGCATATCCGTCAAGATCAAGCTCGGCTATAGTTTTCATATGGTCAATACGAATATCCTCATACGTGCCGCCCTGATTAATACCGAATAACAGCTGATTTCGGTTGAGCGTATCGGGCAACGAATTAAGGCGAGCCATTTCGTTTTTGCAACGAACGAGCCATCTCGACGTTCTTGCGGCAGACTCCTTGACATAATCGTACGGAGCGGGATTTTCAACGCACTCATCAAACGCCATGGCAATCGTTGAAGCCAGATTAGATTGAATTTGCATACTCTCCTCAGGACCCATAAAAATGCGCTTACCGTCGATGTGCGAAGCAAATCGAACACCCTCCTCGGTGATCTTACGCAATGCCGCGAGCGAAAAGACCTGAAATCCTCCGCTATCGGTCAAGACAGGACCGTCCCAATTAAAAAACCTTCTGATTCCGCCCAGATCTCTTATAAGCCCATCACCCGGACGCAACGACAGGTGGTAGGTATTCGAAAGCTCCACCTGACATCCGATCTCCTTTAACTCAACGGTGGAAACACCGCCCTTAATAGCGGCGCACGTTCCTACGTTCATAAAGACAGGCGTCTGTATATCTCCGTGCACGGTATGTAAAACTCCGCGTCGCGCTTTTCCCTCAACAAATAAAATATCAAACATTGATTAACCTTTCTAAATAGGATTTTAGTTCAATTTACGTTCTTTCAAACTGTCTGTCCAACGCTTTTTTGCTCATTTCCATAGCCACAGGTCTGCCGTGCGGGCAAACGGTAATATCTTTTATGCGCATCAGCTTGTCAACTATCCAATTATTATAGCCCTCGGGATATGCCCTTCCCGCTTTAACAGCCGCCTTACAGGCAACCTGATAAAGCGCTTTTTCAAAGATAATATCCCTTGTAATCGTAGCGCTTCCGGTTGAATTAAGTATATTATCTGCAAAGGTCTGGAAAATATCCGCCACGTCCGACGATGCAATTCCGCTCGGCAGCATATTTATATTCAAAGAATATGCTTTTTCTTCAAATCCGAAGCCGATAGCTTCAATTTCCGTTCGGTATTGTTTGATTATTTCAATCTCCGACGAGGTCAGCATAACCTCAATAGGAACAATGAGCAATTCCGAGGAATGAAGAGCCGAGTTCATTTTTGCCTTGAGCTCCTCAAAGATAATACGCTCGTGCGCGGCGTGCTTATCTACAATTAACATTTTATCTTCAAGCTGCACGATTATGTATGAGTTGAAAACCTCTCCGACGATCTGCCAAGAGAAGGTCGGCTCCGACTCGGGCGAATTTAATGCTTCAAGCTCAGCTTCGCTTGATTGGTCCTCAAGATTATCGATAAGCTGAATCGGACAGGATATTTTACCCTCGTTAAGCGGATTTATAAAATCTCGGATATACTGCTCGGCAGTATAATTATCCCCCAGATCAAGAGTGCTTTGACATTCTTTATCTTTTTCTTCCGAAGTTTTCTCCTCGGTTAGACTTTGTTTTTGCTTTTGTATATCAGCAAAGAGATTCAGCTCCGATTTTTGCGTAAAATCATTCGACGCGGATGATCTTATGGGAATATCGTCATAGCTCAACTGCATTTTTTTCATTGATTCGCGTTTTCCGTCGTCGATAGGCACAAAAGGAGAAAGCACCTTTCCTGCGCTTCCTTGACTCGGCAATCTTTCAAGGTTAACCGAAGGGCGGCCGGTATTTTGTTCAAGCGCCGAGCGCACCGAATAATAAACAAGCTCAAAAATCGGCTTCTCGTTTGAAAACTTAACCTCAAGCTTTGAAGGATGGACGTTAACGTCCACCACAGAAGGATTTAAGGTTATAAATAAAACACAGCAAGGAAATTTTTCCGACGGAAGATACGAGCAAAAAGCTTGCTCCAAAGCGGCTGTCATAGTTTTATTTTTAACATATCTGCCGTTGATGAAAAAATTTTGAGAATTTCTGTTTGACTTGACATTGTCAGAACGCCCGACAAAGCCGTTTATAGCTATACCGTCAATATTTCCGTTTACTTCGATAAGCTTAGATGCAAAATCCTTGCCGAAAATCGAATATATGGTGTTTTTGAGATTTCCGTCACCCGATGATTCAAGCTTTAAATTGCCGTCCGAAATAAACCTGAATGATATGTCGGGGCGCGAAAGCGCAACTTTTTCGACTATGGCGGCAACCGCAATTGCCTCACTTAGATCTTTTTTTAAGAACTTACGGCGCGCGGGAACGTTTGCAAAAAGCTCCTCGACAATAACCGTTGTGCCGTCTGAGCATCCTCGCTCGGAAAGCGAAACTATATTACCTGCCGACACCTCAAGCATAGCGCCGTATTCGGCGTTCTTTTGTTTTGATATGATCCTCATATTGGACACCGATGCGATTGCCGCAAGAGCTTCGCCGCGAAATCCAAGCGTCATTATTTTCTCGAGGTCGTGGGCATCCTTTATCTTACTGGTCGCGTGTCGTCTGACCGCAACGGGAAGGTCCTCGGGCTCAATGCCGCAACCGTTATCGCTTACCCGCATAAACGTAACGCCGCCGTTATTTATCTCTACAGTTATCGAATTTGCGCCCGAGTCTATTGCGTTTTCAAGCAATTCCTTGATAACCGAGGCAGGTCGGTCTACGACCTCTCCTGCGGCAATTAAATTCGCAACAGATATGGCTAAAACGTTTATTTTTCCCATAAAGAATACCCCCTTTCCTGTATTTTATTTCAATTTTCTTTGAATCTCAAACAAAAATGAGATCGCCTCGTATGGAGAAAGCGTGTTTATGTCGATCTGCTTTATTTCTTCAATAACACTTTCCTGCAATACTGTATCAAACGTAATTATTTGTTCGTCCTGCTGCAATGCAATCTCGTCCTGCTCGGCTGTACGCAAATTCTTTGACGTCCTTTCAATAACCGAAAGTATTTCCTTTGCGCGCTTGATAACCTCTTTGGGTACGCCTGCAAGCTTTGCAACCTCAATACCGTAGCTGTCATCGGTTGAGCCACGCACGATTTTACGCAGGAAAATTATGTCGTCGCCTCTCTTTTTGGCGGCAATATTGTAATTAACCACGCCCGAAAGCTCGTCCTCAAGAGAGGTAAGCTCGTGATAGTGAGTGGCGAAAAGAGTTTTAGCGCCGATTTTTTTGCTGTTGGTATATTCAACGATAGCGCGAGCGATGCTCATACCGTCAAACGTACTTGTTCCGCGTCCAACCTCATCGTATATGATCAAGCTTTTTTGAGTTGCGTTTTTAAGTATATAGGCAACCTCGTTCATTTCAAGCATAAAGGTTGACTGTCCCGACGCCAAATCATCCGAAGCGCCCACGCGCGTGAACACCTTGTCAACGATGCCGATACGAGCTTCGCTTGCAGGAACAAACGAACCGATTTGTGCCATTATCACGATAAGGGCGACCTGGCGCATATAAGTGGATTTTCCCGCCATATTGGGGCCTGTAATAAGCATAATTTGATTTTGAGCCGTATCCAAATGCACGTCATTAGGCACAAAATAGGACTGTTTAACAAACTGCTCAACCACGGGATGCCGTCCGTCCTTGATATCGATTATATCGGTAGCATCGACCTCGGGGCAAACATATTTATTTCTCGCCGCCACATTTGCCAAGCTTAGATAAGAATCCACCTCGGCAAGCAAAAATGCGGTTTGTTGAATTCTCGCGCTGTTATCGGCAACGAACGCGCGGATTTTTTGAAAGATCTCATATTCAAGAGCACAGAGCTTGTCCGAAGCTCCGAGTATGGTGGCTTCCATATCCTTTAGCTCGTGCGTTATATATCTTTCGCAATTTGAAAGCGTCTGCTTTCTTATGTATCTGTCGGGCACCTGTCCGACCAAGGATTTTGTGACTTCTATATAATAACCAAAAACCTTGTTATATCCGATCTTCATCGTTTTTATTCCGGTTTTTTCGCGTTCCTGCACCAGAATATTATCTATCCACGACTTTCCGTCGTTCATCACCGAGCGCAGATAATCGACGTCCTTATCATATCCCTCTCTTATAATTCCGCCCTCTCGCGTAATAAAAGGGGGATCGTCTACGATTGAGGAATCAATACACTCATAAATATCATCAAGCACGTCGAGATTAACGTAAATACTCATAAGCTCGGCACTTTTGCACGCTTCAAGCTTTCTTTTTATATCGGGAAGAACCGATGCGCTCTGACAAACCGCACGCAGCTCCTTTGCGTTGGCTGTACCGTATATAATTTTGGTCAAAATACGCTCGAGGTCCATAACGTTAGACAACAGATCGCCTATTTCCTCGCGCAGCATATAATTGCCGAAAAATTCCTGTACGGCTTGCTGACGCTTCACGATTTGAGATGTGCTGAGCAACGGGTGCTCGATCCAATTTCTGAGCATACGAGCGCCCGATGCGGTACGTGTTTTATCCAACACCCAAAGTAAAGTCCCTCTTTTTTCTCGTGTACGCATAGTTTCGATAAGCTCGAGATTGCGACGGGTATTCATATCAAGCTGCAAATATTGACTGTCGGAATAAATATTTATATTCTTTATATACGAAATGTCGGATTTATGCATCTCTGAGATATAATTAAGCAACCCGCCTATTGCACACACAATAGCACGGTTTGACAGTACGGATTCGTCAATCGAATCCGCAAACTGCTTTTTTACCGCGTCGAGAGCGTTATAATAATCAAAACGAATCATTTGATTATCATTCAGCATAGCTCCGATTCGTGAGGTTATGAAATCTGCCGTATCTTCAAAATTCGGGCGTCCGAGATTGGTAATTACCTCTCGAGGAAGATAGGTACCCAACTCGTTTTGCAAACGCTGAAGCGCGCCCGCACCCGAAAAAGATGTCGCCAAAAATATTGCTGTCGAAACATCAGCAAAGCAAATTCCGAATTCGTCGTCACACATATAGAGCGAACATATATAGTTATTTTTGGTTTCGGAAAGCAGATTGCTTTCAATCACGGTACCGGGAGTGATGACACGAACAACCTCTCTTTTTACAAGTCCTTTGGCAAGTGCAGGGTCTTCGGTTTGTTCGCATATTGCCACCTTATACCCCTTTTCAATAAGCCTGCCTATATAGCTCTCTGCACTGTGGAAAGGTACTCCGCACATGGGAGCGCGTTCTTTTTCTCCGCAATCTCTGCCTGTCAGCGTAAGATCAAGCTCTCTGGAGCCAATTATAGCGTCATCAAAGAACATCTCGTAAAAATCTCCAAGACGATAGAACAAAAGATAGTCTTTATATTGATTTTTAATTTCAAAATACTGTTCCATCATTGGTGTCATAAAAATACCCCGCCTTTAAGTTCTAATTAAAATCAGTGATGGTGTCCGCATCCTCCGCCGCAGGTAGAACAATCGTGCGTGCAGGGAGTTTCTCCCGTAATGTTGAACATAATGGTATTATTGACCTCGTTCATAAGCTCGTTAACCTCGGATTGAATATCATTCAAATTCATAAAAACCGGATCCTTGGTAATAGCGTTATAAAGCTCGTCTATTCTCTTTTGAATGATCTCAATAAAATGAGTATCCTTGTCCTCTTTTGTAACCTCGGATTGAAGCGCTTTCTGCTGAACCTCATATTCGAGCATATTCTTTTGGAGCTCCTTTGAGCCCTCGTATGCCTTTCTTGCTTCTTCAAGCTTTACAAGGCGAGCGTCTTCTTTAAGTTTTTGACCGAGCAATGCGGCAATTTCCATAATTTCCATTTCTCTTATTCCTTTTTAAATCAATTTATTTTTTCTCCGTATAACGCAAACGTATCTGCGCGGGAAATTTTAATGTTTACAAACTGTCCGATATCCTTTTCTTCAGCATCGAAAAATACGATCTTATTAGATTCGGTCCTTCCGCTGCAAATATTATCGTTTTTCTTGCTTTTGCCATCGCAGAGCACACGAAGCGTTTTTCCGACAAGCGGCTGATTTTTTGCCAATGAAATTTCATTTTGTACCGAAAGCAGGCGTTCAAATCTTTCGCTTTTTACCTCAGGCGGAATTTGAAAATCCATTTTACTTGCCGGAGTGCCGTTTCGCGGAGAATATATGAAAGAAAAAATCATATCAAAGCGACACGTCTTAAGCATTTCCAAGGTTTTTTCAAAATCATCCTCGGTTTCTCCCGGAAATCCGACTATTATATCGGTACTGATAGCGATATCGGGGATTTTATTTCTCATATAATCGATAGTGGAAAGATATTTTTCTGTATCATATTTGCGGTTCATCACACGCAGCACCTCGTCGCTTCCCGATTGCAACGGAAGATGAAAAT
Organism: Eubacteriales bacterium; assembly: GCA_045586995.1. GTDB lineage: Bacteria > Bacillota > Clostridia > Oscillospirales > CAG-272 > JAZNBI01. The sequence continues at coordinate 25,922 of JAZNBI010000095.1, read as the reverse complement.
GCTTTGCGATATGAGGATTTTTTGCCATAACGTCAATAAGCTTTTTTGACGCGTCCTTCGGATGGCTTGTCATAAAACGCAAATAATAATCCCCTTCTATGGCGGAAAGCTCTGTCAAAAGGTCTGCAAAATCACAGTTTTCGCCCGTATCCTTACCATAGGAATTAACGTTCTGCCCCAAAAGCGTAATATCCTTATATCCCTGTTCAACAAGCGATCTGACCTCGTTTACGATATCATTCTTTAAGCGGCTTCTTTCGCGTCCGCGTACGTACGGAACGATACAATATGAGCAAAAATTGTTGCATCCATACATTATACTGACCCAAGCGCGATATTTTGATTCGCGTCGAATCGGAATTCCCTCCGCAACCGCGCTGACATTTTCTTCTTTAAAGAAAATGCGTTTTCCACGCTCGAGCTTTTCACATAAAATTTGCGGAAAGCGATGAAGCGATGATGTGCCGAACACAATATCTACGTAAGGATATTTAAATTTCAAATCATTTCTGCGATGCTCCTGAACGACCATACAGCCGCACACCCCTATGATCAATTCGGAGTTTGCCGCCTTAAGATGCTTGTACTGTCCGACGAGCGAAAGCACTCTTTGCTCGGCGTGCTCGCGTATTGCACAGGTATTTACCATGATAAGGTCGGCTTTTTCGGGTGCATCAACCATTTCATAGCCCATTTGTTCTGCCATGCCGGCAATTTTTTCGCTGTCGGCTTCGTTTTGCTGACATCCGAGAGTCAGCACGAATGCCTTTGGCGTGCGAGCGTGTGATTTTAAAAAATCACGGCTAAACCTTTTGACCTTTTCTATATATTCTCTTGTCATTTCAAAATTCAAGTTTTCCTTGTCAAAAACCTTTTCCGAGCACATAATTTACCTTTCGTGTATAGCAAAGCAAGCTGAGTAGAACTATAAATAATTCTAACAAATAATTATAACATACAAAACAAACAGTGTCAATATTATTATAATATAAAGAAAGCAATATTCGAGCGTACCGTTATTTTAGCATCAAAAATTTTTTATTGACATGAATAATAATATGTGATATAATTGTTTTTATAGATTGTAGCATCGGCGAATTTTGAGCCGGGTCGATAGATACCGTCAATGCGTTTTTCATATCCGACGGTTATAAAACACACTATTCACGAGGCGCTAAAGAAGCATATCATATTAAAGAAATACATAACTGCCATATGGCTTTTATGCATAATATAATCAAAGAACAATCATTTAAAATCCACTCCGATAACCGAACAAAATAATAAAAAATTTTTATATAATTAAGGAGTCTTATTTATGAAGCTTATTGTTTGTAATGATTATGATGAAGTATCCAAAAAAGCCGCCGAAATCGTTGCCGAACTGGTAAAGTCAAAGCCCGACTGCGTACTCGGACTTCCCACCGGCTCAACACCGATAGGCACTTATAAAAATCTGAGCGCAATGTATAAAAACGGCGAGTTGGATTTTTCAAAAGTAAAAAGCGTAAACCTCGACGAGTATTACCCCATTTCCCCCGAAAATGACCAAAGCTACCGCTACTTTATGAACACCAATCTTTTCAATAACATAAATATTGATAAAGATAATACTCACGTTCCCAACGGCTCTGCAAAGGATACCGACGTTGAATGTGAAAATTATGAAAAGATGATTGATTCCCTCGGCGGAATCGACCTTCAGCTTTTGGGAATAGGCAGAAACGGGCACATCGGCTTTAATGAGCCGGGAGATTTCCTCTATCCTTTGACACATCTTACAGGGCTTACTGCCGACACCATAAACGCCAACGCGCGCTTTTTTGCATCCGAGGATGACGTTCCGAAGCATGCGCTCACAATGGGAATGGGCACTATCCTGAACGCTCGCCGTATTCTTTTTATTGCCACAGGAAAAGAAAAAAAGAATGCAGTTAAAAAGATGCTTGAAGGAAAAATAGATACATCCTGCCCCGCTTCGTTGCTTTGCATACACAAGGATGTAACAATAATCTGTGATAAAGCCGCAATAGAATAAAGTTCGATTGATTATAGTAAGCACCTATCCGTCCGTTTGGACGGATAGGTGCTTTGTCATTTTAAGAACCGCAGCATCTTTCACGAGGCGGCGTTATATGCGACGAACCAAATTCACTCATTGGGAAAGGCATATTTCTGAATGCGCAGCAAGGGTTGCTGTCGTCCTTCGGAACACACTCTTTGTCAGGCACGCTGTATTCGGATGCGTTGATCACATACTGCGCAGGTCTTACAAGACGCACTACCGAGAAGAATCCGAGCGCCACAACGATATATCTGCCTCTTGAATCATTGTTGCCGAATGTGCCGTTAAGTCCCGCGGCAACGTTATCGGGTATATCGCACATGCAACAGCAATCACACGGACGGTCTACGACCTTTGTGCTGAGAATAATCGGATCGACTACCTCGACAACACCCTGCGGGCCTGCTTTTTCATTGCAGCACGGCTCGGGCAATGCGCAATAATCACTCATAGGATTGCTCTTAAATACGTTCACATTGTTTTCGCCACCGTATAAAATAACACGCTTTTCGACCACGGCGATGCCGTCAAATTCCTGACTTCTTCCGCCGCCGATGCACGCTTCGAATGTGATTCTGACATAAAATTTTATTATAACGGTATAAAATCCACGATTAAACTGTACCGGCTCAACACCGACATATGCCCCCGTTATGCATGAACTTTTCGCTCTTACGTTCGACGCGCGCTCAATAACATCGTTACCGAAATCCGTCAAATGTACATACACTTCTTCAAAGCAATCACGGTCGCGGCACGAATCAAGAATGCGATTTGTATCTATGCAGACCGTTTCCTTTGGGGCTGAGCTGTTCGATGCGCCACAGGGAAATCTGTTCTCTGCCATAATAATCCTCCATATAAAAATAATTTAAGGAGAGTAAATCACTCTCCTTTAATATCCTATGCAATTATACATTTTTTGACAATAAATTATATAATTCACTTGTTCGGTAAAAAAGCCGACAATTATTACGGTATAAAATTTTCAAATATTGAAATAATTTTACTTTTTTTGTTTATATCGAAGGTCGCCTTATCGCGAACAGTCCACGCCACCGGCTTAGCTCCGAAAAGATTTATACAAATTTTGTGTGAAAGCGTCATACGCGAATTTATATCATAAGCAATAAAATCCGGTCTTGACAAAAAATTCAGAAGCATCGCGTGAAGAATGTAATTTCTGATACGCAAAGCAATCGAAAGCTTTTTAAATTCTCCCGTAACGAGCTGCCCCCTTATATAATTGGGACGGTATTTTTTAAACCAAGACAGTATTAAAGGATTAAACGATTCCACGCAAAAAATTCCGCCGTAAACATCAAGCATTTCGGCTACTGCGCTGCAAAGTCGGCAATCTCTGCTCTCTCCCTTCAATTCCACGACCATCGGTATTTTTCCTCCGACAAGCCGGAGCACCTGTTCAAAGGTCGGAATAGTCTGGTCGCTTCCCGAAAGATGCATTGACTGAAGCTCCGCGCAGCTGCACTCCGAAAGCTTTTTATCAACTCCGCACATTCTTTTCAGATCGTAATCATGAAAAACCATAACCACGTTGTCGGATGAGAGCTGCAAATCAAGCTCGATGCCGTATCTGCGCACGATCGCCTCGGAAAAGGCGCGCAGAGAATTTTCGGGAATTTCGGCATTATGAAGTCCCCTGTGCGCATATTCGGCATCAATCATATCCATATCGGGAGAATCTACGGTACGGGGCATACACAAAAAAATATAAATAATAAAAACAAGGATAAGTATAAGAAAAAATATAAGCATATATACCCCTTAATCGCCAACGTCGAAATTCTCAAGCCGATTTGCCGAAAAATCCGTCTTTACGTCACCGTGCTTGACGAACAGCATAGTTACAAAGGAAGCAAAAACAAATATCGTAGCATATGGGAAAAGCGTTGTAAATTTAATATCAAGAAATTTTCCGCTTAATACAGGCGTAAGCGTCTGAGCCGCCATGCTCGCCGTATAATAATATCCCGTATATTTACCGATATCGCTTCCCTTGGAAAGCTCAACCACCATAGGATAGCTGTTTACGTTGATCATAGACCAGCCGATCCCCGCCATTCCGAAAAGAATGTTCATAACCATAAGCGGTGTTCCCTCACGAATAAATGAAGCCAAAAGAAAAGCTGCTCCAAGCACCAAAATCCCTGCCAATATCGTCTTTTTGCGTCCTATCTTAGACGAAAGCGCGCCTATCGGCAGATATGAAAGGATAGCAACTCCGGTAGCTACCGTGAGCGAAAGATTATAATCAAGATTAAGCACCTTGCCCGCATATACGGAATATTTGCTCGTAACCGCGTTATACCCCATATACCAAAATACGACGGACGAAAGAATCAATATAAGTGAAAACAACTCTCCTCGTGTAAGCTTACGCGATATTTTTGCGGTATCCGTGTGGGGATTTTCGGTATCGATGCCATATTTTTTGCTGTCCTCCATCATTTCCTCGCTCCACTTTTTTTCCTTGACCGTAGCGAGAAAAATCACAAGAGAAATCAGCATAATAGCCGCAATTACGGCAAAAAATCCGATATAATTCATCAATGCGTTTGCGCTGTCACCCGTGCCGAAAACCATTCCGAGCAAAAGCACCGCTATTCCGCCTGCAGCTCCCATCAAATTGATTACCGCATTGGCTTTGGAGCGAAGCGGCTTTATGGTAACGTCGGGCATAAGAGCAACCGCAGGAGAGCGGAATATGCTCATCGAGATAAGTATCACAAACAAAAGCCCCACGAAGAATAGGAGAACGTTGGGATTTTCAACCGTTCTCTGCCAAGCATATGCCTGCCGCGCGGGCACAACATAATCGGTATAGACAGGATTGTTTTTTTCCTTTCCGCTTTCGGCATCCTTATAGGTTCTTTTAATCGACAAAAAATCCTCTTTGGTAAATTTCTCGGCAAGAGTATATTTTTCACCGTCGGGCGTTTTAAGCTGATATGTAGTGCCGTTTTCATCTGTATAGATTTTATATTCGTTGTCATACAGAACCTCAAGCGCACTTACACTGTCCACATCGGAAACATCGGATATATTGGTCAGTTGCATATTGTCGGCAAATGAAAGTCCGAAGAAAGCAACCGCCGCGATAACCGTTCCTATAAGAATAAAGGGTGTTCTCTTTCCGCGCTTACCGGATGATTTGTCCGAAAGCGCACCGAAAATAGGCAAAAGGAACAACGCAAGTATGTTGTCCATTGCCATAACAACACCCGAAACCGTCTGCGACATTCCGAATTTATCGGTCAATATTTTCGGAATAATATTGTCATACGCCTGCCAGAATGTGCAAATCAGAAAGAAGGCAAAGCCAACGAAAATCGTGCGTTTATAATTCAATTTCATAAATACCGCGCATCCTTTCCTTTATTTTTCATTATCCTTCAAAAAACGGAATTTCAAAATAGCCGTTTGGGTTTTTGAGTCGCATATTTCTCCGCTCATTATCATATCGACCGCCTTATCAAACGGTATGCGCACGACCTCCAGAAATTCATCCTCATCGGGATCGTCACTTCCGTATTCAAGCTCCTCGGCGGCATACATATATACCACCTCGTCCGAGATACCTACCGAAGGGTATAACTTCCCCAAAAAAGTAAGTTTTCCGCACGTGGCGCCCGTTTCCTCCCTTAATTCGCGCAAAACCGCCGAGTTCGGATCCTCGTCGGGCGAATCAAGCTTCCCTGCGGGAATTTCAAGCAGGGTCTTGCCAAAAGCATATCTGAACTGGCGCACAAAAATAATATCACCCTCCGAGGTCAGCGGAACGACACAAACCGCTCCAAAATGTCTAACGTACTCGCGCATAGATTTATGACCGTTCGGAAGCTCAATTTCGTCGCGGTAAAGATGAACCACACATCCATCATAAATAAGCTGTGACGAAAGTTGTTTTTCAATAAGATTATCTTTTTCCATAAAAATCTCCGTTCTGCCGCATCGCGTGCAAGTTTTTAATAAAATTCAGCTTCATTCATCTTTGAATTTTATGCTGATATCATTCTTTGAAATTTAATTCTCTGTAAATAACGCTTTTGGATACCGCACGGTCCTTGGCAGCCGATTTTATTGCATCCATACGCTTAAGTCCGCAATTTTCATAGTATTTGACGTGCTCCTCGACCGTCATATTTTGCCAAAAAGCATTTTCGTCGTTCGAAATGCACGCGCCTTCAAGCACAAGTACATATTCACCCCGCGGCTCATTTTGATTATAATATTCAACAGCGTTCTCAAGACGGCATCTCATAATTTCTTCGTTTAGCTTTGTAAGCTCACGGCACAGCGCAATCTGCCTTTCGCCGCCGAACGTGTCTGAAAAATCCTTTAAAGTAGCGCGCAATTTGTGCGGAGCTTCGTGAAAGATCATAGTCCTTTTTTCGCTTGCAAGCTCCGAAAGACGAGAGGCGCGTTCGCTTTTATTCGTTGACAAAAATCCCTCAAAGCAAAACCGTCCCGTAGGAAGCCCCGAAAGCGTCAGCGCCGTGATCGCCGCGCAAGCTCCGGGAATCGACGTAACCGCAATGTTGCGTTCGACGCACAACGATACGATATCTTCTCCGGGGTCGGAAATAGCAGGCGTACCCGCATCGGTAATCAAGGCGCAGCTTTCTCCTGCCTCGATACGCGAGCAGATCATCTCGCCACGCTCGCGCTTATTGTGTTCAAAATAAGAAACCATCGGCTTTTGTATGCCGAAATGCGAAAGCAATCTCATTGAATTTCTTGTATCCTCGGCGGCAATAAAGTCAACCTCACTTAACACCTTAAGCGCCCTCTCCGAGATATCCGACAGGTTCCCGATAGGCGTTGCAACGAGATAAAGCATTGATTTTTCAACTTTATTCTTTTCTGTATTGTTTAAAAATACCTTCTGACTGCTCATTTTAAAAAATTCCTTTTGTATTAATTAGCTTATATTCAAGCAACAAAGCCGTCTTATATGAATAATATTTATTATCTAAAGCATTGAAAGGAGAAAAATATGGCAATAAAAGTATATATAGACCAAGGTCACAATCCGCAAAATCCCAACGCGGGCGCGGAGGGAAACGGACTCCGTGAACAAGATCTGGTTTATACCATCGGCATATTATTGGCCGACCTGCTTCAAGGCAACGGCAATTTTGAAGTTAAGCTATCCCGTCCGACTCCCGATACACAGCTTGGAACATCAACTGCAACGAGTCTTCAAACCAGAGTTCGCGAAGCAAACAGTTGGGGAGCCAATATATTTATAAGTCTTCACGCAAACGCCTCGGTAATAACGAGCGCGTCGGGCAGCGAGGCACTCGTTTATTCTGCGAATTCAGCCGCGTATGCGCTCGGCGAGAATATTCTTAAGTGGTTGAATATAATAACCGGTCTGCAAAACCGAGGGGTATCGATAAGAAAGGACCTGTATGTGCTTCGCCGCACGGCAATGCCCGCAGTACTCGTCGAGCTTGGATTTATAAGCAACCCGACAGATGCTTCACTTATGCAAAACAGTCCCAATCTTTTTGCCGAGGGAGTATACAACGGAATACTCGAATATTTTGGACTGCGGTAATTATCCGCCTATCATATCCAAAAATTCTTTTTCATCAAGCACACGAACACCAAGCTCACGCGCCTTCGTTAATTTTGAGCCCGCATCTGAGCCCGCTATAACATAGTCGGTTTTCTTCGAAACCGATGACGAAACCTTTCCCTGCCTGTCTTTTATCAATTCCGACGCCTCATCTCTCGTCATTGATGAAAGCGTGCCCGTCAAAACAAAGGTAAGTCCCGCAAATTCGTCGCTTGATGAACGCTTTGTGGCAGATGTCACAAGACCTGCATCTATCAAACGCCTGCAAAGCTCAATATTTTGAGGATGTGAAAAATAATTAACCACACACTCCGCGGTAATTTCACCGAAATCCTGCATAGAGCAAAGCTCCTCGACGGTTGCGCCAAAACAATTTTCAAGCGTACCGAACCTTTGCGCCAAAGCGGCTGCGGCAACTATACCCACGTTTCTTATTCCAAGAGCGTAAATGAGTCTTTCAAGTCCCGCGCCCTTAGAGCGTTCGACTGCATCAATTAAATTTTGCGCGGATTTTTTACCCATTCGTTCAAGCTTTTCAACAGAAGAAGCATCTATTGAATAAAGGTCTGCGGCATCCTTTATAATACCCGAGGAAATAAGCTCCTCTACAAGCGCAGGACCCAAGCCCTCGATATTCATAGCATCCTTTGAAGCAAAATGCTCTATTCCTCGCGAACGCTGCACGGGGCACGCACTGTTTGTACAGCGTATAATTCCGCTTTCCGACTCGTCCTCAAATATCGGCTCTCCGCATGATGGGCAATTTTTTGGCATGTCAAACCTTGTCTGAGTGCCGTCACGCATTTCGGGATGGGCGCAAACCACCTCGGGAATAATATCTCCCGCTTTTTGAACCGTTACCGTATCACCTATCATAATTTGGCGCTCTCGAATAAAATCGATGTTATGCAAAGTCGCGCGTGATACGGTAGTTCCCGCCAATCTCACCGGAGATAAGACCGCATTGGGCGTAAGAACACCCGTACGTCCGACGGCGATTCTTATGTCAAGCAATTTCGTTTTCTTTTGCTCGGGCGGGAATTTGTATGCCACCGCCCATTTCGGAGTGTTCGTTCCCTCTCCCAAAATTCTTCTGTCTTCAAGCGAATCGAGCTTTATAACCACTCCGTCGATATCATACTCCAACGAGTCGCGAACGCTTCCGAGCTTTTCTATGTGGTCGATTATATCATCGTAATTTTCAGCCAATGTCCGCATCTCCAGCACGTGAAAGCCAAGCTCTGAAAGACGCTCCAATATTTCGGTATGCGAGGATGACGATATGCCGTTTCCGAAAATTTCACCATCCTGAAGGTTGAAAACAAAAATATCAAGTCCGCGAGATGCCGTTATCTTCGGGTCGAGCTGACGCAAAGAGCCGGCAGCGGCATTGCGGGGGTTCGCCATAAGCGTCTCGCCCTTTGCCTCGCGCGCCTCGTTTATTCGATTAAATGTCTTTCGAGGCATATACACCTCGCCTCTGACGGTAAAATCAAGCGGCTCGGAAAGCTTTAAGGGGATTGAAAAAATAGTTTTTATATTCCCCGTTACGTCTTCTCCGACCGCACCGTCGCCGCGCGTAGCGCCGACCGAAAGCACGCCCCTCTCATATCTGAGGGCGACCGAAAGCCCGTCTATCTTCGGCTCGACCGAAAAGCGCGGATGCTCGACGCTCTGCGAAACGCGGTCTACAAAATCCCTTATTTCATCATAAGAAAAAACGTCCGACAACGAATTCATAACCGTGGTATGAGTAATTTTTCCGAATTTATCCAATGCTTTTCCTCCGACTCGCTGCGTCGGAGAAGCGGGATCAAAAAAACGAGGGTTCTCGGCTTCCAGCTTTAAAAGCTCGGCATACATCATATCGTATTCATAGTCGGATATTTCGGGGGAATCATAAACATAATATCTTTTTGCGTGATAATCTATTTCGCTGCGCAATTTCTTTATTTTTTCATATATTTCATTATCCTTCATAACGCATCCCCCATCTTTTTTATAACATTATTATTTTACCAATTTTATGAAGTTTTGTCAATCCATTAAAAAGCAGATCGCCGTTAGGTCTGCACTTGTTTTGAAAATATTCCGTTTCCGCTTGCGAAACGCGGTTGTTTAGACCGAGAGGAATATTTCGGAACGGCGTAAATTGAATTTCAATTTACCGCTAACTGTACACGCCGTTTATTAAATTTTATTTTCATTTGAATTGTTTTGTGCAACGTATACAAAATTATAGAAATTTATATATTTTTTTTGTTAATCTGTTTACTTCGATGCCTATTTATGATATAATATAATCACATTAAAGGTTATCTTTCGAAAACTTTTAAAGTATAATTTTCAGGGAGGAAAACAAATGAAAATCAACATTATCGGAAGACAAATGAGTGTAAGCGATACTCAGAAGGCGCTTGTTGAAAAAAAGCTTGCGCTTCTTGACAAGTATTTCGACGAAGAAGGAAACGCAACCGTTACCTTCAGCCGAAAACGCAACAAGAAGAATCTGGAGCTTACGATTTTGGCGGCGGGTACGATTTTCAGATGCGAGGTGGATGATGAAACCTTCGCCAACGCACTCGACCGTTCTATAGATACCATTGAGCGTCAGATCCGCAAAAACAAAACACGGCTCGAAAAACGTCTTCGCACGGGCGTTTTCGATGAAAATACCGTTGATGACAACGATTATGAAGAAGAACCCGAGTTTAAAATTCGAGTTAAAGAATTTTATTTCAAGCCAATGTCTGTCGAAGAAGCAATTTTGCAAATGAATTTGCTTGGCCACCAATTTTTTGTGTTTGAAGATTCCGAAAGCGGCGACACGTGTGTGGTATATTCCCGAAAGGACGGTTCATACGGACTTATAGTGCCCTCAAAATAATATATTTCATTCCTGAATTTTATAAATTTAAATAAAAAACCATCGGGCTGTTGCGATTGCAACAGCCCGATTTATATTTTTTCAGACCTTCGACTCTTGCGTTCAAGCTTGATTTCGGCATATCCGCCCCCTATTTCCCCGTCAGATTTCACATTGTTCCCAAACAAAAATGCGCCCTCGTTCGATATATAAAACCCATCGCTGAATTTTTTTCTGATTTTACGGGGAAGGTGATATTCTCGCAAAGCGCTTGACGCGGGAATCATTTTCTCGGCAGCATCATTCCAAAGCTGAGCATATCTTAAGGGCAAAGAAACCGACTCCTTTCCCTTGAAAAGAGAAATATCGCAAATAACGCTTATTTTGTTTTCTTCGACCGACTGCGCCCTGCAGTTTACGCTGTATATATATGGCTTGAATGTAAATCTTTTATTGCGCTCGTTAGAATTTTCATACTCGTTTTTTGCCGCAAGGCACAAATCATTTTCGGTAAAAAGCGCGCACTTACTTGCTATATTTTTATAAAATTCGTTAAAAGGGCCGTTATTTTCCTCAATGATAGGATATATTATTTTATACCTTGCCATCTCCACGCCGTTTTCACGAAAGGATTTAAGCATTTTTTCATATATAATAGTCCTGCTTTCCATTTCATCCTCCATATACTTGATAATAAATAATATTTTCAATGATAGCAAATCATACCCGAGGCATATAATGAATTGAGTATATTTTTGGAGGAACTTTAATGTTAAACGGTATTGTATCAATCTTTTACGGTATTATGTGTCTTGTTTTGGGAATTGCAACGCCCCAAAAATTTCCGCCTCCTCTGACTTTTGCTGAAGAAAAAGAATATTTTGATCTTCTTCGCAAGCAAAATGATGAAAATGCGCGGCAAATGCTTATTCTGCACAATCTGCGTTTAGTTTCGCATATAGTAAGAAAATATTATTCGGCAGGAAAAAATCAGGATGACCTGGTATCGGTCGGAACGATAGGGCTCGTTAAAGCGGTAGATACCTTTGATACGACAAACGGCACGAGATTTGCCACCTACGCGGCAAAATGTATTCAAAATGAAATTTTAATGTTCTTCAGAAGTCAGAAAAAAACATCTCACGAGGTATCGCTAAACGAAACGATAGACGTTGACCGCGACGGCAATCCCCTTACCTACATAGACGTCATCTACACTGACGATTCGGTTATAGACGACATCGATTTAAAAATACAAAGCAAGCGACTCACGCACTTCATAGATACCGTTTTGGGAAAGCGTGAAAAAAGTATCATCGTAATGCGCTACGGCTTAGGCGGATATACGCCGATGACTCAACGAGAGGTAGCCGAAAAGCTCGGCATTTCGCGTTCCTACGTAAGCCGAATCGAAAAAAGCGCACTCGCAAAGCTTGCAGACGCGTTTAATGAAAATGCATTAAAAAATAATAAATACAAATATTGAAAAGCAAAAATAATCGTGATATAATTATATCAAACAAATATCTTGACATTAAGGAGAACAGTATGCAAGAACTTAAAACATCAACTCTTTTTAATCTTGAAAAAACCATAGCTGCGCCCTTACTCTCTGCTTATACGTATCCATGGGAGGTGCTTCCCAAAATCAAGGATTTTATTATTGAACTCGGCAAAACTCTCCCAAAATCCGAATATGATTTGGTTTCCGAAAACATTTGGATAGCCAAAACCGCAAAAATCGCGCCGAGCGCTTCGATAAACCCTCCCTGCATCATCTGCGACGGTGCCGAGATACGGCAATGCGCTTTTATAAGAGGCAGTGCGATTATAGGTAAAAACACCGTTATAGGTAACTCGACCGAGCTCAAAAACGTCATAATTTTCGATAATGCTCAAGTACCTCACTTCAATTATGTCGGAGATTCAATTCTCGGATATCGCGCACATATGGGTGGGGGCGCAATGACCTCAAACGTCAAGAACGATAAAACGCTTGTAAAAATCAAATGTGCTTCGGGTGAAATTATCGAAACGGGATTGAAAAAGATGGGCGCTATGATCGGCGACGGCGTCGAAGTCGGATGTAATTCGGTGCTTAACCCCGGAACGATAGTTGGAAAAAACACCAATATATATCCGCTCTCTTGCGTGCGCGGAACGATACCCGAAAACAGCATCTTAAAAAGCAACGCAACCGTAGTACCGAAAAAATAAATTCCACACAGCGTTTGTTTTATAAAAATCTCGACCCTTCCATTTGCAAACAAAATAGCACAAAAAAAGGATTCTAAAATGAATATTAATGTTAAAAAGCTGTCGGTTTCGTCTATGTTCCTGGCGCTTTGTATTTTGCTGCCCTTCCTTACCGCAAACAATATGCAGCTTGGCAACGCACTTTGCCTGATGCACATTCCCGTATTTTTATGCGGATTTGTATGCGGTCCGTTTTGGGGTATGGCAACAGGTCTTATCGCTCCACTGCTTCGCTCGTTTATAACGGGCGGTATGCCCCCGCTCATCCCCACGGCATTGGCAATGGCGTTTGAGCTTGCCGCATACGGATTTGTCAGCGGCTTGCTTTACAAAATATTTCCGAAAAAAAATCTTTACATATATACGTCATTGATTTCGGCTATGCTTTGCGGACGAGCCGTGTGGGGATTGGTAACAAAGCTTATAATCACCTCGGGACTTTCGGACGGAAATTTTTCGCTCGCAATTTTTTGGACAAAGGGATTTGCCAATGCTTTACCCGGTATAGCGATTCATATTTTACTTATACCCATACTTATTATGACCTTGCGTCGCGCTAAGCTTATACCGATTGACAAAAACCGAGAAAAAATATGGGAATAACGCGAATAAAGCTCGATTTTTTGGATATATACAAAAACGGGAGGGGACAATCCCCTCCCTCAAAAATCTTAATATATATAACCTTTGCCGATTTTTATTCGTTGGTATAATTATCAAAATATCCTTGAATAAATACTATCGGAGTTCCCTTGTCGCCGCTTCCCGACGTAAGGTCGCAGAGCGAACCGATAAGGTCGGTAAGTCTTCTCGGTGTCGTACCCTGAGATTCCATGGAGCCGACAAGATTTGATTTCTTGTTTTTGATATAGTTCTCTATCGCACCGCGAAGCTCATCTCCCGAAAGATCGGCAAAATTGTTGTCTGCCAAATATTTGAGCTTGACCTCGTTCGGCTGACCCGTAAGCCCTGCGGTATAAGCGGGAGAAACGATAGGATCTGCAAGCTCCCAAATCTTTCCGACGGGATCCTTAAATGCGCCGTCGCCGTATATCATAACCTCAACAAGCTTTCCCGTTTCGTCAATCATTTTCTTTTGAAGCGCATCAACAAAGCTTTGGCAATCTCTCGGGAAAAGCTTTACCTTGTCCTCGGTTGCCTTATTCGAGCCGAGCAATCCGTAATTTTCATTGTATCCGCTTCCGTCTACCGATTCGGTCATGATATCATCCAAGCCGAGAACGATTTTAGCGCCGTTTGCATTGAGAATTCTCTTTGTGCGTTGGCGTGAGTGAATGTCGCAGGCAATTACCTTGTCAGTATATGCGAGAATTGCCTTTGCATCGTTAGCGAAAACGACCTCAACCTCAGCGCCGCATTCCTTAATTAACTGTGAATAGTAGTCGACGTAATCAACTCCCGTAAATGTATGCTTGCATTCTCCGAAAAGCTCACGGTATTTTTCGAGCGTAAGCACGTCGGAATAAGGATTAACGCCCTTTTCATCTATCATATCAAGCGTTACCAAGTGATTTCCGACTTCATCCGAAGGATACGAGAGCATAAGCACGACCTTATCAACTCCCTTTGCGATACCTCGCAGGCAGATAGCAAAACGATTGCGGCTCAAGATCGGGAAAATAACTCCTACCGTTCCGCCTCCTATCTTACCTCTGACGTCCTTTGCAATATCCTCTACGGTTGCGTAGTTGTTCTGCGCTCTTGCAACAACCGCTTCGGTAACTGCGATTATATCATGATTTCTTATTTCAAAATTTTCGACCTCGGCGGCTTTTATAACCGACTCGGCAACGATATTGACAAGATTATCTCCGTCACGTATAATAGGGGCTCTAACACCTCTTGAAACCGTTCCTACCATTCTTCCCATAAAAATCTCCGTTCCGCCGAATATTTTCGGCAAAATCAAGCGCGAAGCATATTTATTTGCTTATTAAAACATAAAAGCAAGAGCACTCGATTCTTTATTAAACTAATACGTCTTTTCAAGACAATTACATTATACCACAGCTTTATATATAAGTCAAATTGATTTTGATTATATTAGATATAAATTTAATTTATACTTAAAAGAAATTAACAAGGAGAAGAATTATGAAAAAATCAATTATCAGAAAATACGCAAAGCTTATTGCTCGCACGGGAGCAAACATCCAAAAGGGACAGGTCGTAACGCTGTATATCAGCGCGGATCAGTGGGAATTTGCAACCGTAATGGTCGAGGAATGTTACAGAGCGGGCGCTTCGAGGGTTGACATAGAATGGTCACTCCAGGAAATTACAAAGCTCGCCTACCGTCACCGCACGCTAAAATCGCTTTCAACCGTACCTGCATGGAAGGTCGAAAAGCTCAAGCAAATGGTGGAGGAAATTCCCTGCCGCATATATATAGAAAGCGAAGATCCCGATGGACTTAAGGGCGTAAATATCGAAAAAATGCAAAAAGCTTCAATGGCGACCTACCCCATAATCAAGCCGTTCCGCGACGCCATCGAAAACAAAGAACAATGGACGATTGCCGCTATTCCGTCTTATAAATGGGCGCAAAAGGTTTTCCCGAACGACACAAAAAAGGTCGCCTACGAGAAGCTTTGGAATGAAATATTAAAAACTGTATATGTCGATGCCGACAATGACGCCTCACTCGCTTGGGAGAACCACAACCGTGAATTCAAGGAAAGATGCGACTGGCTGAACAATGCAAAATTTGACTATCTTGAATATAAGAGCGCAAACGGAACCGATTTTCGTGCATCCCTCATTCCGAGCGCAAATTGGTTGGGCGGCGGCGAAACAAGTCTTCAAGGATATTATTTCAATCCCAATATGCCCACCGAGGAGATATTCACTTCTCCCAAAAAGGGATTTGCGGAAGGCAAATTGGTTTCAACAAAGCCCCTCTCCTATCAAGGACAGCTGATAAACAACTTCTGGATAGTTTTCAAAGAAGGTAAGGTGGTAGAATGGGATGCCGAGGTCGGCAAGGAGCAGCTTGACAAAATGCTCGGCATGGACGAAGGCGCACCCTATCTCGGTGAGCTTGCGCTTATTCCCTGCAACAGCCCCATCTCAAACAGCGGAGTTTTATTCTACAACACTCTTTTTGATGAAAATGCAAGCTGCCACGTTGCTCTGGGAAAGGGCTTTTCAAACGTTCTCGAGGGCTTTGATAAGCTTTCTCTGGAAGAATGTACCGCTTTGGGCATCAACGACAGTATGATCCACGTCGACTTTATGATAGGCACCTCGGATATGAATATAACCGGGTACAAGGACGGAAAGGCAACGCCTATCTTCGTCAACGGCGAGTGGGCGATAAATATTTAATGATATCCACGCAGAAACGGAGAATACTATGGAAAAAGCAAAAGCGAAAAAGATAAGCTGCTCCTGCGACATTTGTATGTACTACGACTATAATGAAGAAATTGAAGATTATGAATGTAATCTTTCCCTCGATCAGGATGATTATCAGCGATTTCGAAGCAGTAAGTCCAAGGATTGCCCATATTTCAGATTTTACGACGAATACAAGAGCGTTCAGCGTCAAAATTAAAAAAGCGTTGCTTGCCAAGTTGCAAGCAACGCTTTTTTATTTCGTTCCGATAAAGCTTACGCCTTGCCGTTGCAGCCGAGAACGTTAACAAGCTTATGACGAACAAGCTCTTTGATGTTAGCGCGAGCGGGCTTGAGATATTCTCTCGGGTCAAACTTTTCGGGATGGTCTGCAAAGAATTTGCGAACCGTTCCTGTCATAGCAAGACGAAGGTCAGAGTCAATGTTTATTTTACATACCGACATAGCGGCTGCCTTGCGGAGCTGATCTTCGGGAACACCGATAGCGCCCGGCATATTTCCGCCGTTTTCGTTGATCATCTTAACATAATCCTGCGGAACGGAGGAAGAACCGTGAAGTACTATCGGGAATCCGGGAAGAAGACGAGAAACCTCTTCCAAAATATCAAAGCGAAGCTGCGGCTTTGTGCCCGGCTTGAACTTATATGCGCCGTGAGATGTTCCGATTGCTATAGCAAGCGAGTCAACGCCTGTCTTGGAAACAAATTCTTCAACCTCTTCGGGACGTGTGTAAGAGGAATCCTCTGCGGAAACCTGAACCTCGTCCTCGATGCCTGCAAGAGTTCCGAGCTCACCTTCAACTACAACGCCTCTTTCGTGAGCGTATTCAACTACTTTACGTGTCAATTCGATGTTTTCCTTGAAGGAACGTGATGAACCGTCGATCATAACCGAGGTGAACCCGCCGTCGATACAGGATTTACAGGTTTCAAAGCTATCACCGTGGTCGAGATGGAGCACGATCGGAAGTCCTGTTTCAATAACAGCTGCTTCAACGAGCTTTGTAAGATATGTGTGGTTTGCATACGCACGAGCGCCCTTGGATACCTGAAGTATAACGGGAGCGCGCTCTTCCATGCAGGCCTCGGTAATACCTTGAACGATTTCCATGTTGTTTACATTGAAAGCGCCAATTGCATATCCGCCTTCATAGGCCTTTTTGAACATTTCCTTTGATGTTACGAGTGGCATAATTTTTACTCCTCTGAAAATATTTTTTTTACAATGGTAATTATACCCCTTTTTTTACGTATTGTCAATGAATATTAATTCTTTTTTTTGACTAAAATGAAAAAATTTCGTTAAAAAGATTGATTTTTGCAAAACAATGTGGTAACATAAACAGGTAATAAAAACTTTTTACAAAAAAGAAAGGATTTTCAAAATGGCAATTTTAAAAGGCGCATGCATAATCGGTCAGTCGGGCGGACCGTCTTCGGTTATCAACTCAAGTGCTTACGGTGCAATCAAAACCGCGTTGGAAAACGAAAACATCACAAAGGTATACGGAGCTCTCAACGGAATTAAGGGTATTCTCAACGACACTCTTATCGATATGTCCAAGGAAGACCCCAAAGAACTCGAGCTCTTGAAGTATACTCCTTCTTCTGCACTCGGTTCTTGCAGATACAAGGTTAAATCCCCCGATGAAGACCCCACGGATTATAAGAGAATTCTTGAGATATTCAAGAAATATGACGTTCGTTATTTCTTCTATAACGGCGGTAACGACTCGATGGATACCTGTAATAAGATTTCCAAATTTATGTTGGAAAACGGCTACGAGTGCAATGTTATCGGTATTCCGAAGACTATCGACAACGACCTCGCCGAAACAGACCACTGCCCCGGATATGCTTCCGCCGCAAAATATATTGCAACATCTCTTATGGAGGTTTATCTTGACGCACGCGTTTTCGATACCGGTATGGTTACGGTTATCGAAATAATGGGTAGAAATGCGGGCTGGCTCACAGCGGCCGCTTCGCTTGCTTCTTATGCCGGATGCGGTCCTGACCTTATATACTGCCCCGAAAACGATTTCGACATTGATGCAGTTGCCGCAAAGGTTAAGAAGATTTATGACGAAAACAAAAAATGTATCATTGCTGTTTCCGAAGGAATCAAGGATAAGAACGGCAAATATATAGTTGAATACGCATCCGACCTCGCACAAACCAAGGACGCTTTCGGACACTCTCAGCTCGGCGGTCTTGCATCCTTCCTTGCAAACGAGCTTAAGGCAAGAACCGGTGCTCCCAAGGCAAGAGGAATCGAGCTCAGCTTGCTCCAAAGATGTGCTGCTCACTGCGCTTCGCAGACAGATATTGAAGAATCGTTCTCTGCAGGGAAAGCAGCAGTTGAAGCCGCAACGGCAGGTATCACCGATAAGATGGTCGGCTTTGAGCGCAAATACGTAAACGGCGCTTACACTTGCGAAACCAAGCTCGTTGACCTTGCTCTCGTAGCAAACGCAGAGAAGAAGGTTCCCGCAGAATGGTTTAACGCTGAAAAGGACGGACTTACCTCCGAATTCATTGACTATGCGCTTCCGCTTATTCAGGGCGAAACAAAGATTGTCAAAGAAAACGGTCTTCCCAGATTCGCAAAGCTTAAAAAGGTTATCGCCTGATTTAAATAACAAAAAATGGCAGAGAAAAATTTCTCTGCCATTTTTTAATATGATCAAAAAAAGCCGACCGTCGGCTTTTTTTCGCAGGGACTGCGCCAAACGCAGCCCCTTTAAAAATATTTAAATTATTCTTCGTCCGCGCATTCGAATTTTTCGTTGCAAGCAGGGCAGATCATTTCATCGGAATCTATACTTTCATCAAAACAAATTTTCTCGCCGCACGCGGGACATTCGACCTCGTAATATTCGTCATCATCGCATCCGCAATCACAGTCACAACCGCAGTCGCAGTCGCAATCACAGTCATAATCGCAGTCGCAATCACAATCGCAATCATCCTCGTCCATAAGGTATTCTTCAACCTCGCCGAGATCTTCGTCAACCTCTTCAATATAATCATTGAGGTAATTAATATCCTCGTCTATTTTTATAACCGAATCGGACAGATCGCCGACAAGGTCTATCAAAGCCGAGATCAATTTACCCTCGGCAGTTGTTTTGTCAAGATTAAGACCGTCTGCAAGACCTTTAATATAAGCTGCTTTTTCGTTTACTTTCATTGTTTACGCCTTTCTTAATATAGAATATTATGCACGCGACAGATATTCGCCTGTTCTTGTGTCAATTTTCAATACGTCACCTTCGTTGATGAACAACGGAACCTTAATCTCAGCGCCTGTTTCAAGAGTTGCGGATTTAGACGCGCCGGTAGCTGTGTTTCCTGCAAAGCCAGGCTCGGTTTGTGCAACTGCAAGCTCAACGAACATCGGCGGTTCAACGCCAAAAACAACTCCCTTATAGGAAATTATTTTACACATCATTTCTTCTTTTACGAATTTGAAGTTCTCACCGAGCTTGTCGGAGTTGAGAGGGATCATATCAAATGTTTCCATATCCATAAAGTAATAAAGATCGCCGTCATTGTAAGAATATTGCATATCCTTTCTTTCGATGAAAGCGTTTTCAAACTTATCAGTGGGGCTGAATGTTTTTTCAATAACTGCTCCGGATATAACGTTTTTCAGCTTTGTACGTACAAAAGCCGCGCCCTTTCCGGGTTTTACGTGCTGAAATTCGATGACCTGCATTACATTGCCATCCATATCAAAAGTTATACCGTTTTTAAAATCGCCGGCTACTACCATAAAAAGTCCTCCAAAAATAAAAGTTTCAATCGGAAAATACCGATTTAATATAATTACATTTAATTATATACTACTTTTACATATTTTTCAAGAGTTTTTTCACAATTTGTTGTTTTTTTTGATTTTATTGCTATGATTCCCTGCCAAACTTATTAATATACGCTTCATAAGACGGTTAATTTCTCATAAGGTCATTGACAAAAGCGAATAAAAGTATTAGAATAGATGTGTATGTATATAATAATTAGAGGAATAAAATTATGTTAAAAAGTATGACCGCATTCGGTCGCTGTAAAGAAACAGTTAACGGAAAGGATATCACCGTCGAAATTCGCTCGGTGAACAACCGATATTTTGATTGTTCGGTTCGGCTTCCGAAAATTTTTTCTTTTCTCGAAGAAAAAATAAAACCTTACTTGCAATCAAAAGGAATTTCTCGCGGCAAGGTCGACGTTTTTATAGGCGTTGAGCTTTTGGAGTCGAAGAACGTGTCCATTTCGCTTGACAGCGCATACGCAAAGGGGTATATAGACGCCCTTCATCAGCTCAAGGACACCTTTAATTTAAAAGACGATATCAGCGTGATGTCGGTTGCCCAAAACCGCGATATTTTCACAATAAAGACCACAGAGGACGAAACCGACAAATATTGGCAGGAAGTATGCGTGGTGCTTGACAAGGCGCTTGAAATTTTTATGAATCGTAGAATTACCGAGGGAAAAAATCTTCAAGCCGATATGTGCGAAAAAATAAAGCTCATAAAAACATTCACCTCTCAAATCGAGGCGCTTTCCGCCGAGGACGTTGAATCACATAACAACAAATTGCGCGAACGCTTGCGCCAGATAATCAATGACAACAACGTTATTATCGACGATTCGAGAATATTGACCGAATGTGCGATATTCGCAGATAAGATTGCCGTCGACGAGGAATTGACTCGGCTTTCCTCTCACTTCCAGGCGTTCGACGAAATTCTCCTTTCCTCCGAGCCGTCGGGACGCAAACTCGACTTTCTCATTCAGGAAATGAACCGCGAAACCAATACAATAGGTTCAAAATGCAACAATTCTAAAATCGCACACATAGTAGTTAACATAAAGAACGAGCTCGAAAAGATACGCGAGCAGATTCAAAATATAGAGTAAGGACGGTAAAATTATGAAATTCATAAATATCGGCTTCGGAAACATGGTTGCCGTAAACAGAGTTATAGCGTTGGTAAGCCCCGACTCCGCGCCAATCAAAAGACTGATTCAGGAATCCAAAGACGAGGGACGTACAATTGACGTTACCTGCGGCAGACGCACCAGAGCCGTTATCATTACTGACAGCGACCACGTCATTCTTTCGGCAATACAGGCAGAAACGATTGCAAATCGCCTTGATGACCAGACCGACGATACAAGCGACGAAATCGAGGACTGATCTCTTTATCTGTCGAAATATTGACTAACAGAAAGGATACCCCCCTATGGAAAAAGGACTTTTAATCGTTGTTTCGGGGCCAGCGGGAAGCGGCAAAGGAACGGTAAACGCCGAGCTTCTTAAGGATAGCGACTATGTATTTTCGGTGTCGGCTACCTCGCGCAATCCGCGCAACGGTGAAATAAACGGAAAAAATTATTATTTCATATCCCGTGAGGATTTTGAAAGAAAGATAGCAAACGGCGAAATGCTTGAGCATACAGAATATTGCGGCAATTATTACGGAACGCCGAAGGCAGAGGTTGAACGTGCAATAAGCGCGGGAAAAAATCTTATACTCGAAATCGAGGTTGACGGTGCGGGACACGTTAAAGAAATTTATCCCGACGCGGTCTTAATAATGCTTCTTCCCACGAGCTTTAAATTACAGGAGGAGCGCCTGCGCGCAAGAAACACCGAAACCGAGCAGAGCATCAAGGCACGGCTCGCGAGAGCTCACGAGGAGCTCGAGCTGCTTGATATGTACGATTATATCGTATACAACCATCAAGGCGCAGTTGCCGAGTCGGTTGAGAACATAAAGGCGATAGTGAAAGCGGAAAAGCTTTCTCGCAAAAGGAATCCCGACGCCGCAAAAAAATATTTTACAATAAACATTTAAGGAGATAAAAATGATTTACCCTACTATTGAAGAACTCACACAGGACAAAATAAACCGATATGAGCTGGCGCTTGCAACCGCAAAATGCGCTCGTATCATTACAGACGAGTACGTTAAGCAACGCGAAAGCGCCGAAAAAAGCGTTACGGGTAATAAAGATATCGATAAGCCCGCGCTTGAAAAGGTCAACCGTGAATTCAGAGATGAAAAGGCGGTTAAGCTTGCTATCAAATCCATTAAAGACGGCGACTATACCATAAAATCACACTATAAAAACGAGGATGATACCGCCGAGCTTGAAGAAAGCTCCGAGCAGATTGCACAGGAAGGCGAAAGATCCGAAGAAGCAGAAGAATCTAAAGAATAATTTCAATAATTGAGAGGAGATAAAAAGTGCCGTACGAGTTTGTCAGAGTATTCGTCTTCGATATTCCCTTTGGTATAGACGATACCTACGAATATTTTGTTCCGCCGCAGTTGCGGGATAATATATCTCGCGGCACTTTTGTCACGGTTCCCTTCGGCAATTCCAACCGCGGTCATACGGCGGTTGTTTTTGAATTGATAGAAAAAGCATCTTATCCGAAGGCAAAGCCGATTATAGAAATTTGTCAAAGCCAAATACGTATGAGCGAGGAAATGTTCGGAATTTGCAGCTTTCTAAAGGAGCAGACCCTCTGCACCTATTCCGAAGCCATAAGAGCAATGATTCCGTCGGGCGCCTTGTCGAAGCCGTTGGAATTTTATACGTTGTCGCAGAATGTTGCGGAAAATAAGCTTCGCAAATACGATACCCAAACGCTTTTCGTAATTGATTATATACGCAGCGAGGGGACTCTTTCATCCGAAAAGCTCAAGGCGCGCTTTGGAGAGCACGTTTCGGGTACGCTGAAAGAACTCTGTGCCGACGGCGTTATTCTTCGCAGCTACGAGTCGAAGGAATTTAAATTCGGTAAAGAAAAGTCGTATTATTCGCTTTCTGTTACGGTTGATGAGGCAAACACTCTGCTTTCGGTCACCAAAGGAAAGGAAAAAAAGTTAAACTCCGAAAAGCAACGCGACATTATCCGAGCGCTCATTAAAGAAGGTAATTTGAGTGACGACGACCTGTGCAAAAAAGCGGGGGTCACAAAGCAACAGCTAAAGCCGTTGTTGGAGCGCGGCTTGATATCAAAGAATACCGATACGATATACCGTGATCCATACGCCAAGACAACCTTTAGAGAGCCCGTGAAAATTTCGCTTAATGCCGAGCAAAACGATGCGTTTACAGAGTTATGCTCTCTTGCCGATTCGCAAAAGCCGCAAGCCGCGCTTTTGCACGGAGTGACGGGAAGCGGAAAGACCTGCGTTATGATGGCGCTTATTGACAAGATCCTTACAGACGGCAAGGGGGCAATCGTTCTTCTGCCCGAAATTTCCTTAACCCCGCAATCACTGGACATATTCAGAGCTCAATACGGAAAACGCGTTGCCGTTATTCACTCGGGACTGTCTGCAGGCGAACGCCTTGACACCTTTTTGCGTATATATAACGGTGAAGCCGACGTGGTAGTCGGAACACGCTCGGCTGTATTTGCACCGCTCAAGAATCTCGGTGTGATTATTATCGACGAGGAACAGGAGCATACCTATAAATCCGACAGTAGTCCGAAATACCACGCGCGTGATATCGCCCGTTATCGCTGCGCACATAACAATGCGTTGATGCTGCTCTGCTCGGCCACTCCGTCGATAGAAAGCTATCAAAAAGCAAAAAAAGGCATTTATAAGCTTATACAACTAAAAAAGCGTTACGGAAAAAGTATTCTACCCGAGGTTACGGTAGCGGATATGCGCGACGAAATACGCTCGGGAAACCTTACTCCGATGGGGAATATACTTTCCCACGCTCTCACAAATACGATTTCAGAAAAAAACCAAGCGATTCTTTTTTTGAATCGCCGTGGATATAATAATTATATATCCTGCCGTTCCTGCGGCACTGCCGTTCTCTGCCCGAATTGCAGCGTTGCGATGACCTATCATACGACCAACAAGACCTTTGATGATGGCGAGCTCGTATGCCATTGGTGCGGATATAAGTCGGCAATTCCCAAGGTATGCCCGACGTGCAGCTCGGAGCATATTACCCGTATGGGCTACGGAACTCAGCGAATCGAGCAGGAGCTTCAGCTGCTTTTGCCGAATGCAACAACTCTGCGTATGGATACCGATACAACGAGCACGAAATTTTCTTACGACCGTATGCTTGCTCAATTCAGAGAGCACAAGGCGGACATATTGCTCGGAACGCAAATGGTAACCAAAGGACACGACTTCCCCGACGTTACGCTCGTCGGAGTGCTTTTTGCGGATGCGTCGTTATATCTCGACGACTACCGCGCAAACGAACGTACATTTTCGATGATCACTCAGGTTATAGGACGCGCGGGACGTTCGGATAAACCGGGACGCGCCATCATACAAACGAATATTCCCGACAACGATATAATAAAGCTGGCTCGCGAGCAGGACTATGAAGGATTTTTCGAACGCGAGATAAAGCTTCGTCGTTTTTTGGTTTTCCCGCCGTTTTGTGATATAGTACTTATGACTATGACCGCAAAGGACGAAAAGGAGCTTTTCCTCGTCTGCAATCAGCTCTCGGATGAATTTAAGCTGATGACGTCAAACGAATATAAGGACGTCGCGGTGATAGCTTTCGGCCCCTTTGAGGCACCCGTTTACCGCGTAAACGGAAAATACCGCATGAGAATGGTGATAAAATGCGTGCTTAACAAGCGCAGCAGATCGCTTTTTGCCGCATTGTTAAAAAAATTCTCGTCGCTCGGTACAAATAAGCCGTTGTTATCGGTGGATTTTAACCCGTCAAATCTTTAAAATTGAAAGGAACTCATATAAATGGCAAAATTGAGAATACTTAAAGAAGGCGACCCTACGTTGAGAATGAACTGTCGCCCTGTTGAAAATATAACCCCTCGAATCATCACGCTGCTCGACGATATGATCGAAACGATGCGCGCCGCAAACGGCTGCGGTCTTGCCGCGCCTCAGGTGGGCGTGCTCAGACGCGTTGTAGTCGTTGAGGTGGAGGAAGGAAAGCCGATAGAATTGATAAACCCGAAAATAATCTCTTTTGCGGGCGAGCAGGAGGATACCGAGGGCTGTCTTTCGATTCCGGGAAGATGGGGCGTAGTAAAGCGTCCGAAATACGTTACCGTACGCGCACTCAACCGTAACGGTGAGAGCTTTGACATCAGCGGAAGCGACCTGCTTGCCAGAGCATTTTGCCACGAACTTGACCATCTTGACGGCAAGCTGTTCACAGATAAAGCTGTTCGTATGCTCGAAAAAGAGGAAATAGAAAGCTGATTTTGTTCGATTATACGAACTGTACGAAAGGTAGTGATTCAAATAAGAATTTTATTTATGGGAACTCCCGATTTTGCTATATATTCTCTTGACGCCCTTCGCAGAAGCGGAGAAGAAATAATAGGCGTTATAACTCAATCCGACAAGCCCAAAGGACGCGGTCATAAAATGATGATGCCGCCCGTAAAGGAATATGCTCTCGAGCACGACATTCCCGTGTGGCAGCCATCCACGCTGCGTTCGGAAGAATTTGAAGAATTGCTTCATGAGCTTGACCCCGAGGTTATTGTCGTGGTGGCTTATGGAAAAATATTGCCGCGAAACGTATTAAATTATCCTAAATTCGGTTGTATAAACGTACACGGCTCGTTGTTGCCCAAATACAGAGGCGCGGCGCCGATTCAGCGTGCTATTATCGACGGCGAAAAGTTTACCGGAATTACAACGATGTTTATGAACGACGGAATAGATACGGGCGATATGTTGCTTTCCGCAAAAATGTCCATTTCGG
>JAZNBI010000094.1:0-22045 GCA_045586995.1 Eubacteriales bacterium | reverse complement strand
GTTATTGAGGTTGGTATTATCGGTCAGATATTCTCGACCTTCAATCTCGAGCGCGGCGAATGGGTGCTTACGGCAATTCTTTCCTTCTTACCTTTGATAGTTCACGAGCTTATCGTGTTTGTAAGATGGGTAAAAAGAAAGGTTTGCGCCAAGGCGTAAAAAAGCAGCACGTTCTCTGCTGATAGCGAGAACTTAAATAAAAAGCAAAAAAGGGGTAGGACTTGGCGCACCTGCGATAAAGCAGGTGCGCCAGTTATATTCGCCCTTGGCAAGTGATATTGCTTCACAGTGATATTCGTCTTGCGACGAGTGGTATTCGCTACGCGAGTTAAAATAGCGAATATAATATCACTGCGACGGCGGGAGCAATATAACTGTTGTGTGCAACAATATCATGCTGACGAAGTCGGAATATAACTCTTGTTTTCTCTGCCGATTTTTGCTATAATGTAATGGGTGATGAAAATGGATAAAGAAAAAGAATTGCCACAAAGAAAATCGACAAGGTTAAAGAATTTCGATTACAGCACCGCGGGCGCATATTTCGTAACGATATGCACGAAAGACAGAAAATTGTTGTTTGCTCCCGTAGGGGCGGATTCCATATCCGCCCGCATGGTTGAAAGAACCTTTCTTGAAACCATACAACAATATGACGGGGTTGCTTCTCCAATATACGTTGTGATGCCCAATCATTTTCACGCAATCATAACGATATCTCGGGCGGATATGGAATCCGCCCCTACAGTATCTGAAATCGTGTAATCCTTCAAAAGATACTCGACTGTTGAATATACAAAAATGGTGAAGAAAGGGATATTACCGCCATTTGATAAACAAATTTGGCAACGGTCCTTCTACGATCATATTATACGAAATCGTGACGATTATAACGAAGTGTTCAAATACATCTATGAAAATCCTATCCGTTGGCAATACGACAAGTTATATGCTGAGGAATAAGGGGCAGGGGCTTTGCCCTGTGCCTTTGTAATACAAAGGCGAAACTGGCGATAAACCTATCAAACCTATTCTCGAGGAGATTATTATTTATGATTATAAGTGCAGAACATATTGAACAACCGTATGATGGTGAATATCGCGAAAAAATATATGATATTAAAAGCGTGTGGAATTCAAGAGATTGGATATGGATAAAATTCTTTGATGAGAGCGGGGAATGGTGCGGCGAATTCAGGGGAAGTTACAAAGGTGTCGCTTTATCGCGAAAGTTAGGCATAGTTGTAGTTCTGACATCCGACCATATGTATGTTTTAGACATAAATAGCGCAGAATTAATCGAATCTCTTTCACAACCGAAATACATAGGTATAACGGCAAGTCCACTTGGAGACATTTTTATTACAGATGGATATAATTTAGAAATATTCACTACCAGCAAAATAAAGGAGATAAAGAAGGTAGACACACCCATCAATCCGGATAGTTTAGAATTTGTTGAGTGGAAAGGTAATATATTAACGATGACTTGCTATGAGTTTTTAAATTGGGATAACTATGTGGAGCTATTTTTTGATTCAACATTGATGCAATGGATTGACAAGATATAAGACTGAAATATTTTTTTTATAAAAAATCCCCCGACAGACTTTTATAATCTGTCGGGGTTAATCTTTGTCTTTTGCGAAGCAATTCTTGCTTATACGTAGGGGAGACCTGCGGTCTCCCGCGGGCGAACGCAGTTCGCCCCTACCGTGAGTTAGGCAAACTTCCTTATGAGAACCGCCCTTTTTACTTTTTGGCTATGATGGGGACAGTAGAGTAATCACAGAATAGTGATGTTACATTCGATTAAATAGTTGTCTGAAAATAAAGTGTTGTTATCTGTAATTGCTTTTTTGCATAATCCGCATTGATTAAATGTAGAAAGTATATTATAATATTTGCGTATAAAATTTTGTGATAATTGTGAGGTCATAAAATGAAGCCGCAAACTTCCGTACGCAACTTTGACACCGGGAAGATTGTTGACGTTAAGATCTTTCAAAGGATCATAGAATCGCAACATGAGTATCTCCACGAGGGATATACCCTGTTGCGGCTCGCAGGAGTGCCTTATTCCATCAACCGCAAGCGTCGCACCAAAGCACTTTGTGCTATTTGCACAAAAATCATTCCCGGTGAGAGCGAGTGTTGCGTCGGATGCGTGGCGGCGGTACCTACTTTTGAAAAAAACGAGGAGATTTGATTATGAAACGAGGAATCTTATTCTTTTACAACATGGGAAATATCACCATAGCTGCACGTATTGCAATTATCCCTTTGGCTTGGACACTTACCCGATTCGTCCCCCCTGCCTTTTGGGTGAGCTTGGCGCTTTTGATAATTTCTTTGATTACGGCAATGATTCCCGCCCCCTCCGATAAATCGATGATGCGTGTGATTGCGAAATTCCGAGAAGAAGTCAAACGGCAAATGAGCTATGAAAGTGAGATTCGGAACCCGGAAAAGTTTATAATCCTACACGGGTATCGCAAGGCGGGGGGTATGAAGTTGCGCCGCCATGTGGGGCGTGATGTGGTTTATCCATTTCCCACCAGCTTTCTGTTTGCCGAGCGTGGAAATAAAAAATTTTTGATGATTGCGAAAAAGTCACTTTTGAAGTCCGCGCCCATTGACTACGAGGTGATTCGTTTGCATGAGCCGGGGGAGGCGGGGGCATTTCGCGTGACCGTGCAGATAGATCCTCAGGTCGAGGAGGTGGTGGAGCTGACACTTTATACCAAGCACGCTCCTTATGGAATCACTGTCTTTGCTAAAAACGACTATCACTGCCGTGATTTTGTGAATGCAATTCAGAGTGCGGTTGAATAAAATATTGTTATCTATAATTGTTTTTTATATTATCTGCATTGATCAAATGTAGAAAGTATATTATAATATTTACGTATAAAGTTTTGCAATAATTGGGAGGTGATAAGATGAATCCGCAAACTTTTGGACGCAGATTTGATGCAGGTAAGATCGTTCCGATTCAATGCGTGAAGGATGATACTTTAAAAGATATTGATATAAAAGATTCGTGCTTTCTTTTGTCAATAATTTATGAAGGTGTTGTCAAATTTCAAGTAGGGAATTCTTCGTTTGAAGCTATGGGGCCTTGCTTCGTATGTTTTGATGAATCAGCTTCTCCCAGATTAATTAGAAAACGCGGAGTGAAATGTGACTCGGTATATTTTAAACCAACATTTTTGAATATCAACATGACATTTTCTCAAATACATAGTGGCAACTATGAACAAATTGCTCTCGTGCATGATATGTTCTTACTGAAACCTTTCACTGATAAGATTAGATATGTATTCCCGTTGTTTGATGAAAGTGCAGAGAATCTTAAGAGATCGTTCTCTATGCTTTGTAATGAATTGAAAGAGCAAGCGGATTGGTATTGGTCTTGCCGAAGCAGATCCTATTTCATAGAAATGATGTTGCTCTTGGAGAGAACGTATGGATTGATCGGACACAATGATCCTGCAGGAAATGTGAATAAAATACTGAATCCGCATCTGAAGAAAGCGGTAATATATATAGAAAACAATTACCGTGATGTTGTTGCTCTTGAGGATGTTGTTAAAGCAGTTTCATTAAGTCATTCGTATTTGACACAGTTATTCAAAAATGAATTAGAGATGACGCCAATAGAGTACGTTTGGTATCACAGAATTGTCGTAGCAAAGAAGTTCCTCGAGTTTACAGATTTACCGATCAAGGATATTGCTTCAAGATGCGGCTTTAAAACAACGCAACATTTCAGCAGAAAATTTGAAGAGCGTCTCGGATGCAATCCAACTACTTTTAGAACGGTTGCCGTAGCAAGGCGAAAAAAGAGTTTCTGATTTATACGATTGAAGATGAGCCCATATTGGGGTAACAATTTTACACCCTAACACAAAAGTCTTGATTTGCCCAACTTTTCATAAGGAAGTCGGAATATTTCTCTGCCGATTTTTGCTATAATGTAATGGGTGATGAAAATGGATGTTGATAACGGGCGGCTGATATCCTCCCCCACGAGCATTTTAACGGCGGTGGGGCAGATGAAACGTTACGTATCCAAAAAATCGGAGCAGATATTTGGCAAAGATCATTTCACGATCACGTTATACGCGAAAAAACGATTACAAAAAAATATCGAAAAAAACCTTGCAAAATGGCAATATGATTGCTTTTACACATCAAAAAAGCCGACCGTCGGCTTTTTTTCGCAGGGGCTGCGCCAATGGCGCAGCCCCTTTCTAAAAGGTTAAAATACAAGCTTACGGTGAGGATTGCCGTAATATATTGACACGCAGTTTAAAGTGTGCTAAAATTAGTATGCATTTCAGAGGAGAAAGGAGGAGGGTTATGAAGGACAATAAAAAAGAAGGCCGCGTGACGGCACTGCCCAAAAAGGTTGCCGCCGTTCATGACCTGTCCTGCTTTGGCAGATGTGCTCTTACGGTAGTTATTCCGGCGCTTTCTGCTATGGAAAATCAGGTAATTCCGATACCGACGGCGTTGCTTTCAACGCATACGGGCGGCTTTTCAGAGCTTCATTTTCGCGATCTTTCGGACGACATGGAGAAGATTTTCGCTCATTTTTCAAAGCTTTCATTGGATTTTGACGCTATCTACACGGGTTTTTTGGGCAGCGAGGTGCAGATTGAAACAGTGGGGCGCTTTATAGAAAAATTCGGAAAAAAATCCATTGTTTTGGTTGACCCCGTTATGGGGGACGACGGAGAGCTGTATTCTACTTATACAGAGCAGCTTATGCTCGGCATGCGAAAGCTTTGCGAGGGGGCAGACGTTATTACGCCGAATATCACCGAGGCGTGCTTTTTGACCGATACTCCGTATACCGAAACCGCGAATATGAGCGAAAGCGAAGCGCGCCGCTTTGTGCTTTCGCTATATGAAAAGCTGAGCGTTTTGGGCGCAAAGCAGACCGTAATTACGGGAATCGTTCATAGCAAATCAAAATCGGTTGCGACAGCCGCTTTTGACTCGCGGTCGAACGAGAGCTTTTTTTACAGCGTCGAAAAGCTCGAAAAGGGATATCCCGGCACCGGAGATTTATTTGCGTCGGTTCTGCTTGGCAAGCTTCTGCAAAAAGATACCTTGGAGCAGTCGGTAAAATTCGCTTCCGATTATATTCACAGAGTTATAGAGTATTCACAGCAATTTGATACTCCGCAAAGAGAGGGTGTCGCGCTCGAAAAGTGCATCAAATGGCTGATTTAAGAAATAACATAAGGCATACGGTTTTCCGTATGCCTTATGTTTACAATAAATTATTAAAATTAAATTGACAAGCTTAGATGTTTTCGTCTTCCGACTCTGCCTCGATTTCATCGTCTTTTTCACGAGGATGGCAGATTTCGCAAGCTTCGTCGTCACAGCACTCATCTTCAAAATCATCAAGAAAATCCTCGGAGTCACATTCACAGAAGCTGAAGTATTTGCCGAGAAGCTTTGCTGCGAAGAATATAATTGCACAAGCGCCTGCTACTACTGCAATTGTAATGGCGAAAATCTTTCCGTAATTTGTCTTTTCTTTCTTTACGAACATAGTAAATACCTCCCTAAAATATGTTTTCTGTATTCAGTATACCACATTTTGATTAAAAATCAACCATTTCGAAAAAAATTTTAAGAAAAAATTTTTACAGTATAGAAAAAAATCAAAAAGCTCTTTTCACCGACCGAAAAATTTGATATAATTATAAAGTCAATGTGTTTTTAGGAGTGTTTTTATGACTTATAATCAAATTTGCGAAAAATTAAAGGAGTCCGAAATCGAAAGCGCCGAGGTGGACGCCTCGCTTCTTATCGAGCATTTTTGCCGAGTTGACAGGAGTGTTTTGATGCTCGATCGCGACAAGGATTTTTCCTCGGAGGAGCTTGAACGCGCGGTTGAAAAAAGATGCAGACGGTATCCTTTACAATATATATTGGGGCATTGGGGCTTTTGGGATCAAACCTTTGAGGTGGATGAAAACTGCCTTATTCCTCGCGCCGATACCGAGCTTCTCGTGCAGAAGGCGGTTCAGCTTTTGCCCGAAAACGCAAGATTTATCGACCTGTGCACCGGAAGCGGTTGCGTTGCGATTTCGGTTTTGGCGCAACGCAAGGATTGCACGGCGGTTGCGGTTGAAATATCCGAAAAGGCACTTGAAATTGCGGGACGAAACGCCGAACAGAACGGTGTAGGGGAGCGAATTGGCTTTTTGCGCGCCGACGTGCTTTCGCCCGAGTTTATGGAGGAGCTCGGAAGCTTTGACGCTATCTTGTCAAATCCTCCGTATATAAAAAGCAAGGAGATAAATTCGCTCTCTCCCGAGCTGCAGTTTGAGCCGCGGCTCGCGCTTGACGGTGGAGAGGACGGACTTGATTTTTACCGCGTGATCATTCGCGAATACAAAAAATATTTGCGCGGCAACGGCGTGATGCTCCTCGAGATCGGATTCGACCAAGGGGCGTCGGTCAGCGGAATGGGCGGCATTTTCGGCTTCTGCACCGAGGTCATCAAGGACCTTGGAGGAAACGACCGAGTTGTTAAGCTCGGGCTGTCTTTCGAGCAAAAATAAAAATGACACATCATAAATCACTCGCATAACCTGATTAAAGGAGAATTCTTTTGAGGTTGTGGGGGTGATTTTTTTGAACATAGTTGTTCTCGCAGGTGGTTTTTCGTCCGAAAGAGAGGTTTCGCTTTCCTCGGGCGCGCAAATAGCGGCAGCGCTTGTCAGAAAAGGGCACAAGGTGGCGCTTCTTGATTTGAGCGAGGATGCTTATTTTTGTGAAAACGAGCCGCTTGCGGTTTTTCGCGCTTCTTTTGAATATCCGAAAACGAGCATTATGCGCAATCTGCACAACCCCCCGCAAGAATTAAAAAACGGTAAAATCGGCAGACACGTGCTGAGTATTTGCGCGTTGGCGGATATGACCTTCATCGCTTTACACGGCGGAATGGGCGAGGATGGGCGGCTTCAGGCGTTGCTCGAGGCATATTCGATAAAGCATACGGGAGCTACATATTTCGGGGCGATTGCCGCGGCAGATAAGATCCTTACAAAAAAATTACTCGCGGCATCTAAAATCCCGAGTGCCGAATGGCTTGAGGTAGACGCCGACGATTTCAGCGAAAAGGAAGCAGACCGAATTATCGAAAAGCTTGGCTTGCCGTGTGTGATAAAGCCCTGCCGCGGCGGTTCGAGTATAGGCGTATGCATGGCTTCAAGCCGCGAGGAGCTTATTTTTGCAATCAGCGAGCAAGCCGACTGCGACGGCGGCTTGCTCGCTGAAAAAAAGCTTTGCGGCAGGGAGTTTTCGGTAGGCATACTCGGGGGCATACCGCTTCCTCCCATTGAAATTGTAATTGACGAGGGATTTTATGATTACAAGAATAAATATCACGGAAAAACGCTTGAGATATGTCCTGCCGATTTAAGCGCATCGGATACGGAGCGGCTTTGTGCCGCCGCGCTTCGAGTGTTTTATGCGCTGGGGCTTAATGATTACGCGCGCATAGATTTTATCCTCGAGGGAGACGAATTTTACTGCCTTGAAGCAAATTCCCTGCCGGGTATGACGCCCACCAGCTTATTTCCGCAGGAGGCGGCGGCAATGGGTTTTGACTTCGAGGAGCTGTGCGAAAAAATTCTTCAACTTGCGCTGGCAAGATATAAAAAACGATAAAATGGGCGCATACGTGTCAATTTAACGCGTTTCTGTCGAGCGAAAACATATCTCCGACCTTCTTTTTAAGCAAAGGAAATTCGTTTAAATTCGGCGAAATACCGCAAATTTTCTTTGCCGCGTCAAATGCGGAAGAAAGAAGCCCCGTGTCCTCGCAAAGATTTGCCAATCGGAAGTGAACTCCGCCGCTCTGGCGGATATTGTCCTCGGAGGAGCCCGAGAAAAAGTCACCCGGGCCGCGCATTGCCAGATCCTTTTCGGCAATCGCATATCCGTCATAGGTCGACGTCATTATCTCAAGGCGCTTTTTTGCGGAGTCGCCTTGGCTGTCCGACATAAGTATGCAATAGGATTTTCGCGTCCCGCGCCCAACGCGTCCGCGCAGCTGATGAAGCTGAGAAAGCCCGAATCTCTCGGCGTTTTCAACTATCATAAGCGAGGCGTTTGGCACGTTAACACCCACCTCGATTACCGTCGTGGACACCAACACCTGAATTTTACCGTCGGCAAAATTCTTCATAACGTCTTCTTTTTCGCGGCTCTTCATTTTGCCGTGAACAAAGCCCACAGAAACGTCGGGCAAAATGCTTTGAAGCTTTTGCGCATACTGTACAGCCGCTTTTAAAGGTGGGTGTTCTTCCTTTATAAATAAATCATTTCCCACGCTTTCAATGCCGAGATCGCCGTCGGCGTCCTCGGCTTCCTCGACCGCGGGGCAAACGATATATATCTGACCGCCCTCTGCGGCTTGCTTGCGAATAAATCCGTTCAGCCGTTCGCGATAGCTTTCATCAACGGCAAAGGTAGATACTCTTTGGCGTCCGGGAGGGAGGGTGTCTATTTTCGAAATATCAAGGT
Source organism: Eubacteriales bacterium (assembly GCA_045586995.1). Taxonomy (GTDB): domain Bacteria; phylum Bacillota; class Clostridia; order Oscillospirales; family CAG-272; genus JAZNBI01. Next base: position 13,486 of record JAZNBI010000094.1, on the reverse strand, counting down.
CGCCGTACATAACGAGCGCCAACGAGCGCGGGATCGGCGTCGCGCTCATAACCAAAACGTGCGAAAGCTTGGTCTTTTGCGAAAGCAGGGCGCGTTGTGTAACTCCGAAGCGATGCTGCTCGTCGGTCACCACAAGTCCGGGCGCGGCGAAGCTTACGTTGTCGGTAAGCAGCGCCTGGGTGCCGATGACAATATCGAGCCGACTGCTTTTTTCGGTTGCGGTAAGCTTTGCCTTGACCGCCTTCTTTTGCGAATCGGTCATTGCGCCGACAAGCAGCTCACAGCTTATTCCAAGCGATGAAAAGATGGGCATAAGGTCGGCATAATGCTGATATGCCAAAATTTCGGTTGGAACCATAAGCGCGGCTTGATAGCCGTTTCGAACCGCAATATACATTGCCGCCGCGGCGCAAACCGTCTTTCCGCAGCCAACGTCACCAACGAGAATTCGACTCATCGGCTCGTTTTTTTTCATATCCCGTTTTATATCCCCAATCGCGCGCTCCTGCGCCGCTGTCAGACGGTAGGGAAGTAATTTTAACAGCGGGGAAATATCATTATCGGCGCACGTAGGCGCGCCCTTTTGCTTCATTTGCTTGCCGCAGACCGAAAGCCCCGTCGCAAAAACGAAAAGCTCATCAAAAACGAGGCGCCGCTTGGCTATTGCCAGCGAGGCAAAGTCATCGGGACGGTGAATGTTGCGAATTGCATATCCGAGCGTGCAAAGAGAATTTTCGATACGAACCTTGTCGGGAAGAAAATCAGGCATTGCCTCACTCAGCGGAAGAACAACCGACTCTATATTTTGAAAAAGCTGCTTTTGAGTCAATCCCTGAGTAAGCGGATACACGGGAACAAGCGAAGGAAGCGTCTTGTCTTCGATGCATGGCTCGTATGCAGGGGAGGACATCGTATAAAGACGCCCCTTCCTCTCTACCTTGCCCCAAAATCGAAAGCTTTCGCCGAGCTTAAAGATATCCTTTAAAAAATCCTGATTAAAAAAGGTAATTTCACAGCTTCCGCTGTCGTCATAGGCGCGGAGCTTTAAAAGCGTCATGCCACGGCGGATCATTGTGCGCCTTGGCTCGGTTGCTACGGTAAGCACAACGGCGTTTTTTACGCTCGGGTCACATTGGCTGAGCAGCTTTATATCACCGCGATTCTCGTATGCGCGAGGGAAGTGCATAAGAAGGTCGGATACCGTATTTATGCCTATTTTTGCATAAGATGCCGCGCGAGCGCGTCCGACGCCCCGCAAAGTCGTGATCGGAGAATTGATAAGCTCTGCCATTGTAAAGCTCCTTTCTTTAAAATTTGTCGTTGAGAAATCTCCGGGCGAGAAATTTCATATATTCAAGCTCCTTGTTGGATACGCAAAAAACTATATCAATATGGTCAGATGCGATATTGATATCGAAAATATCCGCGCTGTTCGGATACGCAGCCGTCAACAGCTTGAAAAAGCGCATCGCCGCTTCATTGTGCGCTGTGGCGTTTATGTTGACGTATAGGTCACCCATATCGATATTGAAGGATATGGTGCATTTTGACTTTATATTGCATTGCTTCATAAAAAGCAGCACGCAGAAAAGCCGAAGCGAAAACATATCGGTGTTTATAAATTCGGTTATCGCGCCAAGAGATCGTTCGCTTGGCAGCTCAATACCGATATCGCTTTTTGAGATAGCCGCGAGCACTTGAATCTTTTGGCGAAGCCGCAAAGAGCTTTCCGCTACGCTTATGTTAAGATGATTTTGGGAAATGCCGAACGCGTCGCACAGATATGAGCCGAGGGCTTTATAGTGATACAGCCCGTCATTGTTCGGGGCAGCGGGCAAAGCGAGCGAATCGACATAGGGCGAGAGAATAACCGTGCCGAAGAAAAGACTTTTCAGCGACAGGACAAATTGAACGTCATCCTCGTCAATAGAGATAGCCATGCAAAGATTCGACGAGATATTCGTGTGGGTATATACGAGAGCAAAGCCGCGCGTACGAACCTTAAGAGCTATCGGCAGAGTGGTTCCGCTTTCGAGCGCGTTAAGCAGAAAAGGAAGGTCGCTTTCTTCGATAAGCGAGAAGAAAAGCGCGGGTGTTTCGGCTTTTTTCTGAGATGTTTGCGAAGCTATGATGCTTCCGCAACGGTCAAACACAAAAAAGTTGATTTTTGTGAATAATGAGGGGGATAGGGGCATATCATAAAATGTGTCGGCAAAATCGCGAAAAAGCATTTTTATCCCCCCTGACAAAATGAATATACAAGTTCAGTATACAAAAAAAGTTATGTAATGTCAATAATTTTTTGAAATAAACGTTTTTAAGAGCGACAAATGAATTTTAGGGTATTGACAAACAAAGACAACTGTGATATAATATCCTTTAGAAAGCAGCTAAGTTGCCTTATCTGTGTTCTCAATTCGCCGGAATGGCGGAACAGGCAGACGCCCGGGACTTAAAATCCCGTGATACGTGAGTATCGTACGGGTTCGATTCCCGTTTCCGGCACCAAGCAGCAGGTGCTGCAGTTAAATATCGCGGAGTAGAGCAGTCTGGCAGCTCGTCGGGCTCATAACCCGGAGGTCGTGAGGTTCAAATCCCACCTCCGCAACCAAGAAAAACCTTGTATTTAAGCCATTTTCGGCAGATACAAGGTTTTCTTTTTTTATTCACATTATGCCAATAATTCAACAATAATTCAACTCGATATAAAAAATCACGCTTTTTTTAGGAAAATGTCAGATAAAATATCTGCGTTTCTTTGGTCTGCTTCTTCTATGATGTGAGCATATATATTTGCGGTTGTACTAACCTGTGCGTGACCTAATCTTTTAGAAATGGAAACGCTGTCAACTCCATTGAAATATAAAAGACTTGCCATAGTATGACGGAATGCGTGAGCGTTGATGTGAGGCAGATTATATTTCTTTGAAAACTTTTTCAAGTAATCTGTAACGCTGTCAGGGTGCATAGCCGTTCCGTCAATCTGCGAGAATACAAAACCGCTAAAATTAAACGGAATACCATTTCTCAAAAATTCCTGTGCTTGATATTGTTTATATGCTTTCAATTCGTTCATTGTTTCTATCGGTAATGTAACAAATCTTTTTGACTTTTCTGTTTTAGGCGTATCTTCATATATGCCTCTGTCAGATGAATATAAAATGCTGTTGCAAATGTATATGCGGTTTTTGTCAAAATCTACTTTATCCCATTTAAGACCGAGAATTTCCCCACGCCTTGCACCTGTTATCAATAACAGATGTACGAGCATTTTCCATTTTGGTTGCTCATTTTCAAGGGCGTTTCTGATAGCCTCTATCTGCTCCGGTTGAAAATAGTTTACATCTTTCTTTTCCATTCGAGGCAATTCCGCTTGTCTTGATACATTAAATATAACAAGTCTTTCCTTGAAAGCCTGTTCCAATACAGTTGAAATCAGACGGTGATGTTCGATTATAGTTTTAGTCGATAATTTACCGCCTGTTTTTTTATTTAAGCCGTCAGCAGACAAAGATGTATATAAATCGTTCAAATGGTCTACACGCAAATCACAGAGTTTTATATGACCGATAACAGGATATATTCTTGTAGTCAATTCCTTGTATCTGACAATCGTTGAATGTTTAACGCCTCTTTGTTCTTTTAAGCCGATAACATAATCACAATAGCCGTCAAATCTTTGGCGGTTATCTGTTTTTATTCCGTCCCTGCATTCCTTTTCAAATACGCTTGCAAATGCTTCCGCTTTTTTGCGTGCTGTTTCTTCTTTCCAAGTAGGTAATACATCAAAGGTGGTTGTATATGGTTTGAGTTGTTTTCCGTCCGCTCCACGCCCACGATGAACACGAATTGAATATGAAATCAGTTTGCCGTCTTTGTTTCGTCTTTCTTGAATATTAGCCATTATTTACACCGTCCTTATACTTTTTTAAGAAACTCCAATAATCAGATAAATTTTGCACCGAAGCACATTTTTTGATTTTTGTCATATACTCTGCACATTCGTCTAAAAAGTCATAAACAAATTGCTCTGTACTCAAATGCTCCCTTACCATTGAATTATATATTCTTTTCTTTTCCCTTTGTAATTCTTGATTGATATTTCTCACAGCTTGCTCACAGGGCAAATGTTCGTATCCGTTAAAAGTGCTTTTTCGATTGCAGTATTTTTTATTGCTTCCTGCTCTGCTTCCTTCCTTGAAAAACCAACGCCGACAATGCGAGCATTGAGAAAATTTATATCCGTTTTCTAATGCAAAGTGAATTGATGAAAAAACAATATCTCTAATATTATCGCTCTCATAATAAAAAATAAAGTCAGATTTATTATCGTCAATGTTTAGATGTTCTATTTTCAATGATTGTGTGGAAACATCTATTGATTTTGCCACTTTGCGATATAAATTTAATAGACGATTACTTGCAAATATTTCAAAATAATTCTTTGTAAAACTATCCCTCAAAACATAATTTGTACAATCTTGTTTTGTAAAGTAAAGTTGTTGCGAAAAAAGGATTTTGTTAGATACTGCTTCAAACAATTCAGAAAAATAAAAATTTTCGTGTAACAATAAATCACCAACTAAATTTTGATAGTTATAAGTTGATTTAGTGTTGATATAAAACGGAAAAGTAATTTCTTTGTTTTCAAATGCCTTTTTTGCACTTTCGCTCATCTCTTCATAGTTTTCAAAACCAATACGTAAGATTATATCTACTTTTGAAGAATTTGAGTAGTAGCAGGCAAAAAATCTGTGCTTCAATATATCACTCCTTAAAAATGTTTCCTTTCATCATATATTGTATCACAACATTTTGACAATGTCAATAGTTATCATCATCATTTATAATAAAGTTACAAAGGAAGTGCACAACCTTTAATTCTATGAAAGGAACAAAAAGAATGTATAATTTAGAAATTAGAATGAAAATAAAACAAAATCGTCTTTGTCATTATGAAGTTGCACGAGAAATCGGCATATCTGAAGCCACTCTTTGCAGGTGGTTAAGGGAAGAAATGAACAAGGACAGAAAAGAGCTTGTTTCATCTGCTATTGATAAACTTTTGCGAGGTGAACGCAATGTGTGAAATGCCTCAATTTATGACTATTAGAGAAGTAGCAAAAACAAATATCTTATCTGAACACGCATTAAGACTAATGCAGAAACAGGGCAAAATTCCGCATATTATGTGTGGTAAAAAATGCCTGATAAACTATCCTCTTTTACTTGAACAGCTGACAGAGGAAAGCAAAAAGGCGGTGAAAGAATGAGAAGAAATAAACCGCTAAAACTCACAGATTATTTATCTGTCGGAGAGGAAAACGCAATCACGGCAAAACAACTTGCTAAATATTTAGGTTGGAATGAGCGAGATGTGACAATCACAGTAAATGCACTACGCAAACAAGGGACACTTATTTGTAGTAATACTCAAAGCGGTTTTTGGTTGCCTGCTGATGACCGAGATATTGAGCAATTCGTCCGACAAATGCAGGGCAGAATAAAAGATATGCAAAGGGCTATGAAGCCTGCTGTTGAATATCTAAAAAACGGTGGTGGTGATAATTGCTAAAAATACACATTGATACAAAAGGCTACACGGAAAAGCCAAAAGAACATATTTCAATTATAAAGCCACGCTTACAGGGTGCAAATACAATCAAAGACATAGACCTTGAAACGCTTATAAAATACATTCAGAGAGGGTACAGTATTAGCCCTGCAGTAATGGACGGTAAAGGGTGCAAGGCTGAAAATTGGAAAGAACAACGGCTTTTTATGGTTGATATTGATAATGACAAATCGGACAAGCCTGTTTTATCCGTTGTAAATGCACTTGAAATCTGCAACAGATACAATTTACCGCCTGCATTTTATTATTATAGTTTTTCACATTCGGAGCAAAAGGAAAAATACAGACTTTGTTTTGTAATGAATGAAACTGTAACAAATCAGGCGTTAAGGGCAGTAATTGCGCAAACACTTGTAAAACTCTTTCCGCAGAGTGATACTTCCTGTACTAATGCAGACCGCATATTTTACGGCACAAATAAAGATGTAGTTATATGCGATTTATCCGCTACAATCGACATTGAAAATGTTTTGAAACTGCAAGAGCCACAGCAACAGAAACAAGTCAAAACAGGCAATGAAGAACTTGACCGCCTGAAAGAAGATTTTGACTTTTTCGGTTATCTGCAACAGCGGAACGGCAAAACGGTTTTTAATAACTCAAAATGTGCAATGTTTGAGCGGTGCGAAATATGCAGACATAGAAAGGACCTTGTTTATTATCACGATACTAAAACTTTTAACTGTTTCGGTGCAAGTGGTAATGTTGGCGGTAGTGTTATTGACTACATAATGGCGGTCGAAAATACGGACTTAAAAGGGGCAATAGACCGCCTTTATGAGTTGTCAGGTATAACAAGACCAAGCAAGAGAGAATACGGCATAAAAGCCAAAATAAAGGCTAATGAGGGCATAGTATCAAAACTCATAGAGTTGGACGCTTACCGCAAATTTTCCCTTGATGACAAAGGTTTTGGAGCATTATTTGCAGAAGTGTTCGAAGACACTTGCAGATACAACGCCACCGCTAAAGAATGGTATTTTTATAACGGTAAAGTATGGACGAGGGACGAGGGCAGTATGCGGACTCTGAACAAGGCAAAGGAACTTGCTGACGGTTTGCTTATTTATGCTACTACCATTGAAGATGAAAAACAGAAACAAAACTACATTGATTATGTTTCAAAGTTAGGACAGCTCCGTTTCCGTGAAACAATGGTAAAGGACAGCAGGGATATTCACTTTGTAACGCAATCAGACTTTGACAAAAACCTTGATTTATTTAACTGTCAAAACGGTACTTTGAACTTGAAAACTTTTGATTTTACGCCTCATAATTCAGATGATTTACTTTCAAAAATCAGCAATGTTATATATGAGCCGTCCGCAAAATCAGAAGAATGGGAAAAGTTTATAAAAGAGGTTATGCAGGGAGATACCGACAAAACGGAATACTTACAAAAGATTTTAGGGTATTCGCTGACCGCTGACACTAATCTTGAAACTTGCTTTATTTTGTACGGTGCAACTACGAGAAACGGCAAATCTACACTCATTGAAACAATGCTTTATATGTTGGGTAATACGGCAGGCTACGGAATGAGTATGCAACCTCAAACACTTGCACAAAAGCAAAACAAGGACAGCAGACAAGCGAGCGGAGATATTGCACGGCTTGACGGTTGCCGTTTTCTGAACGCTTCCGAGCCACCTAAAAGAATGATTTTTGATGTAGGCTTACTCAAAAACCTTTTGGGGCGTGATAGTATTACCGCACGGCACTTGCACGAGCGAGAATTTGAGTTTATACCACGCTTTAAGTTGTTTATAAACACTAACTTTTTACCGCTTATTACAGACGATACCCTGTTTACAAGTGGGCGTATAAATGTAATCACTTTTGACCGGCATTTTGAGCCTCACGAACAGGACAAAAACCTTAAAAACAAGTTGATAAAAGCAGAAAATTTGAGCGGAATTCTTAATTGGTGTATTGAGGGCTTGAAACTCTATTATAAAGACGGAGCAAAGCCACCGCAGGCAGTTACCACCGCCACCGATGAATACAGGACGAACAGCGACAAAATCGGTAATTTTATAGCGGAATGTTTGGAACAGCAGGCAGGCACGAACACAAAAGCCCTTGATGTTTATATCAAGTATAAAGAATGGTGTTCAAATAATGGTTTTGGTGTTGAAAATAAAGGCAATTTCTTTGATGAATTAAGGGGCAAGAACATATTTGCACCGAGCGGAACAATACACGGTGCTACCGTCCGCAATGTTATAAAAGATTATGTTCTTATTCAGGACGAAATCGAGGAAAGACCGCCTTATTATTCGTATTCAAGCCGTAAATATGACCGAATTTATTATGATTAACTGTAAATGTGCAATTTGTGCAAAAAATATGTGAACTACTCTATTATATCAAATAGAGATACTTTACATAAAAAATGCACATTTTGCACAGACAGCGAAAAAGGGAGAAAAAATGCAAAATTTATCTTTGTATATTGACGAGGTTTTGAAGTTTTATAACAAGAAACTTTTGAAACTCAAAAAGGAAGTCCAAAAGACAGAGGAAGCAATAAAAATTTTTGAAGATATGAAAAGAGGTGAAAAAGAAAATGGCAGATTATAACGCAATGCTTATTGACCTACTCAATGAGAAAATAAGGGACTTACTCAATGATAAAGTCGCAATGCGTAAAGAGATTAAAAAGTTAAAGGCTGAAATCCGAGAACTTAAAAAGGGAGTGAACACGGTTGAAGAATAAAATTGCTTTTGTGTTGCTTTTGTCTATGTGTTTGATGTTATTTGCAGGGTGCGGAAATGAGCCGAAAATGCTATATCAGAGTGATAGTGTTGAAATTGTCCGAGAGGGCAACAAAACGGCAGTATATGACCTTTTGGCAGATAAGGAGTACAACTACATAACAAAGCGTGTAAAGCGTTCAGAGGGCGTTTCAGAGCCTTATACAACGGTTGACACCGACACAATAAAAATAGAGATTATTCCGTCAGGTTTGCGAGTATATGACAAAGCGGAAAACAAAATTTTTACTATTGAAAGGAAGATAAAATAGTTGAGTAATGAAACGAACTCCGAGCGAACTCCGAGAAAATACCATTTTAACAGGTGAGGAACAGGCGAAAAATGACAATTTAACTGTCGAGGAAGTGTCGATAAATTTCAATCTTGATGACCTTGATTTTTCTTTTGATGACTTTGAAATTGACCTTGATATTGACCTCTCTTTTGATGATTTTGACTTTGATTTTCTCAACGAACAAAGAGCGAACATAGAGAAAATGCAAAAAATGAAGCACGAGCGAAGCCCGAGAAAAACAAAATTGAAGCCAAGACGAAGCCGTGAAAAATCCGCTTGAAGCGGTTGCGAAGCGGTGAGAATTGGAGTTTTTGAAGACCATAAAAAAGGGAACGAAGCGAGAACGAAGCAAGAGAAATTTTTGAATACTTCCCCACTATAAAAAAGAGATTTTCCCCACTATAAAAAAGAATAATGGGCAGATATAAAAAAGGATAACAACCTAACAAAACCTGACATTTTCCTTATATAGTGGGGGAACAACCTGAAAAAACCTGAAATTCAAAATATATAGTTGTTGAAAAAAGTTGAAATTCAAAAATATATATGTTGACAAATGTTGACTTTTTCAATGTATATGCAACAAAAAAGCGGTTGAGGATTTTACGCCTTAACCGCTTATTTTTTTATCAAAAATAATTCACTAAAAATTCAACAATAATTCAACTACGATGAAAAATTCAACTAAAAATTATAAAACGATATAAAACGATATCACTCTGAAAACCGTATAATATCAACATTTTATAACACATTATAAAACGATGAAAAACAGCCTTTTTTGAACTCATAACCCGGAGGTCGTGAGGTTCAAATCCCACCTCCGCAACCAAATCCCCGAGGACTTGTCCTTGGGGATTACTTTTTCACTCTTCACTCTTCGCTTTTCACTAAAACCTCGGGGATTTGGAGGTAATAAGTAATAGTGAATAGTGAATAGGTATTTAATGTAGCTTTTTGCTGTGGCAAAAAGCATTTTTTTTATTATATTTTCTTGAAAAGTAATGGGTTTTATGGTATAATTGATATATCAAAGCTAAAGGCGGTAAGGTTATGGCTGAAAGTCCGTTGATTGTAAAATCCAAGGCATTTGCACTTGAAGTGATACAGGTGTGCAAGGATTTGAGAGTGGCGAAATGTGAGAGTGCATTGATAAATCAGTTTTTGCGCTCGGGAACGAGCATTGGCGCAAATATTAGAGTAGCATTTTACGCTCACGGCAAGGCTGACTTTATTGCCAAACTGCAAATTGCTTTGCAGGAATGTTCTGAAACTGAATATTGGGTCGAGTTGATTTTAGAAAGCGGGTATTATCACGATAAAGCTTTACTTGACAGGTGTACGGAAATTAAAAGAATTTTGATTGCTTCCCTCAACACCGCAAAATCCTCGGGAGAAAATATATAAATTTTCAAAAACCTCTGGACTTCTCGCAATCTTTCGGTATAATGTGTGTTACAAACCGAAAGGAGCGCGGAAATGATAGACTTAAAGCCATATTACCAAGTAAAATTGACCTTACTCAGATGCAAGATCTATTTTCTCTACATTTCTCACGCGACTTTTTCGGATAAGAGATAAGATAAAAAATAAGGTGTAGGAATCGGCATCCTATATCAAAATTCCGGCTTGACATTTGCAGATTTTTATGATACAATAGCCAAGCAAGTCATCGGAGGACAGTACACCGTAGTGTAGGGGATCGTAAGGTTGTATCGCAATTTATGCGGCGACCATGCAGGCCGCCTGTCGGATAAGATGTCGAGTGAGCTCGGTAATGCGCTTTTTTGCGTTGCCGAACTTTTTTGTTTTTTATGGAGGTTATATGGATTCCGAGATTTTTGAAAAATTACCGCCAACCAAGCTGTTTTTCCGTTGTGCTATCCCGTCAATGATAACGATGGCGTTCGGCGCGCTTTATCAGATTGCGGACGGACTTTTCGTAGGGCGGTTTATAGGCGAGGACGCCCTTGCCGCTGTTAATCTTATCATGCCGATCATTATGATAGTTTTCGGATTCGCAAATCTGATTGCCACGGGCGCGTCTGTTCGAATTTCGGTTTTGCTCGGAGAGAAAAAACGAAAAGAAGCTTCGCTTATTTTTACATATTCTCTTAAATTTATATTTTTTATGTCACTCGTTATAGGCGTGCTCGGATTGATCTTTGCCGAGCCCTTAGTTCGCCTGCTTGCCCCGAGGGCAACCGAGCAAGCCATAGAATACGGCATTACATACATTCGCATTTATGCTTTATTTTCTCCGTTAATGCTTTTCTATCACGCAACCGACAATTTTCTGCGCGTTTGCGGCAAGGAAAAGCTGTCAATGTGGCTTGGAATCGCAACGCAATCGCTTAATATTGTGCTTGACGTGATCCTTATCGCTTTGCTGGGCCAAGGTATTTGGGCGGCGGCGTTCACAAGCTGTATTGCTATGGCGCTCGGTTCTGTAATAACGCTTTTTATGTTTTGCGGAAAACGAATGGATTTGTACTATATTAAGGGAAAGATTTCTTCTGCAGCTTTTTTGTGTATTCTTGCCAACGGTTCGAGTGAGTTTTTCAGCAATATTTCTATGTCTGTAATGTCGGTCGTGTTAATTTCTTTTTGCTTGCCTACGGCGGAACGACGGGAGTGGCGGCTTTTTCGGTTATCATGTATGTTGATAGCTTTATAGGTATGCTTGTGTTCGGTATGTGCGACGCGCTTCAGCCCGCGCTCAGCTATTGTTACGGCGCAGGGCTTGCAGACAAGGTCAAGGCGATCTTTAAGCGGGTCATAATCGGAGCCGTTGTGCTTTCTGCCGCATCGATGCTGTTTATGATGTTTGTTGGAGAATACGCAGCCCCTCTGTTTGTAAAGCCGGAGGACACCGAGCTTTTGGCGGTAAGCATTATTGGAATGAAGCTTTTCTCGTTATCCTATTTTACGGGATGGGTTGATATGTGCTTCTCCTCCTTCTTTACGGCTGTCGAACGCCCTGTGAGATCGCTTCTGACTTCCTTTTTCGGCACGCTCGTATTTCCTATCGGATGCTTATTTATCCTATCTCCGATATGGCAGCTTAACGGAGTTTGGCTTACGCCGTTGTTTTCCTCTTTTGCCAGCGCGATAGTAACTATAATTTTCGCTTTGACGATGAAAAAGCGAAAAAATGCTTGTTGATTGAATAAATAAAGCGGTGAGCTCTCAGCTCGCCGCTTTTTAATCTTATACAATATGTTGTTTTTTCATCAGCTTTTCAAGAAGCTCGCTCAACGGAAGGACAAGCATACCCGCGAATAAATTTCCGATTCCGTGTACGAAGTCCCACGGTAAGCCCGCTATTATCCAAGCCACCATTGCTTTAAAGCTCATTCCAAACATTAAAGCTTGCGCGGGCGCATACAGAGTACCGAACAAAAGTCCGTGAACGCAACATACGATAGGATAGGCAAACCGCTTTACCTTTTTGGGAAGTTGTTTTGGCAGAAGCATGGTTATTGCCCAAAGGACCGTCCATAAATACAAATAGGGTATCCACCACGTATTAAATCCCGCATACAGACCGTTTAGCATAACGTATACGTAAATAGGAATCAGCCCTTTTTTTCGAAATACTACGGTATAGGTCATTGTGAACATTCCGAGCAGGTGAATATTCGGCAGGATTTCCATTAGTATCTTTGAGCAAAACATAACTGTACCGAGCATTGCGAATATAACCGTTTCCTTTATTTGCAAAGCTGCGTTGCTTTTTTGTGCGATTTTGTTATTTGGTGTACACAAGCTGGTATATCGTTCCTTCGGTTATTTCGGTGCTGTCAACGCCGGTCATAGCATATTCTCCGTTGATATAAAACGCCCAATAGCTTTGATCTACGTCATAGTCTGCAGTTATTCCGTTGACTGTTTTAACGTATAAGCCGTACTGACTTTCTTCGCCTGCAATAATGCTGTGCTCAAGGAGAGCGGCGCCGACTGTATCCTTGTCGGTTTTGACGGTAAAGGTTATGAGCTGTTCTTCTGCTTTGACCTCGACGATAAGAGTTTTTGAGCCGTTGCCGAATTCCATATCCTTTAGGTAGGTTGCGTTTTTCCATGCGCCTGTCTTTTCTACCGCGTTGCAGGACACGAGCGCAAAAACAAAGACGAGAGAGATAATAATAGAGATCGTTGACTTTACTGTTCTTTTCATTTTGATTTATCCTTTCAATATTTTGCAAAAGGATAAAATAAAAGCACACTTCGTGAGGGTACTGTGACAAGCCGCTTGCTGTCCTGCCCACAGCAAAGCGCGGTTAGAGTACATCGGCTCTAACCTTTCGTTTTTCACAATCTCCTCATGTTGCCCAAGAGACTTTTACGTGTCACAAAGCGATAAGCATTCCGACTTGACTGCTTGCTGTGCAAGCAGAATTACGGTAATGGCTGTTGCTACGGATTTTCACCGTGATTTCCTTATCCCCGAACATACCGTCTTGCAGTATGCCCGACAACGAATATTTAATTCATATCCCGATGCTTTGCGTTTATTCTTTTGTGGACTTTATTGTATCACATAATTATAAATATTTCAATCGATTTTTAAAATTTTATTATGGTTGGCAGTTTTTATTTGTTTTAAGGTTGAATGGTAACAATTTACGGCATAATATTTATAAAAATATTCGCAGGAGAGAAAACAAATGAAAATTGCTTTTTTTGACGCCAAGCCCTACGACAAGCCCTCTTTCGACAAATACGGAGAGGAGCAGGGGTTAGAAATAAAATACTTTGAAACCAAGCTTAACGAGGACACGGTGGAGCTGGCGGCGGG
>JAZNBI010000093.1:0-6161 GCA_045586995.1 Eubacteriales bacterium | reverse complement strand
CCGTTTATTTGGGCAAGCGGAATAAAAAGTCCGGTATATTGCGACAATAGATTGACGCTCAGCGCGCCCGAGGTTCGTAACAGTATCGAAAATTCATTCGCTGAAATTATAAAAACAAAATATCCCGATGTAGATATTTTGATGGGAACGAGCACCGCAGGTATTGCTCATGCTGCCATTACGGCTCATTTACTCGGAATGCCCATGGGATACGTGCGCTCGGGTAACAAGGACCACGGCAGACAAAATCAAATCGAAGGAAAGCTCGAAAAAGGTCAAAAGGTGGTTGTTGTCGAAGACCTTATATCTACCGGCGGAAGCGTTTTGGAAGTGGTTGAAGCTTTGCGCGAGGCAGGAGCAAACGTTATAGGAATCGTTAGTATTTTTACTTATAATATGAAAAAAGGACTCGACAGAATAGCTGCATCGGGTGTTGAAAATACGAGCATTACTGATTTTGATACGGTCGTATCCGAGGCGGCTAAATGTGGTTATATTGCCGAAACCGACGTTCAGAGATTGCTTAAATTCAGGGATAACCCCTCCGACGAAAGCTGGATAGGAGAGGCAAAATGAGAAGCGTTATCGATATTTTAGACCTTAGCACCGATGAGATTTCCAAGCTTATAGCAAGGGCAAACGATATTATCGAAAATCCTACAAAGTATTCCGAGGTGTGCAAGGGCAAAAAGCTTGCAACGCTGTTTTTCGAGCCGTCCACTCGTACGAGATTGAGCTTTGAAGCGGCAATGTATGAGCTTGGCGGTAACGTGCTCGGATTTTCGGATTCGCAGAGCAGCTCTTCCTCAAAGGGAGAGAGTGTTGCGGATACTGCCAAGGTTGTAAGCTGTTACGCTGATATTATAGCCATGCGTCATCCGAAGGAGGGCGCTCCGCTCGTAGCTTCGCTCAACGCAAGCGTTCCGATTATAAATGCAGGTGACGGCGGACACAATCACCCAACGCAGACCTTAGCCGACCTCCTTACGATCTCAAAGGAAAAGGGACGCCTTTCGAATATGACGGTGGGCTTTTGCGGTGATTTGAAATTCGGAAGAACGGTGCATTCGCTTATACAGGCGCTTTCGAGATATGAAAATATTAAATTTGTACTCATTTCACCCGAAGAATTAAAGCTTCCGAGCTATATTAAGGACGTTATAAAAAAGAAAAATATCGAATACGTTCAAACGGCAGACCTTTTGAGCGTTATATCCGAGCTTGACGTGCTTTATATGACGAGAGTTCAGCGCGAACGCTTTTTCAACGAGGCGGATTATGTGCGCTTAAAGGACAGCTATATTTTAACTCCCGACAAATTGGAAAACGCAAAGTCAGACCTTTCTATCTTGCATCCGTTGCCGAGAGTTAATGAAATTTCCACCGCGGTCGACAATGACAGCCGCGCGTGCTATTTTAAGCAGGTTTTATACGGAAAATATATGCGTATGGCTTTGATTCTTATGCTTTTGGAGGTGAATGTATGAACATTGACGCAATCGTAAACGGAATTGTAATAGACCATATAAAAGCAGGCACGGGAATGGAGCTTTACCGCTTTTTGAATTTGGATACCTTGACCTGCTCTACGGCTATAATAAAGAATGTTCAAAGCCGTAAAACAGGAAAGAAGGATATCATTAAGATTGATGGGTATCTTAACATAGACCTTGATGCCATCGGATATATCGACCCCGATATTACGATAAATATTATTAGAGATGGCAGGGTTTGCGAAAAAAGGCATCCCGAACTGCCTGACAGAATTACAAATATCATAAAATGTCGCAATCCGAGATGCATAACCTCTACGGAACAAGAACTGCCGCATATTTTTTGTCTTTCTGACCGTGAGAAGCGAATTTACAGATGCCTTTATTGCGAAAGCAAGGCAACAAGACAGTAATAAAAGCTATCCCAGAGCTACGTCGAGAGTCATCATGACCGAAAAGCCGATAAGTGTGAAGATTGCCATAATGTCTTTCTTTTCGTTTGTTTGACTTTCGGGAATCAGCTCCTCTACCACAACATATATCATAGCCCCCGCGGCAAATGACAGCAAAAACGGAAGCATTAGGCGTATTTTGAGTACGAGTAATGCCCCGAGCACACCCGCAAGCGGCTCAACAGCTCCGCTTAATTGCCCATAAAAAAACGCCTTACCGCGCGAGAGCCCTTCACGGCGAAGCGGAACACTCACAGCAGTGCCCTCCGGAAAATTCTGAATTCCGATGCCAAAAGCCAAAAGGATTGCAGCAAAAAGCTCTGACCCGTCAAAACCGTATGCTACTGAGCCAAAGGCAACGCCTACTGCTAAACCTTCGGGAATATTGTGCAGAGTTATTGAGGAAATCAGCATAAAGCATCTTTTTTTGCGTAGCTGTGTTTCGGATGAAGCAGAATTGAAATTCAGTTTTTTTTCGAAATGTGAAAAGATACGGTCGCCTATAAAGAGAAGTGCTCCGCCACATAAAAATCCGCTAAGGACTGTAATCCATTTGTTGATTTCAAGCGAAATAGCCATTTCTATTGCAGGTGAAAGCAACGACCAAAAGCTTGCCGCTATCATAACGCCGCCCGCAAATCCGAGCATTGCGTCCATAACTGTTTTACTCACGTGCTTGAAGAAAAAAACAAAGCTCGCGCCGATGACGGTTACGCCCCACGTGAAAAGCGTAGCAATCAGTGCTTGTATCGGCGGAGAAAATGATGTAAATATATTTAACATTGTGATAACTCCTTAGGTTGCTGTTATTATGATATGCTGATGTTATCCGATTTGTAAAAACAAAAAATCCTTTTGCTGTCCCGCAAAAGGATTTTTTGTTTTTATTTCAGATGCTTTTTACGCCACATTTTAAAGCATATCAACATGACAGAAGCAATAAAAGAGAGTAACAGCACAGCTCCGAAATGGATAAGCCCGTTGTCTATTAAATATTTTTCGGCATGTGTGATTTTTGCACAAAGGCGTGTTACAACTATCATCATAGGGTGTATGATATATAAGCACAGCGAAATCGAATGTGCTGCGGCAGAACGCTTTCTTTTGGACAACAACAGAAAAGAAAACAAGAAGAACATCAAAAACGGCAGGAAAATATACATACTGTCGTGTCTTTGCAGGTCGTAATAACGCAAAATCAGTCCTTCGGCTATCATTAAAAGCGCAAACAGAGAGCCGACCGATATGCAAACGGGCGCGGAAATTGCCTTTTCTCTTTTTCTGATATAAGCGCCCAGCGTGATAAAGATTGGAGCCAAGAAAATACCGTTTCGAGTGTAATCCGAAGCCGAAAACAACGCTTTGTAAAATACGTTCAAAGAGTCAACCGAAGAAACAGCTCCGAAATAGCTATCCCCGAAAAGACCTACGGCATAAAGAAAAGCCGTTGCCGCTATCGCGCCCTTAAATCCCAGATTTTTTACAAGCCAAAAGGAAATGAGTATGCCCAAAATTGCCGCGGGCAGATACCAAAGATGATAAAAAGTACCGTCAAAAATAATATCCTTTAAAATGTTAAAGAATAAATTTTCCTGTTTAAAATATCCGCTGTAAATATTTATGGGAATATATATAACAGTGCTGATAAAGTATATTACAAGGAGATTTTTTATAGCTCTGACGGCTTTTTTTGCGTTATCAAGTATAAAAAATCCTGACGTCATAAAGAAAAAGGGAACTGCGGTGCGAGCGATTACGCGTGTAAGTAAGAAATCTGCAATTCCGCTCACATCTTCAAGCGGTGAGGTGTGAACGGTTATAACAAGCAGCGCCGCGATAATTCTGAAAAAATCGATTCCGCCGTATGACGACTCGCCCGACTTTTTCATATAGAGCCCTTTTCGGCAAGCAGAGCTTGCTCTTTTCCGAGGGCAACGTCTATGAGCATGTCCAAAACCTGTTCAATAGAAAATCCGATGCCCCTCATCATATTCGGATATCGGCTGTGAGATGTAAAGCCCGGAATCGTGTTGACCTCATTAAATACGATACGCATTTCGGGTGTTAAAAACATATCTACACGGGCAAATCCCGAGCATCCGAGAATACGGTATATTTTTTTGGCGGTTTCTTGCGCGATTTTTTCGATTTCGGCAGAAATTCTTGCGGGCATATGTATTTTTGTAGTTCCGTCGGAATATTTTTCGGTATAGTCGAAAAATCCGTCCAAAAGCTCGATCTCGTCAATTCTGCCTGTGATAAGTCGGTCATTTCCGAGCACAGCGCAGCCAATTTCGAAGCCGTTTATATTTTCTTCAATAATAACCTCGGAGTCGTGCTCGAATGCAAGGCGTATGGCGGGAAGCAGCTCGTCATAAGCGCAGACCTTTGTAACTCCGAAGGATGAACCGGCGCGCACCGGCTTGACAAACATCGGATATCCCAAAGAATCAGCTATGTCGCGAAGCGCGTCATCTTCGGGAACCGCGGTGATCAAAAATGAATCGGGCACTTCAATTCCCACTGATTTTGCAAGTATATGTGAGCGGTTTTTGTCCATTCCGATCGCAGAGCCGAGCGTATTGCAGCCGACAATCGGTATTCCCGCAAATTCAAATGCGCCTTGAACGGTACCGTCCTCGCCGTTTTTTCCGTGAAGGACGGGGAATACGGCATCTAATTTTGTTATTTTACATCCGCCTCTTGTGAACTCAATAATTCCTTTTACACTTCTGTTGGGCGAAACAGCGACGCTTACCAGATCATTCTCGTTTTTATGCCACGTATCATCCGCAACACGAGCATAGTCGCCGTAATATCTGAACCATTCGCCGTCGCGTGTGATTCCGATAGCTATGATATCATATTTTGATTTATTGAGATTTACCAAAACCGTATGCGCCGATTGCAAAGAAATGTCATATTCCGAAGAATTTCCGCCGAATAAGACCGCAATTTTTTTCAGTTCCATATATATTACCGTGGCTTTGAGTGATAAAGCTTCCTTCCTCGCCGTTTTTTCATATTTATTTTATTATACTATATTATTTTGCAACTTTCAACCGTTTGTTAAAATAAAAAATAGGTTTTAGCAAAGCAAAAGCATTGCTAAAACCTATTTTTAAAGGTTGTTAATCTACAAGGTTTACACCGTTAGCGTCGGTTTTGTATCCTTCGTGGCCTACAAGATAAAAAACGCCCTCGACAAGACCCCAAATGCCTGTAGCAATACTTCCTGCTCCGCAGGTGAGTACGGTTATGAGAAGCTGTGCCACTGCTCTTTTTGTATATCCCAGATAGAAATTATGTATTCCCAAGGAGCCGAGGAAGATTCCGAGCAATCCGGCAGCTAATTTTGATTTTGCTTCGGGAGAAGGAGTAGAAAAAGCCGTGTTTTGAGCGGATTTTTGAGATGCTTCGCTGTTTTGGCTTATGGGCGCGCCGCAGTTTGTGCAGAAGCGCGCGTTATCATCGATTTTTTGACCGCAGTGAGAACAGAACATATGAACCTCCGAAAATAAAAATTACATACTGAATAAGATCCAAATATATCTTGCGACAAATCCGAGAGCGACCGTAATTCCGACCGAAATGTTCAGTAGCTTTATGCCGAATGCGTTCCCGTCGGTCAAAAAGTACCAATAAATTATCGGTAAAGACCATACCATAAAATGATATTCGGTGGCTTTGGCAAAATCAAACCGCAATATTGATACGACAGCGCGCGTCATGCCGCAGGTTATACAAGGAATATTTGTTATTTTGTAAAAAATACAAATCGAAAAATTATTGAAATACGCGAAAAGCGCGATAAAAGCTATAAAAAGCGTTATAAATATTTTTGCAAATGGGTGAGAGATACGAATTGACTGAGTATTATTCATTTTCGTTGTCCGACGGAGCCGGCTCGACTACGGTAATTCCCAATTCTTCAAGTGCTTTTTTGTCGGTAACGGCAGGACATCTGCTCATTGGCTCGGAAGCATTTTGAACCTTCGGGAAGGCGATAACATCTCTGATATCCTCAAGACCGAGAAGTAAGGTTACAAGACGGTCAAGACCGAAAGCGAGTCCGCCGTGCGGAGGTACTCCGTATTTAAATGCCTCAAGTAAGAATCCGAATTTTTCATTCGCTTCGTCCTGCGAGAGCCCGAGTACCGAAAACATCTTGGATTGAAGCTCACCGTCGTGAATACGTATAGAGCCGCCACCAAGC
>JAZNBI010000092.1:0-2098 GCA_045586995.1 Eubacteriales bacterium | reverse complement strand
GGGTTTGATGTAAAGACAATGACGGAGAGCAGCTGTGTTGCAGAGCTTATGAAGATGTATCAGGAGTTAACGAAGTAATTACATTTGATTATATAAATCAATTTATAAAGGACGACCAGAATGACTTCTAAATTGTCATATATTTTTAAATATAAAGAGCAGAAAACAAAAAAGGTAAAAGAAGCAGTAACACAAGAAAAAATCCTATATTTGTGTAAGTGTCGGCACGACAGATACCCCATAAGCGAGGTTTGCGCAAGTCGTTGCGTCTGCGGACAGTCGAGGACGCCTGTCCCTACAAGTAACAATAAGATGCAAAGAGAACCCGTTTACGGGTAGCAAGTAACAGTTGCATGGCTGGCAGGCCAATCTAAAGCGCACTTGTGCGTAGCCGGTAGTATTAGGGCTTTGCCCGAAACTGAAATCCCCCCGTTTTATGGGGGGATATTTATTGAAATTATATTGATTTTTGCATTTTAGCGCGTTTATTTGCTGTCGCTTTTTAATTTTTTGCCAAATAAAATGCCTGTCAGTATTCCTGCCGCCAAAATATAGGCGATCACGATAACGCACGATATCCATAGCTCCGAAGAAGAATTGTTTAATGCGCTCTTTATGAGATTTAGACAGTGCGAAAAGGGAAGTGCTTTACAAGCAATATCAAAGCCCTTTCCCATCATATCGCTCGAAAAATACATTCCGCTCGTAAAGGCAACCAATTGCACCACGACGCTCGAAATGCCGCTTGCTGATTTTTCTGTCGTAAAGCATCCTATAAATATTCCCAATATGATAAACAACACCGATATCGGTATTGCTGCAATAATTGCAAGCAAAATATTAATGTTAAGCTTTAACCCGAGGAGTATCGCGGCTATAAAGAATAATATATTTTGCAACACAACTATCGGCACGACCGATAATACATAACCCAAGATATAATCCTTTATTTTCATAGGGCTCGCGCACAATCTTGCAATAAGAGAGGTGCTCCTGTCTTTTGCCACTAATGTAGCGGTAAAAAGCGTAATAAACGAAAAACCGAATACTATTATTCCCGGTGTAAAGTTTTCTATATTGTATACTTCATTGGGTATTTCAAACTGTTGAAATATAAACAACAAAAAAAGCGGCAGCAAAATTGCAAATATTATGCTTAAGGGATCTCTTATTATCTCTTTTGCGTTTCTTTTCGCGAAGTTTAAAGCTTTCATTGCACGTCACCGCCTAACGCCAATGTGACAAACGCATCTTCGAAATTATCTGTTTTGGCTTTCGCCTTTAATTCATCGGGCGTGCCGATGCATTTTAATTTTCCGTTTGCCATTATTCCTATCCTGTCGGATAATTTCTCTGCTTCTTCCATATAATGCGTAGTTAAAATTATTGTTATATTGTTTTTAAAGCTTTGAATGATTTCCCACAATTCTCTCCTTGAAATAACATCTAATCCAAGGGTCGGCTCGTCTAAAAACAGGATTTTGGGCTCGTTTATCAAAGCTATTGCTATTGATAACTTTCGTTGCCAGCCGCCCGATAGTGTTTTAGCTTTTTGCTTTAATATTCCATCAAGATTAAATATCTTTACAAGCTCGTTGATCTTTTCATTTTTGTTTTTTATTCCGTATACGCCTGCCATGAATTCTAAATTTTCCAAGACCGACAAATTCGGCGCAATGGCTGTTTCCTGCGGAGATAAATTGATTATTTCTTTTATCTCGTCAGAGCTTTCTTTTGCAGATTTACCGTCTATTATAATTTCTCCGCTTGTGGGGTGACTTAAAAAGGAAAGCATCTTTAGCGTGGTCGTTTTGCCCGCGCCATTCGTTCCCAAAAGTGAAAACAGTTCTCCTTTTTCTATTTTTAAATTTATCGAATCGACTGCTGTCTTATCTTTAAATTTTTTAGTCAAATTTTTCGCTTCTATCATTTGCTGTTGAATCCTTTCAATACTTCATCGGCAAATTCTTCTATGGCGTCGGCTTTAACCAATGCCATTCCTTTTTCCTTGTCACACAAAACGACGACAGAATCTCCCGTAGCAATACCAAACATATCTCTTGCCTCCTTGGGTATCACGATCTGACCCTTTTCACCA
>JAZNBI010000091.1:0-5016 GCA_045586995.1 Eubacteriales bacterium | reverse complement strand
TTTCATTCGTGTGTTATTCGAAGTGGAAGACGAGAAAATCAGAAAATTTAACGAGGAATGCAAGGATATCCAAATCCCGCCCGCAAGCAAACGGCACAAGATACGAATGAACCGTCTGTTTCGTGAGCGTGTTGGCGGCTCCTTTCTCCCGTTTCCCGAAGCGGATAACTTATATGAGAGAGTACGAAGCAAGATTATAGTAAAACTTAAAATAAATGAATTTATTGACAAATGTAAAAAACGCAGACAAGGAAGATGACAATGAAATAAAATAGGAATCCGTATCCGCACAAATTGCGGATACGGATTCCTATTTTATTTCAATTCAAGATAACGGTTGCTTGCGTAATATACGCCGCCGTTATATACGACCTGACTCCAGCCGTAGCCCGTTGCCTCGTCCTCAATATAGATGCCGATACGGATAAGTTCTGTGCCAAACTCGGGGTAATGCTCTACGGTAGAAAGTCCCGCGTCAAGCGAAGGATAGCTCCTTAGCGAAAGCCCCGAAGGATTTGCAATCGCGACCTTTTCAAGCGTAGGTGTAAACTCGGGCGCGCCCGACGAAGCGGCAAGCTCTCCTCTGAGCAGATATTTAGATGCGGCGTATCGGATATTACCCTCATAAAGAATCTTGCTCCAATAACCCGCAACCGCGATACGCGTCAATTTTGTTCCCTTCGCAGCCGTTGCGTCGGCAACGCCGTCGACGCTTGGAAGCTTTCTTAACAATAGCGACTCTGTTCCGCTGACGGTAACAACGTCATTAACTTCAACGAAATCGTCGTTTTGAGGCGGAATAGTCATCTTTATCCACAAGGTATCCCTGAAAGCGTCGGGCAAAACCTCAACACCCGTGTTCATAAACACGACCTCGGAAAGAGCTTTGCAGTTAGCAAATGCATTTTCGCCTATCGTAAGCACGCTCAACGGAATAGTAACGCTTTTAAGCGAGGTGCAGCCATAAAAAGCAAACATATCAATAAGCGTCACCGTGTTTCCTATCGTGATGCTTTTAAGCGAGGTACAGGATGAGAACAAAGAGCCGCGATACTCGGTAACTCCCGACGGGATCGAGATACTTTCAAGCGAGGAGCAAAGATTAAACACCGATGCGCCGAGCTCCGTAAGCGAATTCGGCAGATTTATGCTCGAAAGCATCGGGCAGTTTGAAAACGCCGCATCGTCGATAGAAACGACCGAGTCGCCGAGTGTTACCGAGGTAAGCTGAGAACAGCAAGCAAATGCGGTATTTCCGATAGATTTAATACTGTTCGGTAGTGTCACGCTTTTTAAGGTCGAATTATTGAAAAATGCCGAGCCGCCGATTTCGCTGACGGGTATTCCCTTTATAGTAGAAGGAATGACCAAATTCTCGGCATATCCGTTATATCCGTTTACGATATACTCACCGTCCGCATTCTTTTTAAGGTCGAAATTGACGACCGAAACCGCGCAGCTCACCTTTTCGCCGTCTATAGTTTCGGCAGTGATCACCGTACTGCCCTCCGAAATTCCAACGACAAGCCCGTTATTTGCGACCTGCGCAACGTCGGGATTTTCGGATTTCCAAAAAATACCCGAGCGGCTTGCCTCCAAAACAAAAAATGTATCTTCAAGCAGATTGAGCTCGCTGACGTTCAATTTCAATTCACCCGTTGTAATTTCCTTGCCTGCCCCCACATATCCCGCATCGGTCTTCTGACCGTCGGTCATTACAACGATAAGGTGCAAATGCTCGTCCACGTATACGGACGCAACTCCGATACCTCTGTCGCCCTTTGCGCCGGTATCTCCCTTTTTACCTTGAATACCCTGCAAGGAAGCGAGCCAGTCGCTTTTGCTTCCGACAAATCCGTTTTCGACCGCAACCTCATAGGCAGAGTGACCGATCTCTCCGGTCAGCGTGGCAAGCCATTCGCTTTCGGTCCCAACAAATCCGTTTTCAACTGCAATTTCATATGCGGACTTGCCCCTAAAGGCATCGCAAGAGGTCATATAAAAAACCGCGCAGCAAATTATAACCAAAGCAATAAAATATCTAAAAACAATCTTCATAGAACCTCCCTGTTATGCGAATATGCTTCGAAATATAAATTATTATACCATAATACGCATTTCTTGTAAAGAATAATTTGACATTTAAAACAAACTGTGATATCATAAGGTAAAACATATTAAGAACGGAGATTATAATGGAAAAAAGATATCCTTTAAAATTATCATATGTACTGAAAGAAAGAATTTGGGGCGGTAACAAATTCGCCTCGGAATGGGGCAAAAAAGCAGCCGATATCGGAGAAAACATCGGCGAAAGCTGGGAGCTTTCGGTTCGCGACGACGAAATGAGTAAAATCGAAAACGGCACCTTCGCGGGACAAACTCTTGCCGAATATTTTGAAAGCGTCGGATTTGATACCGTTTCGCCGACATACGACGGCAAAAAATTCCCCCTATTGATAAAATTGTTAGATGCCTGCGACAAGCTTTCGGTTCAGGTGCATCCCGACGATACATACGCCGCAGAAAAAGAGCATGACGTCGGAAAAACCGAAATGTGGTATATAATCGATGCCGAAAAGGACGCTTCGATAGTGTACGGACTCGCCGACGGGATTACAAAAGAAGAATTTTGCCGCTGCGTACGCGAAAATAAGATCGGCGACGCAATGAAATATCAAGAAGTAAAACCGGGAGATGTATTTTTCATTCCGTCGGGAATGCTTCACGCTATCGGCAAGGGTATTATGATTGCCGAAATTCAGCAAAATTCCGACCTTACGTACCGCGTATACGACTACGACCGCCTGCAAGCGGACGGAACACTGCGTACGCTCCACGTTGACAAATCGCTTGACGTTGTCCGCACGTTTACCGATGATGAAATAGCCGCTATCCAATATGAGGTGGGATATGACAAGAGCGCGCTCGCAAACTGCAGATATTTCAACGTTCGTTTGCTCGAATGTGCCAATTCCGCGAATAAGCTTTGCGCCGACCAGGAGAGCTTCCATTCTCTGCTCTGCATTGACGGTGAGGGTGAAATTCGACAAGGCGGCAAAGCATATAAAATCAAAAAGGGCGACAGCTATTTTATCCCCGCAAAGCTCGGCGAATATGAAGTATTCGGAAATCTGAAATTTATAGTATCCTCGCTTTCCGCAGAAAAATAAATTATTTTAAGGAGCTTACTATTAAAAAACTATATCTTACATATTCTCCATCCCGATAATACTTTATTTAAATACTTGCAGACGGTGGCGCGGTATGAAAATCGGACAAATCCGAAATTATACCGCGCCGCCGAAAAAGTAATTTTTGATAATTAAACTCTTTTTCAAATTAAATAAATTTATATTACAATCCCTTGACAATAAAAATAAAGTGTGATATAATAGTCAACGTTGTAAAGTTTGATATTTCCGGGTGTGGCACAGCTTGGTAGTGCGCTTGGTTCGGGACACAATTGCCGTTTACCGTTCTGCGAATTTTCCAAACGCCGAGAACCCTTGAAAATACTGCCCTTTTAGGTAGTGACCAATCATATAAAAATCCCGATTTAAGAGGTCTGACCACATGTTTGACCACTTACAAAAAATAACGAAAAAACCACCATCGAGGTGTGGCTCAGCTTGGTAGAGCGCTACGTTCGGGACGTAGAAGTCGCAAGTTCGAATCTTGTCACCTCGACCAAAAAACAGCCGAAAACAAGCTATTTTGACTTGTTTTCGGCTGTTTTTTATATATTTTTCACAAAATCGGCTGTTTTCAGTTGACCACATGTTTGCCTGATTTTGGGGCTTTTTGTTGGATTTTTCCTGGCTTTTTCTCAATTATTTGTAAAAACCCTTTTCTTTGCTTTCTGCGACTCAAATTTTGAGGGCTGACGATTCATTTTCGTCAGCCCTCGCTCTTTATATCATCCCGACAAATTGGAATTTGTCGTTATAAATCGATATTGATTTCGTATTGATTATCAATGAGTATGTAATTCGCATTATGCTTTTGTGCAAGGGAAAGAACTTCAGCATTATCTGCCAATATACTCTGCATTGTACACCATTCATCATCCACACGATTTTCAATGGCATTTGCATAATTCTTTATGTCAGCAAAGTGGTTTTTGATATATTTCTCACTCATTATAAGGCAGAAATATTTGATGCTTTCAAGATATTCGGAGTCAAAGTCTTTCTGCCAATCGAATGGAATATAGCAACCTTCGACAATTAAGTTCTGATTATTCTCAATAGCAGTTTTTATCATTTCACGAACAATCGGCCACAGATATTCGACTAATTCCGTATCGTCCATAGGAGTAAGTTCTGTGTTGCCGCTACGAATTAAACCCATTTTCAGATGGTCTATTGACAGGTATGGATATTTATATTTTTCGAGCAATTTTTGGGCAAGTGCAGTTTTGCCTGTGTGCGATGCTCCTGTAATTAAAATAATCATTATCTCACCTTCAAATTCTAGATTTTCGGTGAGTTTATTATATCACACATCACGCATTTTTGCAACAGCAAAAAGGAGCTCTTTTTGAGCTCCTTTCGTCATTTATTCATTACCTCTATAAACCACTTTATACTCCTATGCGGTGCAAACGTTGCCGCTTGGTGCTGTGCACTATGCTCGCAAATGCGAGCCACCGCGGAGCAATCTGCGCTCACTCGCTGACGAACAAGCTCGTCGACTTATTTCGCTTGATTATCGCTTTCTCTGCCATTCTGATTTTGGTTACATAGCGAATCCTTTGAACTCCTTTGCGGTGCCAATGTTGCCGCTTGATGATATGTGGCAAAATGAAAATTTCTTATTGAACAAAAATGCTTTGTGTGGTATAATTGTTTTACTAAACTTTGAGGGGATACTTCTATGACTCGTAAAGAATTTGAAGAGCTTGTCTTTGACACATACAATGTAAGAGTCAATTATCCTTTCGAGAACGATTTAATAACAGGTGTTTTCCGTCACGAGAATGGCAAAGTCGGAGGCCAAGCGGTCTTAGGAAGA
>JAZNBI010000090.1:0-3851 GCA_045586995.1 Eubacteriales bacterium | reverse complement strand
CAAAAATACGGCGTTTCGGAAAAGCTCGTAAATATCCACTCCGGAAGCAAATCCTGCGCCTCCGATCCCTATCATATTCTTTACGTATATCATTCCTGCCGAGCTGTCCTCAAAGGCAAATATCAGCCATCCTATTGCTATAAAGAAAAGTGAATAGATTGTTGTTACAAATCTCGGCGCTTTTCCCAAACGCTTGATAAGAAACGCCTTTTCTATAAAGAGCAGCACGAAATAATAAAGTCCCCAAATAATATAGTTCCAGGATGCGCCGTGCCAAAGTCCCGTCAAAAACCAAACGGTGAGCAAATTCAAATACATTTTCTGCTTGGAGCAACGGTTTCCGCCGAGCGGAATATAGACGTATTCACGAAACCAGCTTGAAAGCGAAATGTGCCATCTGCGCCAAAAATCCGTGATGCTTTTGGATATATAGGGGTAATTGAAGTTTTCAAGAAAATCGAATCCGAATATTTTTCCAAGACCTATTGCCATATCCGAATATCCCGAAAAATCGAAATATATCTGTATGCTGAAGCATATGATACCAAACCACGCTCCAAGCACCGTCTGTTGCTCGGGCAAAATATTTTTGGCATTTTCCCAAAGCACTCCTGCGGTGTTTGCGATCAATATTTTTTTGCAAAGCCCGCAAATAAATCTGCGAAGCCCGTCTGCGGCGAGCTCGATGCTATGCTCGCGCTCGCTTAGCTGCTCATCAATGTCACGGTATCTTACGATAGGCCCTGCAATCAACTGAGGAAAGAGGGTTACATAGGTTCCGAATTTTATAATGCTTTTCTGCACCGAAGCATCCTTGCGATAGATGTCAATAACGTAAGAAAGCGATTGAAACGTATAAAAGGAAATGCCGATGGGAAGCGAAATTCCCAATGGGGCGACGGTTTTTATACCGATAATATCGGATATACTGATAAGCAAAAAATCAAAATATTTGAAAAATCCGAGCAGAGCCAGATTTATTATAATAGACCAAACGAGCACGGTTTTCTGACGCGGTCTGTTACCCTCGAATCTTCCGATAAGATAGCCGGCAAGATAATCGACAACTATCGTGAATATCATAAGGAAAAGGTATATCGGTTCGCCCCAGCCGTAAAAAATCAAGCTGAAGAAAAGAAGGACGATATTTCTCCACGATAACGGTACTATGAAATATACAATAAGCGTTATCGGTAAAAACAAAAATAAAAATTCAAGCGAAGAAAAAAGCATATTTTACCTTTCGTAGCAGTTTATTGAGAGCGATATCTGAGCATTCCCGACACGTCACCGGAGCTTTCGAGCATTTTACCGATTCCGATACACACGCTGTCAAGCGGACGTTGCGCTATGCTTACGTTGATCTTAGTTCTTTCCTGAATAAGCTGTGCTATTCCGCCGAGAAGTGCACCGCCTCCTGTCAGCAGCATCCCGTAGTCATACAGATCCGAGGAGATTTCGGGCGGTGTCGCTTCAAGAGCGCCCTTTATTGTTGAGATTATCATATCCATTGGCTCACGCAACGCTTCGCGTATATCGCCCGAGGAAACGGTAATCGTAGTCGCCAATCCGCCTGCGGAAAGGTTACGTCCGCTTACCTGCATAGTGCCTCGGTCCGCCGAAGGATGTACCGAGCCGATATTTTTTTTGAGCATTTCCGCCGAAACGCTTCCGATAAGCACGTTGTATTTGTTTTTTATATAATTTACTATTGCTTCGTCAAGCTCGTCGCCCGCTAATTTGAGCGAACGTGAAATAACTACGCCGCCAAGACTGATTATCGCAACCTCGGTCGAGCCGCCGCCGATATCTACTATCATGTTTCCGCGCGGGCTGCCTACCCTTATTCCCGCTCCTATTGCCGCGGCAATGGGTTCTTCGACAAGAGCCACCGATTTTGCGCCCGCCTCAAAGGTTGCGTCCTCAACCGCGCGACGCTCTACCTCGGTTATGCCGTATGGCGTGCATATAATGACGGACGGGCGGCTGAAGAAGGAGGACGCCTCGGTCATTTCAAAAAAGCGGTTGAGCATCATGCACGTAACCTCAAAATCTGCGATTACACCATCCTTCAAGGGCTTGAATACGGATATCGTGTTTGGATTCTTTCCAAGCATTTTTTTTGCCGCGCTTCCGACGGCGATAACACTGCGGGATTGATTTTCAAGCGCCACCACGGACGGAGCGCGCAGAATTATTCCTTTTCCCTTGAGATAGATAAGTGTATTTGCGGTTCCAAGGTCGATTCCAAGCTGCTTTGCCATATTCTCCTCCTTTCAAAAAAATGTTATAATCGGTAAATTATCAATTCCAATATTTTTTGTCCAAGCTCCTCAGCCCGATCGCTTCGGCAATGTGTCTTGAACGAATCGTTTCGCTGCCGTCCAGATCCGCAATGGTACGGGATACGCGCATGATTCGGTCGTATCCTCTCGCAGACAGTCCGAGCTTGTCGTAGGCGGCTCGCAAAAGAGCCACGGCATCATCGTCGGGTATGCAGTATTTACGAATCTGCGCGGCATCAAGCTGGGCGTTGCAGAAGATATTCTTCTCGTTTTTCATTCGCTCTTTTGCGAAATTTCGCGCACGTATTACGCGTTCTCTGATCGCGTCGGATGATTCCGGCTTTGTATTTCTTTGAGAAATTTCGTCATAAGAAAGCGAGGGCAGCTCTATTTGTATATCTATTCGGTCAAGCAAAGGACCGCTGATCCTCGAAATGTATTTTTTCACATCTCCGTGCTTGCACGTGCAAGGATGTGTGGGATGCCCGAAATATCCGCAACGGCACGGATTCATAGCGGCAACCAGCATAAATGAACACGGAAAACGCACTCTGCCGTTGGCTCTTGTGATGGTAACGCACCCGTCCTCCAAGGGCTGACGGAGTGAGTCGGTTACGGTTTTCGGAAATTCGGGAAGCTCGTCCAAAAAAAGCACCCCGTTATGCGCCAAAGAAACCTCTCCCGGCATCGGATTTATTCCGCCGCCGACCAAGCTTACCGCCGACATCGTGTGATGAGGCGATCTGAACGGTCTTTGAGAAAGCAGGGAAGTGTTGGTGGGCAACGTTCCGGAAACCGAATGTACCTTTGTGGATTCTATCGATTCTTCAAAGGAAAGCGGCGGAAGAATCGACGGCAATCGCTTTGCAAGCATTGATTTTCCCGTTCCGGGTGGACCTATGAGAAGTATATTATGACCTCCCGCGGCGGCAATTTCCATTGCGCGCTTGGCTTGGGCTTGTCCTTTTACGTCGGAAAAGTCAAGCGAAGCGAAAAGCTCCGCATTTTCCGAGAAATCTTCCGCAGCGTATGGGGCAAGCGGCTTTTCTCCGTTTAGATGCTCAACGAGCTGTTTTATATTGTCTATCGCGTAGACGGTAATACCCTTTACCGCCGCCGCTTCTGCGGCGTTTTCGGAGGGTACGTAGAATTCTTTAAGTCCCGCGTCGCGCGCTGCAACGCACATACACAGCACGCCGTGAACAGCCCGAAGCTTACCCGAAAGTGAAAGCTCTCCGACAAAGCATTTATCTGAAAGGTCTGTTTCGGTATGTATAACTCCCGCACAGCGCAAAATCCCGCAAAGAATCGCGGTGTCAAATGCCGAGCCCTCTTTTTTTCGGTCGGCGGGAGCAAGGTTGACCGTCAAAGCAAGCTCGGGAAATCTAAACGAGCTGTTTTCACAAGCCGTTCTGACCCTTTCCTTTGCCTCTTTAACCGCGGCATCGGGCAGACCTACAAGCTCTAACGTGGGGATCTTTCTTTGACCGTTACATTCTACCGTGACAATAAATCCGTCTATTCCGCAAATCCCCGAGCTATATATTGTTGCCAGCATAATAATTG
>JAZNBI010000089.1:0-8214 GCA_045586995.1 Eubacteriales bacterium | reverse complement strand
CGGTAGAAGTGCCGAGGTCGATACCTATATCACTGCTCAAAAATTTTTCGGCAAACATACGGTTCAAATCCTCATCTTATTTTTAAATACATACAAATATATTATACAATAGCCATTATTAAAAATCAATGCCTTTTTGATGCGATGCTTTCGGATTTTGCGATCGATGCGCAAATAACTCTTTTTGCACCAAACTTTTTTAAAATCTTTATACATTCAGACATGGATGCACCGCTTGTTACCACGTCATCAACAATTATTATGTTACGTCCCATAATATATTCGGGATTTTCCATCGCAAACGCTCTGCGCACGTTCTTGATTCTTTCTGAGGCGTTTAGCGATTTCTGATTTCTCCACGAAAATTTACGCTCCAATACCGAACGACATTCGATCTTCATTCTTTTTGATATGGCTTTTGCAAGCAACTCCGATTGGTCAAATCCGTACTTTACAACAGAGCTTTTGCGCCTCGGTACAAACGTAATTAACGTATCATCGTTTTTAAAACCAAGCTCTGCCATTGCCACAGAAATAGGATATGAGAGCTGTTTGCCCAAAAAATCAAAGCCATTTAGGTAATTATTGCGTTTTAGATAATAAACAATATTATCTGCCGCACTTGAGTCCTCATCCGTTGACCTCCGCTCATAAATAAACAAGCTGATAAGCGCGCATGCATCCGATGCCTTGAGAAGCTTTGGCATACAA
Source organism: Eubacteriales bacterium (assembly GCA_045586995.1). Lineage (GTDB taxonomy): Bacteria > Bacillota > Clostridia > Oscillospirales > CAG-272 > JAZNBI01. The sequence goes on along the minus strand of JAZNBI010000089.1, from coordinate 7,503 downwards.
CGACAATCCACCATATCGTGCATACATTCAGAACAGGTGTGCAATTTTGCCTTTTCAAATTTTCCGCGACAGCTTGAGCAAAGCACGTTCTCGCATTTTTCAGCAAGCGAAATGTCGAGAAGCTCTTCGCACGAAATACATTTGGGCGGAAAAAGCAAATTCTTAAACAACTCGAAAAAACTGCTCATTTTTATTTTCTTAATCTTTCCAGCAGCCCTGTATATCGCATGGATTGCCTATCATTTTTTACCATATATTCAAGCAGGTCAACACGCCCGACAAGTATCACACGCTCTTGCGCACGCGTCACAGCGGTATATAACAAATGACGCGTCAGCAATCTCGGCGCAGATGAGCCGATAGGAATTATGACCGTCGGATATTCACTGCCCTGACTTTTGTGTACCGTAATTGCATAAGCAAGCTCAAGATCGTCAAGAAACGAAAATTCATAGCTGACAACTCGTTCGTCAAAATATATTTCCATATATTTTTCAGAAATATTGATCTCGTGAATCACACCGATATCGCCGTTAAATATTCCGCATCCGCCCGAGCCGTTTTTATCCCATCTCATATCATAATTGTTACGCGTTTGCATAACCTTGTCACCCTCGCGGTACAAAATATCCTTAAATCGATATTCGCGTTTATATTTTTCGGGGGGATTCAGCGCGCTTTGAAGCATTAAATTAAGATTTTCAGTGCCTTCCTCGCCCTTACGCGACGGTGAAATCACCTGTATATTTTCAACGATCTCTTTACCGTAGCTTCGAGGAAGCCGATTTTTACACAAATCGGTCACTGTAAAGGATATTTCATCATCATTTTGACGGTGAAGAAAGAAAAAATCGCCGTCCTTTACATCGATTTTCGGCATACTTCCGATATTTATCAGATGCGCATTTGTAACAATAAGACTTTGACTCGCTTGTCTGAATATTTCATTAAGCTTAACCGTCGAAAACCTTCCGCTGTCAATAATATCACGAAGTATATTGCCTGCTCCGACAGAAGGCAGCTGATCGGAATCGCCTATAAGAATAAGATGAGCGCCCGGCTTGATTGCCTTCAAAAGCGCACACATCAAATAGTTATCTATCATCGAAACCTCGTCAACGATAATTACATCCTCGTCGAGCATATCGTTTTCGTTGCGCTTGAACATTTGCCTTTCATCCGAAGAACCAAATTCGGTATCCAACAATCTATGAATAGTCGATGCCTCGTGCACGGTAGCTTCGGACAAGCGCTTTGCCGCTCTCCCTGTAGGCGCCGCTATTGCCACATCAAGCCCCATATCTTCAAAAATATCTATAAGCGCACGCACAACGGTGGTCTTTCCCGTACCGGGACCGCCCGTAAGGATCATAACTCCGTTTTCCAAAGCGTTTTCGATTGCCCTACGCTGCAAGTCGGCGTATACGATACCGTTTGCCAATTCTTCTTTTTCTATGAATTTTCTGATATTTTCAATTTCTGTCACGACACAAAGCTTGTCTATCAGATCAAGCTTTGAAGCAATATATTTTTCGGAATCATACGCGTATAGATCATAAATATATTTCTTTTTGTCTATGCTTACGCTTTTTAATTTGCCTTTATCCAAAAGAGCCGATATATACTCCTCAATAGAATGAATATCAGCTTCCAACAAACGCGAGGCAATCTCCGAAAGCTGGTCGTATGGAAGACACACATGCCCGTTTTGTCTTGCAAAATCGGTTAAAACATATTGAATTCCACTCATTATGCGCTCTGCCGAGGTCTTTGAAAAGCCCAAACTCATCGCCATTTCGTCGGCACGCTCAAATCCGATTCCGCTGATTTTTTCGCACAAAATATAAGGATTCGCTTTTGCCTTTTCTACCGCATACTGTCCAAGTGTATTATATATTTTCACCGTAAGCGCCGGTCCGAAAAATTCTCTAAAAAAAATCATCGCGTTACGCATACTCGATTTTTCTTTGAAATCCTCTGACATTTCACGGCTTCGCTTAGGCGAGATTCCGGGAATTTGCGTTAACCAATCGGGATGATTTTCAAGCACATCGAAGGCATCATCACCAAATTCCTCGACAATCTTAAGCGCGGTTTTCGGCCCTATTCCCTTTATTGCTCCCGATGAAAGATAAGAAAGCATTGATGCCGCGTCAGACGGAATGGTTTTTTCATATTGCTCAACCTTAAACTGCCTTCCGTATTTTGGATTATGTACCCATTTTCCGACAGCGGTGATTCTGTCACCTGCTGAAAGATAGGGCATTATTCCCGTAAAGGTAACGGGAGCTTCCTCATCATCGAGCAAAACATCACATATTGTAAATCCGTTTTCGTCATTCGACCAAATAATGTGCTCAACATTGGCACAAAGCTCAGTTGTGGCAGCTTCATCTGCGGACGTATTGATATTTTTTTCGATTTTTTTCATTCAACAATCACCTTTTCGCATAGTTTAATAACCCAAATAAGCTAAACAATATAAAAATCGACCTCAAAATTTTTAAGCTTTTCAACAATCCCTGAAATATCCTCTAAATTTTTTGAAATCAATACGTTAATCTTACCGCATCCTCCAAAAAAACGCGCTCGCGATGCCTCATGCAAAAGCATTTCGGCATCGTCAGCGTTTTTTTGTGTCATAATTCTAACATATATTCCGACATTTTCATCACGCTTTGCAAGATTAGCGAGGCATTTTACAAGCGAAAGAACGCCAAAAGCCGCGAATATTGCAAGCAATATTTTAAAAATCAAATCAAAATACATAAGCCGTACCCCCTAGTACAGGTTATGCAATTTAAAGTTTTTTCAACACCCTTATTTTAATTGATTCTTAAGGGCATCTACCATATCGGTTGCCTCCCACGGCACATTGAGGTCTTCCCTTCCCATATGACCGTATGCCGCAACATCACAGTAGATCGGTCTTCTGAGGTCAAAACGCTTGATTATTGCTGCAGGGCGCAAATCAATACATTTCAATACAGCCGATTTTATCTTTTCCTCATCAACCGTTGCAGTCCCAAAAGTATCAAGCAATACCGAAACGGGATTTGCGACTCCGATTGCATAAGCAATCTGTATCTCGCACTTACGTGCGAGCCCCGCAGCTACGATATTTTTGGCTATATATCTTGCGGCATAGGAAGCGGAACGGTCAACCTTTGTCGGATCCTTGCCCGAAAAAGCTCCTCCGCCGTGACGTGCGTATCCTCCGTATGTATCAACGATAATTTTTCTTCCCGTAAGACCTGTATCACCGGATGGTCCGCCTACGACAAAACGTCCAGTGGGATTTACATATATCTTTGTATCCTTATCGAAAAATTCTTTGGGTATGATAGGATTTATTACATGCTCGGTTATATCCGCGCGAATCTTCTCTATATCAACATCGGCGCTGTGCTGACTCGAAACAACAATAGCGTCAACTCTTGTTGGAACATCGTCGATATATTCCACCGTTACCTGAGTTTTTCCGTCAGGTCTGAGATACGGCAGTGTTCCGTTTTTGCGAACCTCTGTCAATCTCTTAGCAAGCTTATGCGCCAATGAGATCGGCATCGGCATAAGCTCCAGAGTTTCGTCGCAAGCAAAGCCAAACATCAAGCCCTGGTCACCTGCGCCGTTTTCAAATTCCTCACCCGACTCGCCGCTTTTAAGCTCCAACGATTTGTCAACTCCCAGCGCTATATCGGGAGATTGCTCGTGAATTGAGTTTAGTACGGCACAGCTATCGCTGTCAAATCCATATTTTGCTCGGTCATATCCGATGTTTCTTACTGTATCGCGAACTATTGTCTGAATATCAACATAAGCGCTCGTCGTTATTTCTCCGCTGACAAGCACAAGCCCCGTGGTGCAAAGTGTTTCGCACGCAACTCTTGACATAGGGTCTTTACGCAGGATTTCGTCCAAAATAGCATCGGAAATTTTGTCGCACACCTTGTCGGGATGTCCTTCGGTAACCGATTCGGAGGTAAAATAAGTTTTTTTCATAAAATTCATACCTTTCTTCTTTATAATTCTTCGTAATTTTCTGTATATGTTTTGCAGAAAAACAAAAGCTCTCTTTTCAGAGAGCAAAAAGTGTCATTTAAGACAATAAAGCTCATCTGTCAGGAATTAGCACCTTGCAAATGTAGGTTGCCGGACTTCGTAGGGCCTGTCCCTCCGTCACTCTTGATAAGATTTTTCGATGTATATAGTATATCACATTTTATTTTGCAATGCAATATTTTTTGACAATTTTTAAAAAATAGAATTTATGCCCTTGAGGGCGGCAAGATTTTGAAGGAAATATTCCGTTTTCGTACGCGGAACGCGGTCGTTCAGACCGCGAGGAATATTTCGGGACGGCGTCAGTTCCGTTTCAAATTAACGCTAACTTCGCACGCCGTTGTTTTTTCCTTCATTTTTGCGCAAAGACGCGTGAAAAAATATGATATGACCGTACCTGAGGCAATACAGCACAGATAGATTGCAATATTTAATGCAGAAACCCTAAACGACGGCAAAATCATAATAGTTGTCGCCAATACAAATCCCAAAACGCAATGAGATGCAATCGAATGAAATTTATCGAAAACCCATTTCATAATTCTTGACAGCAGCAAAAGTGTTGCAAGCATCGTAATTCCGAGTGGAATTATGACAGAAAAATCAAGCTTTGAAATTCCTTCAGACATTTTTTCGTAAATTCCAAAAAACAAAAGCAAGGTAGATGAGCTAAATCCCGGAATGATAAAGCTAAGTCCCCAAAGCAGACCGCTTATAACCCAGCCGAAAAGATTGGGCTGCATTGTAATACGCCAATAGTTTTTAAGCATAAAAAACAACACCGTAATCATTATAAAGCTAATGATAAGCGAAATATAAGCAAATTTATTTCTACCGTGCTCTCCGCTGTCATGCCATATCTCAGGAAGAGTGCCTATAATTAAACCGACAAAAACACAAAGCACAATACTCTCATTCCAATTGAGCAGATATGCTACCGCTCCCGAAAGTCCTACAAATCCGACAGCACATCCAAGCAACAAAAATCCAAGCTTAAACCAGTGCTTTTTAATTCCTTGAATTGGGTTTGACAGCACCTCAAGTATCGGGTGATATATTCCAAAGGCATAACAAAGTGTTCCGCCGCTGATTCCGGGCAAAATTGCCCCGACTCCTATAAAAGCGCCCTGAATTATCCATAAAATTATTTGCAAAAGCTTGTTTTTTCTATCAGTCATTGAAAAAATTCCTTTTGTTTTAAGTCAGTTGTTTATATATGCAGTATCCGCGACAGCCGTTTATATAGCAGCAAATTCAAAATCGAGCATATAATGCCCTTTATCAAATTGAACGGCGCTACCGCAAAGATAATCATACTTTCAAGATTGAATACTAATGGATTTACCTCTTTTGCCGAATTCAAAATTGCTTCAAGCGGCAAATTCGCCAAGGCAACGTACGCGGGTATCATAACATAGTAATTCATTAAGCACCCGATAAAAACGAGAGAGGCAACTCCGACGCAAAGTGATATTATCGCGCCCTTAAAGGTCTTACGGTAATGATAAATCAAGGATGCGGGCACGACAAACGAACATCCCATAACAAAATTTGCAAACTCTCCGACTCCGAAAGTAATCGTTCCGTTTATCATAAGATTGAGCAGATTTTTTAACAGCTCCATTATGGCAGCCGCCAACGGCCCCATAGCAAATCCGCCCATCAAGATCACCGCCTCGGACAAATCAAGCTCATAAAATCCGGGCGCAAACGGGAGCGGAAACTCAAAAAGCATAATGACCGCCGCAATTGCAGTTAAAATTGCAATTTTGGTCATATTGTGAAGTGAAAATACACTGTTCTTTTTCATGTTTATTTCTCCATGTTATGTAAATTATAATACAAAACCCGAAGAAGATAACAAAAATCCCGACAAAAATCGGGGATGCAAAAAATAGCTATCTTCTCTCATCCGGACTCTTACCGTCGGCACAGGATTCTCACCTGTTCGGCACAATTACGTGTTCGCGGGCTATGTTTGAAGCAATAAGTAATAGGTAATAAATAATAAGCAAGATAAAGAGATTTTATTCGAAAGATATAAAAATCAACTATATTTATTCCTTTTTACTTTTTTCTCAAATTTACCGCCGGTATGGAATTTCACCAATCCCCAAAGATTTATTTTACTGTTAGCATATCAACTGCGACGGGAGCAAAAGCCCCCGTCGCATAATGAGATCTTAAAAATTCAATTACTCTTTAATTTCGATAACAACGCCCGAACCAACTGTTCTGCCGCCTTCACGGATAGCAAAACGAAGTCCTTTTTCGATAGCGATAGGTGTGATAAGTTCAACATCCATATCTACGTTGTCGCCGGGACGGCACATTTCAACACCTTCAGGAAGACCGATAACACCTGTAACGTCGGTTGTTCTGAAGTAGAACTGAGGTCTGTATCCTGCGAAGAAAGGATTCTTACGTCCGCCTTCTTTTTCGGTAAGAACGTAAACCTGTCCAACAAACTTTGTGTGAGGATGAATGGAACCGGGTTTGCAGAGAACCTGTCCGCGTTCGATCTCATCTTTTGCAACACCACGAAGGAGCGCGCCGATGTTATCGCCTGCTTCTGCCTGAGGAAGAAGCTTATGGAACATTTCAACACCTGTAACAACGGTGGATTTCTTTTCGTCGGAAAGACCAACGATCTCAACTGTATCGGATACTTTTACTGTACCGCGTTCAACTCTACCTGTAGCAACCGTTCCACGTCCGGAAATCGAGAAAACGTCCTCGACGGGCATAAGGAAAGGAAGGTCGGACTGACGCTCAGGTGTAGGAATGAAGCTATCAACAGAATTCATAAGTTCAAAGATAGGCTGATATACAGCATCGTTTACATCTGTGCTGGAAGATTCAAGTGCATCACGAGCAGAACCACGGATAATAGGTGTATCATCGCCCGGGAAATCATACTGCGAGAGAAGGTCACGAATTTCCATCTCAACGAGGTCAAGAAGCTCTGCGTCATCAACGAGGTCTGTCTTGTTAAGGAATACAACGATTGCGGGAACGCCAACCTGACGAGCAAGAAGAACGTGCTCACGAGTCTGTTGCAAAGGTCCGTCTGTACCTGCAACAACGAGGATAGCACCGTCCATCTGTGCAGCACCGGTGATCATGTTTTTAACATAGTCGGCGTGGCCGGGGCAGTCAACGTGTGCATAGTGACGATTAGCTGTTTCGTACTCAACGTGACGGGTGTTGATTGTGATACCTCTTGCTTTTTCTTCAGGAGCGTTATCGATTTGGTCATATGCCAAGAATTCGATAGCATTATTTCCGAGAGAGAGAGTCTTTGTAATAGCTGCTGTAAGAGTTGTTTTACCATGGTCAACGTGACCGATTGTACCAATGTTAACGTGCGGTTTGGTGCGTTCAAATGTAGCTTTTGACATTTTAAATTTCCTCCATAAAATATTTTAATTTTAAAATAAT